>JAFTSW010000056.1 GCA_017467085.1 Clostridia bacterium | reverse complement strand
CGGTGATGCCGTCGATACGGATATCGAAGTAAGGAGCGGAGCGCAAGGCGCTCTCGTCGAAGAAGGTTACGCCATTCTCATTCTTGATAACGTTGGTGTCGGGCGTGAAGGCGGCATCGGTATCCACGTCAGCCATATACTCGGTCAAGTGCTGGTTGTTCACGGTGAACTTGGAGCAGTCGAATACCTTAAGGGAGCCGTCCTTCAGCTTAGCGGCAACCTCGTCAAGCTTAGCCTGGGTGCCTTCAGCGGCAGCAGCGCCAAGAGCGGTAATCTTAACAGCGCCGTTAGCCAGGTTACCGGTCCAGTCGGCGTCGATGTCCTTACCGTTGATAACGCAGTCAAGCATATACTCGAAGTAGGGAATCCAGTCAATTCTGGAAGCGATAACGAAGGTATTCTTGCCGGTTGCTACGTTGTAAGCAACGTTGGGGATGTTTCTCTCCTCGCAAGCGGTAGGTGCGCCCATGGAGTCAGCGTGCTGAGAAATGAGCTTGCAGCCGTTGTCAATCAGAGCCAGAGCGGTGGTCTTTTCAGCTGCCTCGTCATACCAGGAGTTGGTGTAACGAACTTCCATAGTAGCGTTTGCAACGATGGAGCGAACGCCAAGGAAGAAGGAGGTGTAGCCGGAAACAACCTCTGCATAGGGATGAGCGCCTACGTAGCCAATCTTAGCCTCAGCATCGGCAATAGCGCCGTCGCCGTCGGTATCGTAGAGTTCAAGAAGCTTCAAGCCAGCAGCAACGCCTGCCAGATATCTGCCCTCGTAAATGGATGCGAAGGAGTTCTGGAAGTTGGACTGGTTTTCGGTATGAGCCATGGTACCGGTTGCGTGGCAGAACTGCACGTTGGGGAATTCCTTAGCAGCCTGGAGCATAAAGGGCTCGTGGCCAAAGGAATCGGCGAATACAACGTCATAGCCCTGGTCAGCAAAGTCAGCTGCCTTGTCGTAGCAGATGGTCTTCTCGTCGATGTCGGTGATGTAGGTGTACTCAACACCCTTTGCTTCACAAGCGGTCTTGAATGCGTCGATGAAGTTCTTGTCATAGGTAGAGCTATCACCGTGCAGGCAAATCAAGGCTGCCTTTACCTTGTCGTTGCCGCCGTTGCAGGAGCCCAGTGCGAAGCATGCGCCGAGAACCAGAACAAGCGCCAGAACCAGAGATGCGATTTTCTTGAACATTTTTCTGTTCCTCCAAAAAAAATTTTTTATTTTGAGAAGCCTCTGCTTCTTAAAACCTTAACAGAAGACGATGCCCTTTTCCTCGTCCATCGAGGCGATACGCGCCAAGGACTCTATACGCAGCCCTGCCGCGCGCAAGGCGTCGCCGCCGCCCTGGTATGCCTTTTCAATGGCGATGCCCGCGCCGACCACCGCAGCGCCTGCCTGCCCGGCAATAGCCAAGAGCGCCTCCAAGGCACTTCCCCTTGCCAAAAAATCGTCAATCAACAGGAGCCTGTCCTCCTTGGAAATATATTCCTTGGATACGATTGCCTGCGCCTCGTTTCCGTGGGTATAGGAAACCACGCGCCCACTGTATACGTCAGCGGCAATATTGTCGCTTTTGGACTTCTTGGCGAATACCACGGGAACACCGAAATACTGCGCCGTCAAGGCAGCGATGGCAATACCCGAGGCTTCAATGGTCAGAATCTTCGTGACACCCGCATCCTTATAGAGGCGATAAAACTCTTTACAAGCCTCGCAAAGGAAGGGCACGTCCAGCTGCTGGTTCAAAAAGCTGCCAACCTTCAAAACGTCCCCCTTCAAGACGATGCCGTCCTTGAGGATTCTTTCTTCCAAGAGCTTCATAGAGGTCTCCTTACAACCGAGAGGATATAAAAAACAAAAAAACAGACGAAGCTGTTTCACACCATAAGCATTGTCAGCCAATAGTCACCTCTTGGCGAGGCGGTAGAAACATTCGGGCCATCCATCCGAATTATATTGGAATTATATATGCACTTTCTGATGTGAAACGGTTGATCTGTTTCACGACATTATTATACAGAATACGACGAAAAAAATCAAGGGGTTAATCAAAAATATTTACAAATTTTTATGCTTTTTTTGATTTTTATCAAAATCGCACAAAAAACCTCATTTCGCAATGGAAATGATATAGCGGATTTCCTTCTCCTCCTCTTCCCTACGGCTTTCCACCGATACGCCGCAGCGTCTGACCATATCCACCGCCTTTTCTACCGAATTGTAAAAGAGGCGCAAATCCCGCATAGAGCCCCGCAGGCGCTGGCGCCGCCGACGGCTTGTCCCCTTGCCCTCTCCCGTTTCCAGGAGCTTATCAATCAGCGCCTCGCTTTCGGACACGTTGAGCCGCTTCTCGATGATTTTGGAGAGGGTTGACTCCCATAGGGCAGGCTCCAGACGCAAAAGCGCCCTTGCGTGCCGCTCGGTTAAGCCCTCGGCAAGAATACGCTCCCGAATGGGAAGGGGCAGCCGCAAAAGGCGCAGCTTATTTGCCACCTGGGACTGGCTGACCGACAGCTTTTCGGCTATTTCCTCCTGGGTCAGGGCGTACTCCCTTGCAAGCCTTTCCATCGCAAGCGCTACCTCGAACATATTGAGGTTTTCCCGCAAAAGATTTTCCACAATGGCAAGCTCGGCGCTTTTGCCCTCCTCCACCTCGTAGACGAGGCAGGGCACCTCCCGACATCCTGCCAGAATAGCGGCGCGCAGTCTTCGTTCCCCCGCAATAAGCTCATAGCGCTCCCCCTTCTTTCGGACGGAGAGGGGCTGCAAAATTCCATAGCGGCGAATGCTATCCGACAGCGCCGCTAACGCCCCCTCCTCAAAGCTTTGTCTGGGCTGGGCGGGGTTGGGGACGATAGCCATCACGGATATGGACTCCACACGCTCGTTGGCCCTGCTCTTTTTCATCCATCTCATACCTTTTCTTCCTTTCTCTTTATCAGATTTTCTTGGAAATATTGCCAAGACAAGCATAGCACGGGAAATGAAAGAAAAAGGTCTAAGAAGGGTGGCGCTTTTGGTCAGCTTGGGACGCAAACGGTCTTTTTTGCTCCGTTTTTCCCGTCCCTTGGAGAAAGAGGGCGAGATTTTTCCTTTTTCCCCTTCTTTTGAATTGACAAACGCCCCGTTTTCCTTTATAATAAATTAGGACAAAACAGAAAGGGGGAGTACCGATGGGCGCTTATATCATCACAGAGGACAGAGTCCTTGGGCGATTGCTCGCCTTGCTTTTGGAAGAGGCGCGCTTCCCCCTTGTATCCCGAGAGGAGGCTACCCTTCTTTTAGTGGATTTGGATAGCTGCGAGGAACGGACCTTTTCGGTGCCTGCCCTTGGCTTTACACGGCTTGGGAAGGATGCCTCCTTCCCCGTTCTGCCCCGTCCCTTTGACGAGGAGCTGTTTTTAACTGCCTTGGAGGAGCTGCGAAGGGGGGACGCCCCTCCCGCGCTGACCCCTACGGAGAGGCGACTGCTTGCCGTTCTGATAGAGGCAGAGGGAGAGCCCGTTTCACGGCAGGCGCTTCTCGTTGCCGCCTTTGGCAAGGAGGAAGCGGACAACCAGGGGCTTTTGAACGTATACATTCACTATTTACGGGAGAAATTGGAGCGTGACGGCAAGAAGCGCATTTTTGCCCACCGCGGAAAGGGGTATAGCTACCGATGCTGACGCTTTATAAGACCGATTTGGGCGGCGAGTCCCCCTTATTCGGCGCCATTGCCAGGTGCGTGGCGGACAAGACGCCCTCTGTTCTTCTCGTTCCCGAGCAGCAAACGGTGCTGGCTGAGGCGGCTCTTGCGCGACTGCTCCCCTCCGAGGCGCCTCTCTTCTTTGAGGCGTCCAATTTCACGCGGCTTGCCAACACCGCCTTCCGCAAACGGGGCGGTCTTTCCTACCGCTACGCCAACGATGCCACCGCCGCCCTTCTGATGTGGAAGGTGGTGGACGCGCTTGCTCCTACCCTGCACAATCCTCCCGACAAGAGAGCAAAGATTTCCACCGTCAAGCAGCTTTGCGGCGCCGAAAAGGAAATGGGGGCGCTTGGCGTTACCCCCACTGACCTGCACCGCGCGGCAGAGGCGCTTCCCGAGGGAGAGCAGCTCCGTCGGCGCACGGAGGACCTTTCGGCTATTTTGGCGCTGTACCGCGCCGAGCTTCACTACGCCTACGGCTCAACGGCAGAGGATTTGGATTCCCTGGCGGCGCTTTTAAGCGAGGAGCCGCTTTTTGGCGACACCCTCTTTTTCGTTGACGGCTTTACCAGCTTTACCCGTCAGCAGCTCCGTATTCTGAAGGAGCTGCTGCGCCATTCCTCCATTGCCGTCTTTTTGCCCCTTCCCGAAACGGCAAACCGCCAGAACTGCTTTTTGGAGGTGTCGGAAACGGAGAGAGCCCTTTGCGCCTTAGCGGAGGAGGTGGGGCAAGAGGTGCGCCGTATAGCGCTTCCCAAGAGAAGGGACGCCGCCTTTGCCTATGCGGAGGAGCAGCTTTTCCGCGCGGACCGCGGGCTGATTCCCAACAAAAACGCCAACGGCGGCTTTTTCCGCTTTACGGTTGCCGACGACCCCTTTGCCGCCGCAGACACCCTTGCAGCCGAAATCAAGGCGAGGGTAGCAGAGGGCGCCCGATACCGTGATTTTTCCATTGTGGCAGGCAACGCCGACACCTATCTGGGCATTTTGGACAGGGCGCTTGAGAAATACGGCATTCCCGTCTTTACCTCGGCGCGGACAGACCTTGCCGCCTTCGAGCTGATTAAAATGATATCCTCGGCATACGCCGCCGTTTGCTACGGCTTCCAGCGCGCCGACGTGATTACCTATATGAAGTGCCGCTTCGGGGGCATTTCCCAGCGGGACGCCGACCTTTTCGAGCTATACACCGAGCGCTTCTCCATTCACGGGAAGCTCTTTACCCAAAAAGAGGATTTTACGATGAATCCTCTCGGCTATACCGCCGACGTTACCGAGGAGTCCAAGGCGACCCTTGCCGCCGTCAACGGTGTAAAGCGGACTTTACTTTCACCCCTGCTTGCCTTCCGTGACAGCATCAAGGGCGAGAAAACCGCCAAGGAGCACGCCGAGGCGCTTTACGGGCTTTTAGAGTCCCAGGACGCAGAGCGCCAGATGCTGCGCCGTGCCGAAAAGGCACGGGTGCTTGGCAGAGAGGCGGAGGCAAAGGTGCTTTTGCGCCTCTTCCCCACCGTTTGCGAGCTGCTGGACACGGTGGTGGAGGTGATGGAGGACACGAGGCTCACCGCCGAGCAATTTGCGGAAATTCTCACCCTGCTCTTTGGCACGGTCAATCTGGGACAAATCCCCGTTTCCGAGGATGCGGTTCTCTTTGGCTCTGCCGCCACCCTGCGGGCGGAGCCCTCCCGCTTCGTGATGCTCTTTGGTGTCAACGAGGGAGAATTCCCTGCCACCGTTCACGACAGCGGCTTCTTTACCCAGGCGGACAGACAGCGCTTAGAGGCGCTTTCTCTCCCCGTTTCGATGGATTTGCGTCAGCTTGCCTCCCGTGAGGAATTCTGCTTCCTGCGCGCCTTGTCCTTGGGACGGGAGAACGCGTTTCTTTACACCTTCCGCACCGATGCGGCAGGCTCTCCGCTTTCTCCCGCACCTGCCTACCGACGGCTGCTATCGCTGTTTGAGGCAAAGGAGGCGGACGCCTCCCTTCTCCCGCTTGAGGCGCTGATTTACACGCGCCGCGTGGCAGACGAATACCGCAACGCCGCCAAGGGCTCTACCCTTGCCGACGCCATTGCCAGGGCAACGGGCGAGCCCGCCTTGCCCTATATGCGCCTTTCGGACGGCGACTGCGTTATTTCTCCGGAGCTTGCAAGCACCCTCTTCCCCCCCGTTTTGCGCTTGACCCAGAGCCGCATTGACGCCTACGTCAACTGTCCCTTTTCCTACTACGGCTCCTACATTCTGCGCTTGAACGAAAACAGCCGCGTTACCCTTGACCACCTTTCGGTGGGTAATCTCATTCACGCCCTGCTCGAAATCTTTTTGACGCTGGTGAAGGAGGAGGGGCTGGTAATCGGGCAGATACCGAAGGACCAGCTATCCTCCCTTGTCAATCGGGCGGCAGAGAGCTATATGCAATCGGTATACCCCCAAAACGAGCTTTCCACGCCACGGCTTCGCCACCTTCTGCTCCGCTTGCAAAAGAGCGCGCGGCTGATGGCGGAGGAGCTGAACGAGGAATTTGCACACAGCGATTTTACCCCCGTCTTTATGGAGCTTTCCATTGGGGACGAAAACGCCCCCTCTCCCTTGGCGTTCACCACCCCCGAGGGACGGACGGTTTCTCTTTACGGAAAGATTGACCGCGTGGATATGTACAGAAGCGATGACGGCAAGGTATACCTGCGTGTCATTGACTACAAGACGGGAAACAAGAAATTTTCCATCAAGCGGGTGGAGAGCGGACGGGACGTACAGCTTCCCCTCTACCTTTTCGCCCTTTGGAAATCCCGTGACCCTGCCTTTTTAGAGGCGCTGGGCATTACCGAGAATGACGAGGTTTTGCCTGCGGGTGCCTTTTATATGCTGACCTCCCCCAAGGATTTGGAGTTAGACGCCCCCGAGGATGCCGAGGCGGTGCGCCTCCGTGTCCGCGAGAGCATTGGACGCAACGGCTTAATTCTACGGGACGAGGCGGTGCTTCGCGCCATGGACAACTCCGAGGGGCATCGCTACGATGCCAGAAAGCCCTCTCCCCGTCGCAAGGGCGAGGCTTTTGGCGAGAACGCCCTCTCCCTTCCCGAGATGGGCGCTCTGGTGGAGCGCCTGGAGGCGGCGGTAGCCGGGGTTGGCTCCCGTATGTGCTCGGGAGATGCCTCTGCCCGTCCCGCCTCCGCCAAGGAGGCAGGGCATATTCCCTGCGAGGGCTGCGCCCTTCGCCCCTTCTGCCGCAGTGCGCGGCAAAGATAGCCAAGACAACCAAACAAAAAAAGCCGAGTCCCACCGCAAAAATGGGGCTCGGCTTCTGCTTCCGAAGGTAAAGAAGCATCATAACATATTCATTTTAACACAGTTTTTGGCATTTGTAAAGGGGTTTATGGGCGTTTTCACTAATTTCTATGTTTTATACAAAAAATATTTGTAAATTATGTACAGTTTGCCAATTGCAAAAGCCAAAAAAATATGGTATACTACAAGCGAAGAAAAGAGATGACAGAAAAGGAAGGTACGGTCCAATGGCATAAGAAGCAGGACTACCCAAAGGATAAAAGAAAAGGAAGGTAAGGTCCAATGGCATAGGAAAACGGGACTACCCCAAGGAAGCCTTGAACAGGAAAGCGGACTTCTCCGTATCGTATAGGTCAGGTGAAGATAGATGCCGACCCTATCAGGATGTCGGTGAGAGATACGGGAAATGCCCGTCAGTAGAGGCAACGAGGGGACAGGTTCAGGCACTCGCCTTTATGCGGAAAGCGGAAGAACAGGTACTCTCCCTTAGAGAGCTCGGTATGAGAAAGATTTTACAAGCTTCGGTGCGCTGATAAGCAAAGGGCAGACAAGGAAAAGGAGGATAAGGAAGGATGATAGAGCCCAAGCAAGAACAGAAATAGCCCTTGACGGTGTAAAGAAACTGTCAGGGGCTATTTCTTTTTGATTCTTCCCTCCCCGAGGGGGCTTTTTTCTTTTTTGGGCGCAAGATTTTATTGACAAAGAAAGGAAAATATGCTACAATAAGGGAAAAAAATACAGCATAGGAGAAAAAAATGCGAGGCACCATCATAGAAGAAACCGAAACCAAAAAATACGGATATTCGCCAAGCGACTACAAGAAATTCAGACGCTGGGGCTGGCTGATGCTCTTAAGCTTTGGCATTACATACCTGTTTTTCTACAACGGGCGGCAGAATATCAACTTGGTGATGACCCAGATGGCAGAGGGTCTTGGCTCCAGCACAGCGGCGCTGGGTGTGGTTTCCTCGGCGCTCTTCTGGTGCTACGCCTTCGGGCAGCTGATTAACGGGCGTCTTGGCGCTTTTCTCGGCTACAAGCGGTTTATGATGGTGGGCATTATTGCCTCCGCCGTTCTGAACGTGGTGATTTCCTTCCAGCATTCCATTCCCGTGATTGCGGTGCTTTGGGGTCTGAACGGCTATTTCCAATCCATGGTCTGGGCAAACGGGCTTGGTATTCTCAACAAGTGGTGGCCCAAGGAGAAGCGCGGCTTCGCATCGGGCTTGACCACCGCCTTTTCGGGCTTTGCCCAGGTGGTGACCTACTTGACCATTCTCCTTTGCCTGACTCTCAACCCCGAATGGGGCTGGCGCGCCGCCTTCCGCTACCCTATGATTCCTATGGTGCTGATGCTGGTTGCCTTTTATTTCTTCTTCAAGGAAAAGCCCGAGGACGTGGGGCTTGCGCCCTTTGAGGAGCCCGATGCCGCTGCCGCTCAGCGCGACGCGGTGTTAGAGGCAGACATTAAGAAAAAGGGCTTCCTTTATCCCTACAAGGTTCTGTTCACCGAACCGAAGGTTTTGGTGTTCTGCTTGATTTCCGCTATTGCGGGGGTTGGCCGCTACGGGCTTTTGACCTGGATTCCCACCTATTTCAGCGAGGTGATGGGGCTTTCCATTAAGGACGGCATTTTCAGCTCCATTCTTCTGCCCTTCGGGCAAGCCTGCGCTATGTTCGTTTTCCCCTTGATTACCGACAAGGTTTTCCGCGGCAAGCGGGAGCCGATGCTGGCGCTTGCCGCCATCGTTGCTTGCCTCGGGCTTTGCTTCTTCCCCTTTATCAAGAACCAGACGGTTGCCTCGGTGATGCTCTTCGTTCTGGGCGTTGCCGCTATGGTAACGGGGGTTATCTGGGCGATTGCGGGAGATATGGGCGGCCGCGCCTTCTCCTCCACCATCGTGGGTGTGTTGGACTGGGCAGTTTATATGGGCGCCGCCGTACAGGCAATGGTCTTTGGCTTCGTGAAGGACGCCTTCGGCTGGCCTGCCGTCTTTATTACCATCGGCGCGCTTTACGTGATTATGCTGGTTCTGACGCTTTTGGCAAGAAACATGAAAACCAAGAGAATTTGATTTTCTTTGCGCTTGGAAAAACGGGCTGTCTCAAATGAGACAGCCCGTTTTTGTTTTTGCGCTTTATCGCTTGGAGCCTTCAAATTCACCCCGCAGCTTTTTCATATGCAGGGCAAGACCCTGGCGCATTTCGCGCATTTCAATATGGATGACGAAATCAATCTGGCGCAGCTTCCATTCCAGGTGCCGCTTGTCCGTCAGATAGAGCATAGAGGGCTCAAAGCCGAGAGCCGAGTCCGCTTCTACCAGGGGAATGGTGTCAAGCACGTTTTCGCGCTCCTTAAGCTGCAAAGCCTCCACCTCGTCTAAAAGCGCGCCGTATTTTATCGGGTCGCTTTCGGAGAGAAGCTTCAAGCGCAGGGAGTACATTTTTTTGGCGGCAAGTCCCGTTTTCACAACGTTGGTTAAAAAGTGTCCAAGCCCTGCCAGGCGGCGCAGTCTGTCATTGGGATGGGGAATGGCTTCAAGCTGTTCGGTTCCCCTCTCCATCAAAGCGAGCATCCTTTCCAGCGAGGCTATCTCGTCGGCGTGACGAAGCGCCTGGGGGGATTGCCCGGCGAGCGTTTTCTTATGATGCACGTCCAGATACTGGGCAATCCAGTTTGCGTGCCCGTAGCTGGCGCCCTCGTCAAAGGGAATATGCAGTGTTTGCAACAGGTGCAAGGGCTGGGTGGGGCCGATGCGGAAGGCGCCGTACTGGTCGGCGTCCGAGGGGACATAGTGGCGCAGCGCTTCGCTGTAATCGTAAAGCGCCTCGTCTACCTGCTTAGCGTTTTCCTTGCCGTACTCCGCCTCCAAAATAGTGGCAAGCAGCGCCTCGGCAGAGGGAGTGGGCAGCATAAAGAGATGCTTGGACAGCTTGGAAATAATAGAGGGATAGAAGCCGTAATGGTGACATTCCATAATGCCCGAAAGGTCACACGCATCGTGCATTTGCTTCATTGCCTCGTAGCGGCGAAGCCAGCTATAGGGCATAGGCTCGTAGGGGGCGCAGCCAAAGTCCCAGGTTCTGCCGCCCGAATTGGTCATGGAATACAGGCGAATGCCGCGGCGCTTTGCCGCCTCCGCCTCGGTGCGGAAATAGTAGCCGGGGCCCGCAAACGCCAAGGAATAGTCGGCGGAGGTAACGATGGAGGAGTCAAGCTCCAGCGGCTCGAACATTTCAAAGGTGGCAAGAAGGGTGATATCTGTGGGTAGCGCGTCTATCAGTGCCAAGCGCGCCTCTTTGTCAATCTTGCCAAAGTTATAGGTCCAGAAAACGATGTCGGCATCGGGCTTATAGCGGCGAATAACCTTTTTCAGCATCGCAAGAAGGTCAGCGTAATCCAAGCAGGGGTAGATGCTGGGGGTATCTATGCCCAGCGGAATACCGTCGCGCATCAGCTGACCGATGCCCTTTTGGGTGGAATAGGGCAGACCTACCGACTCACCCACCAGGGTGACGCCCTTAAGCCCCGGGCACTCCCGAAAGAGCTTGCCGTAGGTTTCCTCGTAATACGCCTCGGCGCCCTCCTCCTCGGGGTGCTTTTTGCTTTTGATTTTGCTATACGCATATACGTCGATGCCGTAGCGAGCGGCGCGGCGAATGAGGTCGTTAAAGTCCAAGGGGAAATCGTTTGCCAGGTTGGCGCCCTTGGTAAAGACAAGGATGGCGTCCCTTCCCTCGTGGGCGATACGGGCAAGATATTCATCGGGGAATTCATCCATACCGTAGGCGGAATGTACCATCTGGGGGGTATACATCGCGCGCTTCTCTATTTTGCCAAAGGCAAGACAGGGGGCACCCGCGAAGGTCATCAAATCCTCGATATAATAGAGCGCCTGCGCCGCGCCTCGGTCATCGTGGGCAAGGACGGTGATGCCCTCGGCATCCACCAGGATACGAAAGCCCTGATAGGCGGCAAACTCCCCAAGGTCAACCCCGAGAGTCGAGGCAAGCGCAACGGAAAGGTTGCCCTTTCCTTGGGTGACGAGGGAGGCCTTCACCCCCATCGTAACGGAGAGATAGTCGCAAAAATCGGCGGCAGCCACGGCAATCACCTCGGGGGCATCGGGGGTAATGGCGATTTTGGCGCCCTGCTCCAACCAATATTCGTTGGGCTGGGGCGTGCGCGCGGGGTTGCGGCGGTCTGTCTCGTGGACGGTTAAAAGCTCACGGCGAAAATCGTAATTCTGTTCGGTTTTCATAGGGCAATCCTTCCCTTCCTTTTCTTTTGATACGGTTGATAAAAATGCGGTTGCTGACGGGGAAAATATGCTTTTTCTTCTTTATAGCATATATTTCCCAAAAAAGCAAGACGGGAAAGAGCTTTTGCTGATTTTTTCTTTTTCCGTCACGGCATAATGGACTGCTTATACTCGGAGGGGGTCATATTGGTCAGACGCTTGAAGCACTTGGAAAAATACTGGGGCGTATCGAAGCCCAGCATATCGGCGATTTGCGCCATATTGTAGCCGCCCTTTCGCATTAAGCGCTTTGCCTCGCCAATCTTCTTCCGCATATAGTAGGACATGATTCCCTCCTTCATATAGGCGGAGAAAAGCTGCTTGACGGCGCTTTCGCTTTTGTTCACCCGTCTTGCCACGTCCGCTACGGTAATTCTGCCGTAGAGGCTCTCCTGGATATAGTCCAATATTTCCCGTAGCTGGTCAGGGATGCTGATGCCGTCAACGGTCAGCTCCGTTCTTTTTTGCTTGGTGATAACGTCGGTATGGCGCATCAGCATAATCAAGAAGGCTTCTAACAGATTTTTAATCATCTGGCTGCCGCCAACGGGGGCGTTTTCTACCCGTTCCATATTCTGCAAAAGGGGGTTATTGACGCTTTGCAGGCGATAGGAGGCGACGCCCTCCTCGAACAGCATCGCCAGCAGGCGCTTCTCCTCGGCAGACAGCTTGAAAATTTTTCCTTCAAAATACTCCATCGCGCGGCTGTTACATTCAAAGGTCAGAATGCTGACGTTGGGAGGCGTTTTGCCGTCCCCCGACAGGTTGTGAAATTCATAGGGCTTATGAAAGGTCATTTCGCCGCTTTTCAAGCGAAAGCTCTTTTTGTCGGCGGTGCAAATCATTTCTCCCTTATCAATGTACACCATTTCCCAAAAGCCGTGGGTTTCGCCGCCGTTGGAAAAATCCTTGGAGATTTCCATATAGAAGATAGTGATGAGCCTTGTGACGTTCAAAAGCCTTTCGAAGGGTATTCTTGTAAAATTATCTGTCATCTTTTTTACCGCCTGTCCGATTTTATACATATTATAGCCGATTTTACACTCCATTGCAAGAGGGTTTTTGATAAAATACAAATAGAAGAAAAATTTTTTAAGGAGGTCTATACTGTGTATAAGGTTTTAGCGATTTCCTGTCATCCCGACGATATGGAAATTAAATGCGCGGGAACGCTTCTGCGCTGCAAGAAAAGAGGCGACGAGGTAACGGTTTGCCACGTGGCAAACGGCAACATGGGACACGTGGTGCTTGGCCCCGAGGAGCTTCGCGCCATTCGCATCAAGGAGGCAGAGGTTTCCTCTACCCTGGCGGGCTTTTCCATTATGACCTGCGATATTGGGGACTTGTGCGTCAATGCTGCCGACCGTGAGCAGCACGACAAGATAGTGGCGGTTATCCGCAGCGTTGCCCCCGATTTCATCATTACCCACGCCCCCAACGACTATATGGTGGACCACGTGGAGGTTGCCAAGCTGGTGTTTAACGCCTCCTTCTCGGCAAGCGTGCCTCACTACCGCCCCGATTTGGGTCCTGCCTGCAAGGTGACGCCCCTGTACTATATGGACAACGGCGGCTGCATTGACTCGGAGCCCGATGAATACGTGGACATCTCCGAGGAGATAGATATGAAGCTGCAAATGCTTGCCTGCCACGAGAGCCAGGTCGTCTGGCTTCGTGACCACGATGGCATTGACGTATTGGACAACACCCGTGCCTCCGCTCGCTTCAGAGGCTCTCAATGCGGCGTTGCCTATGCGGAGGGCTTCCGCATTTGCCGCGCTGACCAGCGCCTTACCACCAAGCGACTTCTCCCTTAATTTTTTGAAACAGAAAGGATTATGGCTATGAATTTTAACTCTACCGTGAAAGGCTCTGACTTAGAGGGCTTTTATCCCGCAGGCTGGGACTTTGATAAAATTGACGCTTGCATTGACGCCCCCGAAACGGTTACCGACAGACAGCCCCATTGGAACGAGGGCTTTACCCCCATCAAGTGCGAGAGCCTTGGTGAATTTGAAACCTACATGGGACACGAGATTGCGATGCAAATTAAGCTTGCCAAGGAAAGAGGCGAGAAAATCGCCTTTATTCTCCCTGTTGGCCCTATGGGTATGTACAAATGGGTGGTATATTTCTTGAAGGAGTGGGGCGTTTCCTGCGAACACGTGTACACCTTCAATATGGACGAATGGTCTGACGGCGAGGGCAACACCCTGTCTGCTGAAAGCACGGGCTCCTTCCAGAACGCTATGGAAAACGCCCTCTTCAAGCCCTTGGGCGAGCTGACGGTTCCTCCTTCTCAGCGCAACTTTGCTACCAAGGAAAACCTGCCCACCTATCCCGAAAAGATTGCCGCCTTGAAGGCAGAGGGCGCAAAGCTGGTGCTGGTATACGGTATCGGCAGAATGTGCCATATCGCTTTCTGGGAGCCCACCTTCGCAGGGGAATACGCAACGGCAGAGGAATGGGAAAAGGCGCCCTACAGAATCGGCGCCAAGATTCATCCCTTGACCGTGGAGCAGAATGCTTACACCAGCTTTAAGTCCAGAACCACGCTGGTGCCCTGCCGCGCCAACACCATTGGCCCCGGCCTGTTCTTGCAGGCAGATTACGCCATTGGCGGTGCGGACGGTACCCTGGGGCGCGGTATGCAATGGCAGGGGCTTTCTCTGTGGATGACCCTGCGTCACCCCAAGACCCCCTGGATTACCTCCTCTTACATTCCTACCCTGAAGGGCAAGCTCTTCTTCCTTAGCGAGCTGGCAGGTCCTCTGGTTGCGGAGTGCAACTGATGACGGAAAACGGAAAAAGACAGGGCATTGCCGTTTTCGGCAACGCCCTGGTAGATAAGATAAACGTGGTGGAGCGCTACCCTGCCTGCGGCGAGTTGGCGAAGATACGGACAACTTCCGTATCCTTGGGCGGTGCTGTTCCCAACGTTGCCATTGATTTGAAGCGCATTTGCCCTTCTCTCCCCGTTTTTGCGGGCGGCAGAGTGGGCAAGGACGAGGACGGGGCGCTTATCCGCCGCACCCTGGAGGACGAGGGCGTGGACACCGCCGCTCTTTTGGTGGACGAGGCGCACGGCACCAGCTTCACCCAGGTTATGAGCATTGAGGGCGGACAGCGCACCTTCTTTACCTATGCGGGCGCTTCGGCGGCGTTTGGGGCAGAGGACGTGGATTTAGATGCGCTTCCTGCCTCCATTCTTCATCTTGGATATTTTTTACTGCTCGACAAGATAGACGCAGGGGACGGAGAGCTTCTTTTGCGCGAGGCGCAAAAAAGAGGGATTCTGACCTCTATTGATTTGGTGAGCGAAAGCTCCGAGCGCTACAAGGACGTCTTGCGCTGCCTTCCCTACACCGATTACTTAATTGTCAACGAATACGAGGCGGGACAGCTGGCAGGGATAGAGCCTACCAATGAGAATTTGGAAAAAATCTGCCGTTGTCTGCGAGAGCTGGGTGTTGGGCGTGGGGTTATTATCCACAAGCCCGATGCTTCGGTCATCCTGCGTGAGTCGGGCTTCACCGCCCTTGGCTCCTTCGAGCTGCCCGAGGGCTTCATTCAAGGCACGACGGGAGCAGGGGACGCTTTTTGCGCGGGAGCGCTTTTTGCGATTGCCGAGGGCTACGGCGACAGGGAGATTTTGGAGATAGCCTCTACCGCCGCTGCCGTTTCCCTGCGTGCCCAGGGGGCGACCGAGGCGCTTTGCTCCTTAGAGGAAATGAAAAAAATCTGTCAGAATTTTGAAAGGAAACAGCTATGCTTGTAAGCTTATGTGACGTATTAAAAAAGGCGCAGGCGGAGCATTATGCCGTTGGGCTTTTTAACACCACCGACACCGATATGCTGGAGGGGGTGATTGCCGCCGCTGAGGAGCTTCGCTCGCCCGTGATTATTGGCACGGCGGAGGTGTTGCTTCCCCACGGGGAATTACAGCTGATTGCGCCCTCTATTATAGCCGCCGCCAAGCGTGCCTCGGTGCCTGTTGTGGTGCATTATGACCACGGACTGACCTTTGCGCGCTGTATGGAGGCATTGCGCCTTGGCTTCTCCTCGGTTATGTTCGACGGTTCCCTGTCGGGCGAGGCAGAAAACAAGGCAGCGACCCGTGAGATGGTGAAAATTGCCCACGCCTTTGGCGCATCCGTGGAGGGCGAAATCGGCCACGTTGGCAACGCCGACGCAGGGGACGAGGAGCAAACGGATATGTACACCACCCCCGAGGAGGCGGCAGCGTTCGTGGCAGAAACGGGGGTTGACGCCCTTGCCATTGCCATCGGCACCGCCCACGGGGTATACAAAACCAAGCCCCGACTCAATATCCAGCGCTTGCAGGAAATCCGCGCGGCGATTGACACCCCCTTGGTGCTTCACGGCGGCAGCGGTCTTTCGGACGATGATTTCCGCAATACCGTAAAATACGGCATCGCCAAGGTCAACATCTTCACCGACCTGTGTCTGGCAGGCAACGCCGCCATGACCGCAGGCTTGCAGGAGGGGCTCTCTTACCTTGACATTCGCAACCGCAAGGTTGCCGCCATCAAGGAGGCAGTAAAAGCCAAAATCGCCCTCTTCGGCTCGGTCAATAAGGGATAAGCACAAAAACGGCAGTGGTAAAACACCCTGCCGTTTTATTTTTCTCCTCGCCTTCTTCTACCCGTGTAAAAGCGATTGAAAAAATTGAAAATATATGTTATAATGACCTCAACACGTTTTAGGAGTTGAAAGATGATAAATTTATGCAATTTGCTTCAAATTGAAAAAGAGGATTTCACAAAATACAAGGTGCATTTTGCAATAGGCAGAGATAATAGGAAAGAGCCTTACAACATTTTTTTAATTGACGATTTCAAGGATTGGCAAGAGCGACAAACAGGTAAAAATTGGAGCCGAGAATATATTTTATCCTTGATATATTATGAAAAGGATATTTGGATGTTTGGCGGAATTTATAAGGTTTTGCCTGTTGTTCCTGTACCAATTCAAAATAATGACGGGTGGACCGGCTGGAAATATGAAACGGAGTTAACCGATAAGGCTACTGAATACATTGGTAGAGCCTTTTTCAGATTCAAAAAAGAGTTCCGTGCTTCGTACCCTACACTTGAATTAGACCCCAAAAACGGCGACCCCATAGCAGAAATGCCTTTATCACACATTCTCGACAAGAGAGTGGCTTTAACAGATTTTTTAGGATTTGATTCAGTTAATATAGATTATAAAACACTTAAATACATTGTTTCGGATAATATTTTATCTTGGAAATCAGCCCTATCAAATATAAAAGGAATCTATTTGATTGTAGACACACATACAGGAAAGCAGTACGTTGGAAGCGCTTACGGTGATGACTGTATATGGCAACGATGGTCAAATTATGCCAAAGACGGGCACGGAGGAAATGTTGAATTAAAGGAGCTTCTCAAAACCAACGGTGCAGACTATAAATATAACTTCAAGTTTTCCATATTAGAGGTTTGTAATATGAATCTCGGAAACGAATACATAATAAGCCGTGAAAGCCATTGGAAAGAGGTTTTGCTTACACGTCAGTTCGGATTAAATTCAAATTAATTTTAAGGGCGGAGTTTAGAAACGGGACTTGCCTTGCCTGCGGGCAAGGCTTTCCGCGGCTCTGACGGTCCCCCGGACCGTCATTCACTACCGCTCCCCTTCAAGTCCCGTTTCTCTTCCAAAACAAAAACGGCAAGCCCTTTGGGCCTGCCGTTTTGTTTTGGTGCGAGAAATGTCGGGCGTTAAGAAAACAGTCCGGGGGACTGTTTTTAGCACGAGCCATTCGGCTACGCCGAATGGCGTCCCGTTTCGACCCCACCAAACAAGGCCAGCCTTTCGGCTTGCCTTTTTCGGTGGTGCGAGAACCGGGACTTGAACCCGTATGGATAAACCACACGCCCCTCACACGTGCGCGTCTGCCAGTTCCGCCACTCTCGCGAACAATGATATTATACATATCTTCGAGGGATTTGTCAAGAGGTTTTGCGATTTTTTTTAACTTTTCTTTTTTTATTCGGCTTGCGGCGTTTTTCCTGTACCGAAAACGTGAAAAGCCCAAGGAAGGGCAAAAGCCCTGCGCTTTACAGGCTTCCTTTCTTTTTCTTGATACCTCGGGTTCCGATGCATCGGAACCCGAGGTATTTGGTTTTGGGAGGGGTTGAGAAAAATGCGGGGGAAGAGGGGAATGGTGGAAAAGAAAAAGAGAAAAGAGGGGCGAATAGGACGGGGACAGCGTTTGTCTTACCAAGCCTTAGGCAGAGGCAGGGCGAGGACGGGATAGAGCCCTGTGACGCTGTCCTTTTGGGTATAGCGGCAGAAAAGGAGGGTATTCTCGGCAGAGAGGAGGGCAACGGCGCGGCGCTCTCCCTTTTCGGGGGGATAGAGGGCGGCGGCGTAGGCTCTCGCTTTTTTTAAGCGCGCGTCCTGTATTTGCAGGACGGCGGGGATATGACGGGAGGAGTTCCACGCCAGGAAATCCCAGAGCATCACGTCACGCAGGCGCGCACCGTCCACGCCCCTTTGGCTCTGCCAAAGGGTATAGAGCGCCTCGTATTCCTTATCCACGGTATGCTCCTCGGGAAAGGAGAGTGCCCGTCCTGCCTTGACGAAGAAATCAAAGGGAGAAAAGTCGGGCATACCTTCCAGGTATGCAAGGGTGCGCTTGAAATGGCCGCTATTATAGACTCTGTCCGTTCCCTTCTCTGCCAGGTGAAGGATTGCCATATCTGCCTTGGAGAGCCAGGGGGTTTCTATGACCTCGTAGGGCGGCTCCTTGGCATAGGTGCAGGGATAGGCTTCGGGATTTTCCCGCATCGGGGCGCCGTGGAGCAGCTTTAAGAAGCCAAGCTGCAGCATATGGGCAGAGAGGGCGTACGCCTCGCCGAAGCCAAAGGCGAAGGTATCCAGGGTTTCATAGGGGAGCCCTGCAATCAAGTCGATATGGATATGGACGCTTCCAAGCCCTTGCAGGCGGCGGATATTCTCCCGCAGCCTTTGGCTGACGGGGGGACGGTGAATGGCGGCGAGGGTGGGAGCGGAAAAGGATTGCAGACCCACCTCCAGCTGAAAGAGCCCAAGGGGGGCGCTTTCCAAAATCGAGAAGGCTTCCCCGTCTAACAGCTCGCCCGCAATTTCAAAATGAAAGCGCATCGAGGCAGGATACTGCTTGCCGTAGCCGTCCATCAGAAAGCGCCAGATTTCCTTGGCGAAGGCAAGGTTGGCGTTAAAGGTACGGTCTACGAATTTCACCACCCGACAGCCGCTGTTTGCCAGGGCAAGGAGGGCGGGAAGAATTTTTTCCTTATCAAAGAGGCGCACCCCTTCCCTTCTGCCCGACAGACAAAAGGCGCAGGAGAAGGGACAGCCGCGAGAGGCTTCAAAATAGGCAATTCTGCCCTTGACCGCCTCGGTATAGCCTGCGTCCGTGGGCAGAGGCGGCGTGCCGCTGCCTACGTAGGGCGTCGGGGCGATAGAGAGCCCCATTTCCGTTCGGCAGGAATAAAAGGGGAGATGACTTGCCTCCTTCCCCTCCTCCAAGGCATCGAGTAGGGCGGCGATAGGGTATTCTCCCTCCCCCGAAAGGACGCCGTCCAGGGCGGCATTCTCCTCCAAGAGAAGCGAGGGACAATAGGACGCCTCGGGGCCGCCAAGGACGGTCCGCACCATAGGCAGGCGCTCCTTGATTTTGGGCAGGAGCGCTTTTATGAGGGTGATATTCCAGATATACGCCGAGAAGGCAACAAGGTCGGGGGAATCCTGACAGATTTCCTCCACCAGCGCCGCCTCGCTTTCGTTGACGGTAGCGGAAAGGATACGGTGGGTATGGGGCTTTTGGGCATAGGCGGCAAGACCTGCCGCCAGGGCGTAGGGGGCGGGGGACAGATGCACGTATTGCGAATTCAGACACACGAAGAGAATATGCATACCCTTCTCCTTTCCTTCTTTCTTGTTATACGTTTCCCTTTTATTATAAGTCAGCGTGATGCCCGAGGGCATCACGCTGACGGTGAAAATTATTTCAAGAAGCCCTGGATAATTTGCTCCTCGGCTTCCTTTTCGCTAAGCCCTAAGGTCATCAGCTTAATGAGCTGCTCCCCCGCAATCTTGCCGATGGCTGCCTCGTGAATCAAGGAGGCGTCCACGGAGGCGGCGGTGATTTCGGGAATGGCGCTGACCTTGGCGTCATCCATAATGATGGCGTCGCACTCGGTGTGCCCGTTACAACGGTTGTTGCCGTTGATACGGGAATAAAAGACCTGGTAGGACTTATCCTTGGCAACCGAACGGGACACCACATTGGCGGAGGAGTCCTCGCCGTTAAGGTCTACGGTAAAGTCGGTTTTGGCGTACTGCTCGCCGTGGGTCATCAGCTTTTCACGAATGACCAGGGAGGCACCGTCGGCAAGCTTTGCCACGGTTTTGCGGTCGGTGGAATCCACGCCCTTGATTTGCGCCGTTTCCATTTCCATTCTGCCACCCTCCTCGATTTCGATGACGGTGGTGGGGTTCATTACGTTTTTGCCGTTGCCGTCCCCTTCTCCGTAATGCTTTTCCACATAGCGGATTCTGGCGTTTTTGCCTACGTAGAAGGTGTGAATACCGTCGTGCTTGGACTCGCCCTTGCCGCTGTTGTGAATGCCACAGCCAGCCACAATCAGAACGTCACAGTCCTCGCCGATGTGAAAATCGTTAAAGACGGTTTCGGTAAAGCCCGTTTGGCTGAGAAGGACGGGGATATGCACGCTTTCGTTCTTGGTACCCGGCTTGATATAAATATCAATGCCGTCCTTATCCTGTTTGGGGACGATTTCTATATTCTCGGAGGATTGTCTTCCGATGGATTTTCCGTTTTCACGAATGTTGTAGGCGCCGCTGGGAATTTCGTGCAAATCGGCGACTGCCTCTAACATTCTCTTTTGTATTGCGTCCATAGATGCTTCTCCTTTCTGCTTTATTGGGTAATCTTGTCAAGCAGGGTCTTGCAGGGGCTTCCCGTGCCACCCAAAAGGGTGGGCAGGACCTCATCCTTGGTGCCGACCTGCTTCAAGCGCCCGTCTGCCACCACCACGATTTTATCCGCAATATTGAGAATACGCTCCTGGTGGGAAATGATGAGAATGGAGCCGCGGCACTTATCCCGCATTTTCTCAAAGACGGCGATAAGGTTATTAAAGCTCCAAAGGTCAATGCCTGCCTCGGGCTCGTCAAAGACGGAGAAGGGGGTTTCTCTGGCAAGGACGGTGGCAATTTCGATGCGCTTCAATTCGCCGCCCGACAGGCTGGCGTTAATTTCACGGTTGATATAATCTCTGGCGCACAGTCCCACCTCCGAGAGAAAGGCGCAGGTTTCCGCAACGGAAAGCTTTCTGCCCGCGGCAAGGGTGAGCAGGTCCGACACGGTGATGCCCTTAAAGCGGACGGGCTGTTGGAAGGCGTAGCCAATTCCCTTTTTGGCTCTTTCGGTAATAGAAAGATGGGTGATGTCCTCCCCGTTAAAGAGAATTTGCCCGTCGGTTGCCTCGTAGATACCCACGATGATTTTGGCGAGGGTAGATTTACCGCCGCCGTTGGGACCCGTGATGGCGACAAAGCCATCGTCTATGGTCAGATTGATGTTTTTTAAGATTTCCTTCGTGCCGCCCTCGGTATCCACCTCGTAGGACACGTTTTTCAGTTCCAGCATTTTTCTAATTCCATACCTTATATTGAGATTTTTCTATATTGCCCATAGTATCGCCAAGGGCGGGCGCATTAAACCATTTTGATGACGCCGAATTTGCAGGCGGCGACACACTTGCCACAGCCGACACATTTCTCGGCATCCACAACGGCAAGCCCCTCCTCCATACGGATGGCCTCCTCGGGGCAAGCCTTAAGACAGACCTTACAGCCAAGACAGCCAACGGCGCAAGCCTTTTTGGTGGCGGCGCCCTTGTCCTTATTGGCGCAAGGCACCACAGCCACTTGCTTTTCCGTTACCATTTGGATAATGCCCTTAGGGCATACGGCGGCGCATTTGCCACAGCCCACGCAGAGGGCGGGTGACACCACAGCCACGCCTTGGCAAACGGAGATTGCCTCCTTTTCACAGGCGGCGACACAGTCGCCGTAGCCAAGACAGCCGTAGGCACAGGCGCTTCCGCCGTTATAGAGCGCGGCGGCGGCACGGCAGGAGGAAAGCCCCGTATAGTCCGCGGTATAGCTACGGGCAGTCTTGTGTCCCTGACACATAACCCGCGCCTTGACCGAGGCGACGCTTCCCGCCTCAACGCCGAGGATTTCGGCTATCCGGGCGGCAACGTCGTTGCCGCCGACGGTACAGAGGGTGGTGGCAACCGTTTTATCCTCCGCAAGAGCGGCGGCGTACCCCGAGCAGCCCGAAAAGCCGCAGGCGCCGCAGTTGGCACCCGGGAGCGCCTCTTGTATTTTCTTTGCCGTTTCGTTTTCCTTGACGGCAAACACGCGGTTGGAAATGACGAGGAAAACACCAAGCACAAGTCCAATGCCCGAAACGAGCAAAACCGCCAATAAAATCGGATTCATACTGTACTCACTTTCTTCGTATTGGGTACGGCAAGCCCCGAGGGGGGTGCCGCAAGGCTATCAAAGCAAGCCGTCCACGATGCCGCCAAAGCCCAAGAAGGACAGCGCCACGATGGCGGCGGCAATCAGGGTGATGGGAAGCCCACGAAGGGACTTGGGGATATCGGCATCCTCCAAGCGCTCTCTGACCCCCGCGAACAGCACCATTGCCACCAGATACCCGATGCCCGTTCCCAGGGCGTTTACCATGGCGTGCAGGAAGGTATAGGAGGCGTCGGCGGCGTGCTTTTCCAGCACCAGCATCGTTACGCCCAGCACCGCGCAGTTGGTGGTGATAAGGGGCAGGTAGATGCCAAGCGCCTTGTAAAGTGAGGGAATATACTTTTTCAGCACCATTTCCACAAACTGCACAAGGGCGGCGATAATGAGGATAAAGACGACGGTTTCCAGATACGCCAAGTCATTGGGCTCCAAGACGAACACAAAGAGGGGGAAGGTGACCGCCGTTGCCAAAAGCATGACGAAGGTGACGGCGAGGCTCATACCCACCGCCGTATTGATTTTCTTGGAAACGCCTAAGAAGGGACAGATGCCAAGGAACTTGGAAAGCACGTAGTTTTCGGTGAGAATGGCGGCTAAAAAGACCGCGATTAAGGATTTCAGCATTTGCCTTCCTCCTTCCCTTCCTTTTCACAGTCCGCCTTGCCGCAGGTGCCGCGCATAGGGCAAGCGCCGCAGCCCATCTCTTCGCTTCTCTTGCCGCCCTGCAAGCGACCCGCAAGGGCAATCAGAAGACCGAAGACGAAGAAGCCGCCGGCAGGCAGGATAAAGACGGTGATGGGGGTATAGAAGCCCGGCAGGACCGACAGCCCGAAGAGGCACCCCGTTCCCAAAAGCTCACGAATCATACCCATTAAGAGCATCGCGGCGGTGAAGCCGACGCCCATACCCAAGCCGTCTAATGCCGAAAGGAGGACGGGGTTTTTAGAGGCGTACATTTCCGCTCTGCCGAGAATGATACAGTTTACAACGATGAGGGGCAGGAAGATGCCAAGGGACTCGTCAAGCGCCGGTAAATACGCCTTCACCAGCATTTGCACCACGGTGACGAAGCCCGCGATAACGGTGATAAAGGCAGGGATACGCACCGAGTCGGGAATGACACGGCGCAGAAGCGAAATAACACAGTTGGAGCAAATCAGCACCAGCGTTGCCGCTACGCCCATACCCAGGGCGTTGGAGGCGGAGGTGGTGACGGCTAAGGTGGGGCAGGTGCCCAGAAGCAGGCAAAGAACGGGGTTTTCCTTGATAATGCCCTTGGAAAAGGCTTGCCAGAGAGATGCTTTTTTCACGAGGCACTTCCCCCTTCCGTTACTTGCTTGAATTGCGCAAGCGCCATATTGACGGCGACTGCCACCGCCTTGGAGGAATAGGTGGCGCCTGTCTGGGCGGTCACGTTTTCCTTGACGGCAAAGTCACCCTCGGGCTTGCCGAGAAACTGGGAGAGGAAGCTATCCTTCTCCACGTTGACGCCGAGGCCCGGCGTTTCATCGGGGGCGTCCACGGAAATACCCACGATAGCGCCCTCGGTATCTAAGCCTACAACGGCGGTGACATCGCCGCCGTAGCCCTTGGCGGCGTTGATGAAGACGTAGCCAACCACGGCGCCCTCTCCGTTTTTGCCCACGAAGCCCAGGACACCCTCCGCTTCAATGGCGGTGAAGGTGGAGGCGAGGGGCAACACCTGCCGCGTGGATTTTTCCAGGGCTTCTGCCTCCATCGCCGCGATTTTATCCTTGGTAATGGCGTTGACGCCTGCTAAAAGCGCAGACACCGCAAGACAAATCAGAAACAGCACCAGGGCAGGGGTTATCAGCTTTTTGGCGTTTGTCATACCGTTTTTCCCTCCTTGCTCTTGCCCTTGCCGAAGGTTTTTCCGAAGGGAATGCGCTCAATCAGGGGACAAAGGATATTCATCAGCACGATGGCGTAGGACACGCCCTCGGGAAGGCTGGCGTAGAGTCGGATAAGGACGGTGATAAGACCGCAGCCCACGGCGTACACCACCTTGCCCCATTTACCCACGGGGGAGGTGACGTAATCGGTTGCCATAAAGACGGCGCCGAAGAGAAGACCGCCCGAGAGAAGCTGAAAGAGGGCGTCCGCTCCCACAGCCAGGGAGAAGAGCGCCACGGTCCCCACGTAGCAAAGGGGAATGATGGGGGAAATGACACGGCGAATCAAGAGATACGCCAAGCCTAACAGTATGGCAATTTTACAGGTTTCACCGATACAGCCGCCGACCCGTCCGAGGAACAAATCCAAAAGGGACGCCGCCTCCGCGTTGGGGGCAAGGGGGGTGGCGGTGGTGACGGCGTCAACCCAGGTGGGGGTGGTGAAGCCCGTCATCTGGGTGGGAAAGGACACCAGCATCACGATACGCCCTGCCAAGGCAGGGTTGACGAAGTTATTGCCCAAGCCGCCAAACATCTGCTTGACGACCACAATGGCGGTGACACACCCCACGATGATTAAGGGAATGGGAATGGACACGGGCAGGGTGAGCCCTAAAAGAACGCCCGTAACGGCGGCGGACAGGTCCCCGACCGTTTGCTCCCGCTTCATAATGAAACGGCAGGTAAACTCCAAGAACATACAAAGCAGGGTGGAGATGCCCACCACCAGAAGGGTGCGAAGGCCGAAAAGCCACACACCTGCCGCCACACAGGGCAAAAGGCTGATGAGCACGTCCCGCATAATGCGCTCCGTGGTAACGGGGGCGCGCAGATGGGGCGATGAGCTGACGGAAAGTTTCATAAAAGCTCCTTTTATCGCTTCGGGCAAGCCGTTGGCGTTGCCTTATTTTTTGTTTTTGCTTTTCTCTTCTCTCAAAATGGCTTTACCCAGGCGCATCGACTGCACCAAGGGACGCTTGGCAGGACAAACGAAGGCGCAGCTGCCACATTCCATACAGGTAAGTAAATCCAGCGCCTCCATACGGGCGACGTCCTTGCGTGCAATTGCCTTTTCCAAGCGCAAGGGATACAGCCGCATCGGGCAAGCGGCAACGCATCTGCCGCAACGGATACAGGCGGTGGTGGGGGAGGTCGCCGCCTCCTCCTTTGAGAGGGCAATAATGCCGTTATTATTTTTCAGGACGGGAACGTCAAGGCTTTCCAGGGCAACGCCCATCATAGGGCCGCCGAACATCACCTTGCCTACCTTCTCGGGAAGAAGCCCACAATGGGCAAGCACCTCAGCCACGGAGGTACCAAGGGGAACGATGACGTTTTGCTTATGGGCAACGGCGCCGCCGTCCACGGTCAGACGCTTGTGAACCAGGGGCATACCCGTTTTGATATAACGGGAGAGGACGGAGATGCTGGTGATATTCATTACGATACAGCCCACGTCCGCAGGCAATTTTCCGGGGGGCACCTCTCTGCCCGTTGCCGCCTTAATCAGCACCTTCTCTGCCCCTTGGGGATAACGGGCAGGCAGGGCAAGCACACGCACCTCGTCATCCTTATCCACGGAGGAATCGGCAATTTCACGCAAGACCTCGATTGCCCGAGGCTTATTGCTTTCGATGCAGATAAGCACACGGTGAATATGCAGCATATTTTTGACGGTGTAGACGCCACTCATCACGTCCCAGGAATTTTCGAGAATTTCACGGTTATCCGAGGTTAAGTAGGGCTCACACTCCGCGCCGTTGATAATGAGGGTGTCGATTTTCTTATCGGCAGAGGGGCGAAGCTTGATATGGGTGGGAAAGCCCGCGCCGCCAAGGCCCACAAGACCGCACTCCCGTACGGCTGTGATAAAATCCTCATAGGTATCCATTTTCGGGGGAATATAGGGGATTTCCTCCATTTTCCCATCCGAGGCGACAGTGACCGCCAGGCTCCTGGCGCCGCCGCCCAGGGTGATTTCACCGATTTCCGTCACCTCGCCGCTAACAGAGGCGTGAATGGGTGCGGAAAAGGGGGCGTCGGAGTCACCGATTTTCTGCCCCACAAGAACCCTATCTCCCACCTTGACAAGGGGAGTGCAGGGGGCGCCGATGTGCATTTGCATAGGCAAACGGACAAGGGCAGGAGGCGGCAGCACCTGAGAGTCCTCGTCCGAGGTACCCTTGCGATGGGGCACGGGGGCGCCGCCGTCGGTTTTATAAGGCTTTTTGGGGAAAAGATTTTCTTTCATTCTTCCTCCGTATGATATACGTTTTCGTTTTCATTTTTACCGCTTTGCCCTAAGGAGGCAACACGGCGCTCTATCAGCCGCAAAACGGCGTACAGCACAACGCCCGTCACCGCTCCGCAGGGGATAGCCAAAAGCGCCAGAACGGGGGCGTAGTAGAGGGCGTAACGCCCGAGAAGCAGCGTAGCCACCAGAAGCTGCGCCATATTGTGCGAAAGCGCCCCAAGGACGCTGACCGCCACAAGCCCCACTCTTTTTTGCGCGAAGCGGAAAAGCAGCCACATCAAAAGCGTGGACACCAGCCCGCCTGCCAGGCTCATCAGAAAGGCTATAACGCCACGGGTAACCAGGGCAAACGCCGCCTTGAAAAGAGCCAGCAGGAGCGCCGCGCCAAGACCGTACTCGGCAAGCACCAGCATAACGGGGATATTGGCAAGCCCCGGCTTTGTTCCCACGGGCATCAAGGGGGCAAACAGCTCCTCCAACGCCGAAAGGGAGAGCATCAAGGCGGAAAGAAGGGCAAGCCTTGCCCAAAAGGCACGCTTTTTATGCCATTTTTGAGAGAGGGACTGTCCGTTATCCTGTGACACCGTCAAGCCCTCCTTCTCCCGTCAGCACGATAGCAAAGCGCAGGGGCAAGCAATAGCTGCCGCTACCGCCTTGGGTGATTTTTCCACTCTCCACGCAGCTGCCTCTTGGGCAGGTGGAGGCAATAATAGCGGCGCCGTTCCCGTCAAAGGCAACGGTGACGCTTCCCTCCGAGAGGGTATAGGTTTTTTCAAAGGGGTCGGTAGGTAAGGGGACGCGCTCTATTTCCTCGCCGCCGTACAGCACCAAGACCGTATCGGCCTCTTCTCTGCCCTGCAAGCCCACAAACAGAAGGAGAGGCAAAAGAAGGAGGAGCACAAGAGCTACTATATCCCATTTACGAAAAAGGCGATAGCTTGGCTTCATCGGTACTGCACCTCGCCCTTGGTTAAGCGAAAGGAATCCGAGAGAGCGGAAGAGGCATACACCTCGCCCTTCTCGGTCACGAAGATGCCCTTGGCACCGTACTGCTCCAAGAGAGCAAAGCCCTCGGAAAGCCCCAGGATAAAGGCGGCGGTGGAGAGCATATCGGCAAGGGCGCCGCTATCTGCCAGCACCGTCACCGACACAAGACCGCTTTGGACGGGAAGCCCCGTTTGCGCGTCTAAAATATGATGATAGTCCCTTCCCTCGTGCGTAAAGCGCTTTTCGTAGCTACCCGAGGTGGACACGAAGCCGTTTGAGAGAGTCAGAACACCGAGAAGCACCTCACGGGAGGTGGAAAAGGGGTCACGCACACCGATTTTGAAGCCGCCCTGCTTTTCTCCCACGGCGGCGATACTGCCGCCAACGGCGATAATGCCGCTTTGCCCGTCCAAGGCAAGAAGGCGCGCCAAAGCATCCGTTGCGTATCCCTTGCCGACGGCGCCCAAATCAATGCCGCCGCCCTCTAAAAGGTACCTGCCCTCGGACAGGGGCAAAAGACGCGCCCCTGCCGTTTCACCGACAGCCTTTGCTATATCGGCGGCGGCGGGAGGCACGGGAGAAGATGCATCAAAATCCCAAAGGGAGGTTTCGGGCAGGGAGAACACGGAGAAGCGCCCGTTTGTTTTTTCGCCGATAGCAGCTGCCGTTTCCAACAGCGCCACAAGGGAGGCAGGAAGAACAACGGTTTCACCACGGTTCAGCGCCGCAACGGCGCTTGTCGCAACACGGTGAGAAATATCGTTCTCGGCAGTCGCCAGGGCGGCGATAAGGGAGGGCGCAATTCTTTCATCCTCTACGGTGAAAACGGCATAGCTTCCCATTCCGTAGCCATTGATTTTCTTATACTGCGGCGCACAGGCAAAAAGACTGCATACCAAGGAAAAAAGGAGAAGCAGAGAAAGGACACGAAGGAAAACGCAAGCCGCTTTTCGCTCTTGACGGAAAACCCTTTGCTTCCTCATAACCCTTTCCTTTCCTTTTGAACCTCTTTTCTTTTCTCCGCGAAGGTCCATAGCACTTCACATTATATGATACCATATATTCACGCAAAAAGCAATAGAATTTGGCAAAGAAAGTTTGACAAAAAAATAGCAAAGAAAGCCTGTTATTTCCACTTTTTTCAAGCTCGAAAGGCGCAAAGAAAAAGCCGCCCTCCCAGGGGGAGGGCGGCAAAGGGCGGGACGCCGCAGGGGCTTATTTTTCCGCAGTAAAGATAAGCACGCCCAGGGTTACGAAGATTTCTCCGCGCATATATTTTTCCTTATGCTCTCTATGCTCGGCGGCGTAGGTGCGGCATTTTTCAAAGGCGTCGCTTTTATCAAAATAATCGGGGCTGTCCACCACCCAGTATTCGGGGTTAAAGTAGAGGTCCCACAAATCCTCCTTGAATTCGCCGTCAAAATCAACAGAGGATAGCACCGAGGACTTCATTTCGATATTGCTATACCCTGCCGCCTTCAGGAAGGCAGGCAGCTTTCTGCCCATATGTCTGTCCCCCGATTCCTTGGAATGGTACCAGATATAAAAGCAATCGCTGAAGAAGCAGGGGGAAAGCTCCTCCTCCTGGTAGGCAAGGTTATAGCCGTCATCCTCGTCCTGGATAAAGATTTTTCCGCCCGGCTTCAGGGCACCGCGCAGCGCCTTCAGCACCGCAACGGGATTTTTCAGATGCAAAAGAACGGCGGAGATATGAATGATGTCAAAGCCCTCAAGACCGTTTTCCTTCAGATAGTTTTTTAGTCCCGTGCCAAAGCCGCGCCTGGTTACGTCTGCCACCATAAAATCGATGCGCTCGTCCTTGCCGAACTTTTCCTTGGCGGCGTTTACCTTGCTCTGCTCCTTATCGATACAAAGCAGGTGGGAAAATTCTCTGCCCTCCAGGCGCAGCATAATGCTTTCGCCGTCCGAGCAGCCAAGGTCCATAACCACGGGAGAGGAAAACTGGGAGAACAGCTCGTCCAAGACCCGCTTGGCATACATATTGTAGAGATTGTTTTGCTTACGCAGGCGCTCTATCTCCTCCTCTGCCTCGGCAGAATAGATGCTGTTGGCGCCACGCTCCCGCAGACGGATATTGACCTGCCCCGTCATAGCGAAGATAAGCTCCCTATCGGTATCGTAATCCTTCAGAAAGAGCCAGTTGAAGTTGCCGAGAATCTGGTGAAAATAGGCGTAATCCCCGTCCGAAAGGTCATCCACCACGATGGGGAGAATGGAATAGCCTCCAAGAGAATGCAGGCGGAGAGCACGGAGAATTTCCTTGCCCACCCATTCGGACTCCGCGCTTCCCGCGGACAGCAGCACAACGAATGCCTCGGAATTGTCTATGCCGTTTTGAATTTCAACGGCGTATTCCTGCCGACTGTTCTCTCCCTGCCACCAGCAGGTAAGACCGCTTCCCTTAATGATGGCGGCAATTCTTGCGGCAATTTTGGCATCTCTTTTGTTATAGGAAATAAAAAAATCGTATCTTTTATTTGCCACGGCGTAGCCTCCCGACGTATGTTCTATACCGTATTGTAGCACATTTTTTCTTGGTTGTAAAGGAAAATCCAACAGGAAAGCCATATTTTTAACAAGAAAAAAAGCGCTGTCCTTGCAAAAGCAAGAACAGCGCGCGGAGGGAGCGCCAAGGGATTACTCCTTCTCGGCAGCCTCATGGCAAGCCGCCGATTTTTTGGCGCAGGCAGAGGCATACGGACAGCCGATACATTTCTGTCCCTTTTTCCTCGCTCTGACTAAGTAGAGGATAGCGCCGCCTACCGTCAAAACCAAGACAAGAGTAGCAAGTATTCCGGGTAACATCATAGGCCTCCTTTCAAAGCGTTGTGATTAGTGCCGAGCGTGTTCTGCTTTAAGCTCTCTGTTGGTTTTCAGAATAAGCAGGGTATAAACGGCAACAATGGCAAGGACGATAGCCCAGCCAACGATAGGCATCCAGATGGCGCCGAAGCTCGCACCCGTAAAGAGGGTGCCGAAGAAATAGACTAAGAAGCCAAGAGAATAGCCCACGGAGAACTGCAAGCCGATGCCTGCAAAGAGCCACTTTTTGCTCTTAATCTCCGCATTCATAGCGCCGATAGCGGCGAAGCAGGGGGGAGAGAAAAGGTTAAACATCAGATAGGCAAGCGCCGCCACCTTGGTGATGGCAAGAATACCCGCAACCTCAGCGCCTGCGCCTTCCATCATTGCCAGCTCCTCGGTGTCGATAAGGTTTTCAAGACCGACGAAGCAGACGGCAAGCGTTCCCACCACGTTTTCCTTGGCGATAAAGCCCGTGATAGCGGCGGCGGCAAGCTGCCAGGCGACAACACCCACGATGGGCGCGAATATGTAAGCGAAGGGGGTGGAGATGGTTGCCAAAATAGACTGGCTGGCATCCTCCACGCTCTGGAAGCTCCAGTTGAAGGAAAGCATCAGCTGCACGGCAAAGTTGCAGACGAGAATGATGGTTCCCGCTTTTACGATGTACGCCCAGCCGCGCTGACACATAGAAAGGGCGGCCTTGCCCACCGAGGGAGCCTTATACTCGGGAAGCTCGATGATAAAGAAGGATTTTCTTGCCTTATGTCCTGCCAGCTTATTCACCAAGAGGGCACAAAGGAGAATGATGAGAATACCGACGAAATACATCATCGTTCCCACCCAGGCGCTGTCACCGAAGAAGGCTCCCGCGAACAGAGCGATAACGGGAAGCTTCGCGCCACAGGGCATAAAGGGGGCAAGCATAGCGGTGGCACGGCGCTCTCTTTCGTTGCGAATGGTGCGGCAAGCCATAACACCGGGGATGGCACAGCCCGTTCCGATAACGAAGGGAATAACCGATTTGCCCGAAAGCCCCACTCTCTTGAAGATGGGGTCAAGCACCACGGTGGCACGCGCCATATAGCCGCAGTCCTCCAAAAGGGCAATGAGGAAATACATCACCATAACCAGGGGCAAGAAGCCCACAACGGCGCCAACGCCGCCGATAATACCGTCTACGATGATAGCGCTCAGAATGTCAGGCGCCCCCTCAAGCAGGCCGCCGACCCATTCGCCGAACATTTCAATCAGCGTAACAAGACCGGGAATCGTTGTCCCGTTGGCAAACTCAATGCCCTCGGCAATCCAAGGGCCGACCCACGCCTGGGAAATCTGGAATACCAAGAACATTACCACGGCGAAAATCGGGATACCAAGCCACTTGTTGGTTAAAATATCGTCCACCTTATCCTGGACGTTTCTGGTCTTGGTCAGAGTCTGTCTGACCTCAACCTCTGCCACAACGCCATTGACAAAGGCAAAGCGGGCTCTGTCTGCCCGAACAACGCTTTCCTTATCGGAAAGGTCAATGTCGCCCTCTCGGTAGGGCGCCGCCTGTCCCTTGCCGACAACGCCGAGGACTGCCTTGACCACGTCCTTCATGCCCTTGCCCGACAGGGAAACCGTTTCAATCACGGGACAGCCCAGCTTAGCGGACAGGGCAGCAATATCCACGGTATTGCCCTTCTTATCGTTGACGTCAACCTTGTTCAGCGCCACGACAACGGGAATCCCAAGCTCTAAAAGCTGGGTGGTAAAGAAAAGGCTACGGCTCAAATTGGAGGCATCCACAATGTTGATAATGGCATCGGGATGCTCGCCCTTGACGTATGCGCTGGTGATGCTCTCCTCCGAGGTGAAGGGGGACATAGAATAGGCGCCCGGAAGGTCAACGGCAACCAGATTTTCGCTGCCCGCATACGCCTTCTTAATCGGGTATTCCTTTTTGTCCACGGTAACGCCAGCCCAGTTGCCGACCTTCTCGTTTCTTCCCGTCAAGGCGTTAAACATCGTTGTTTTACCGCTGTTCGGGTTGCCTGCCAAAGCGATTCTCATAAATTTTTCCCTTTCCGAATATATCAAATTTTTTATTTTGCGCTTTTAGTTAGCGGCGGCTAACCAACAAGGAAAAGAAAAGGCGGCGGGGCTATTCCCTTTGGGCGCCCCGCGCCGACTTTTTCCCTATCAGTCAACCAGAATGGCTGCCGCTAAGTCGTTATCAATATTATATCTTGCGTCCTTCACCGATATGACACAGCCGCTTCTACGGCGCGTTACCACGGTAATGGGCTCGCCGCTATAACAGCCAAGAGAAAACAAAAAGGCATCTAACTCCTCGTCATCCGTTTCGATAGCACGAATGATATATTCCTTTCCCTCTTCTGCTTCCATTAATCTCATAATAGGCTCCATTTCCGCCACGGGGGCGACACTGTAAACAAGGCAAGTTAGCCTTTGCTAACCAAGATTATTATACAGATTTCTCCCTATTTTGTCAAGCATTCTTTTTTCAAAAAAGAGGAAATTTTGAAATTTTGTCAATTATTGTATTAGGGTTAGCCTATGCTAACTGTTTTTTTGTATATTTTGACGAAAATTCTCTGTTTTTTTCTGTCGGGAATGAAAAATAGGGGTTGATTTTAGAGTGAAAATGGTGTATAATGATAAAAATAAGAGAAACAGGAGGCTGCTATGAGTATACAAAAATCGGGCGAGATGTATTTGGAAACCATCTTCGTTCTGCAGGCAGAAAAAAGCGGCGTCCGCTCTCTTGACGTTGCCGAGCATATGAATTTCTCCAAGCCCAGCGTATCCCGCGCGATGAAGCTGCTGAAGGGCGAGGGCTATATTGACATTGACAAGGACGGCTTTATTACGCTGACGCCCGAGGGGAACGCCATTGCCGCCAAGATTTACGAGCGCCATACCCTGCTGACCCAGATGCTGGTGCGCCTGGGTGTAGATGCGGAAACCGCATCGGAGGACGCCTGCCGCATTGAGCACGATATCAGCGACGCTTCCTTTGCCGCCATTAAGGCGTATTTCAGCAAGCAGGGATAATTTTTCAGCAAAAAGCCCTTGACAAACGGGCAAAAAGGTGATACACTTAATCCATCGGAACACGTCTGTTCCCCGAAACCGTTCCAGAGAGTCGCCGCCGTTGGCTGCAAGCGCGACACGGGGAAGGAGCAGGTACCATCCGTGTAAAATTTTATAGGATACAATGAAGTGAAACTTTCGGGTGGAACCGTGCACTGCACCCCGAATGCTTTCGCTTTTTTTGTTTTTTTGGCATTATTTCAGAAAGGATGATAGTTATGGCACATTTTATTTTTCAAGATGGCAAGGAAATTGACCTTGCCCTGCCCGTAACGGTGTACGATGCCGCCAAGGAGGCGGAGCTTATCACCCGTGAGGTGATTGCCGCCAAGGTAAACGGCGAGGTTGTGGAGCTTTCTACCCCCTTGACCGCCGATGCGGAAATTACGCTTCTTACCTTTGCCGACGAGGAGGGAGAGCGCGTCTTTAATCACACCGCCTCTCACATTCTGGCACAGGCCGTCAAGCGCCTGTATCCCGATGTGAAGCTGACCATCGGTCCCTCCATTGCCCACGGCTTTTACTATGACTTTGACTCTCCCGTGTCCTTCACCCCCGATATTCTCAAGCAGCTTGAGGACGAGATGAAGAAGATTGTCAAGGAGAATTTGCGCCTTGAGCGCTTCGTTCTCTCCCGTCAGGAGGCGCTTGCCGCTATGAAGGACGAGCCTTACAAGTGCGAGCTGATTGAGAACCTGCCCGAGGACGAGGAGATTTCCTTCTACCGCCAGGGCGAGTTTACCGACCTGTGCGCAGGACCGCACCTTTTCTCTACGGGTGCCGTCAAGGCATTTAAGCTTCTCTCCTGCACGGGCGCATACTGGCACGGCGATTCCTCCCAGAAGATGCTGCAGAGAATTTACGGCACCGCATTCCCCAGCAAGGACGCCTTGAACGCCTACATCACCGCCCAGGAGGAGGCAAGAAAGCGCGACCACAACAAGATTGGCCGCGAGCTTGAGTACTTCACCACGGTTGACGTGATTGGTCAAGGGCTCCCCATTCTCCTTCCCAAGGGCGCGCGTACTATTCAGCTTTTGCAGCGCTTCGTAGAGGACGAGGAGCAGCGCCGCGGCTATCTGCTCACCAAGACGCCTTTGATGGCGAAGCGTGAGCTTTACAAGATTTCGGGTCACTGGGACCACTATTTGGACGGTATGTTCGTTTTGGGCGACCCCGATGACGAAACCAAGGAATGCTTCGCCCTGCGTCCTATGACCTGCCCCTTCCAGTACCAGGTTTTCTTGAACAAAAAGCGCTCCTACCGTGACCTGCCTATGCGACTGGGCGAAACCTCTACCCTTTTCCGCAACGAGGATTCGGGAGAGATGCACGGGCTTATCCGTGTGCGTCAGTTCACCATCTCCGAGGGACATCTGATTCTGCGTCCCGAGCAGCTGGCGGAGGAGTTTAAGGGCTGCTTGGATTTGGCTCTGTATATGCTGGAAACCTTAGGCTTGAAGGAGGACTGCTCCTTCCGCTTCTCTCAATGGGACCCCAACCGCCGCGACAAGTACGAGGGCACGCCCGAGCAATGGAACGAGGCGCAGGACATTATGCAGAAGCTGCTTGACGAGAACGGCATTGATTACAAGATTGGTATTGACGAGGCCGCCTTCTACGGACCTAAGCTGGACATCCAGATTAAGAACGTATTTGGCAAGGAGGACACCCTCATTACCATTCAGATTGATATGCTGCTTGCCAAGAAGTTCGGTATGGAATATACCGACTCGGACAACACCCCCAAGACCCCCTATATCATTCACCGCACCTCCTTGGGCTGCTACGAGAGAACGCTGGCGCTCCTGCTTGAAAAGTATGCAGGCGCGCTTCCCCTGTGGTTAGCACCCACCCAGGCGGTGATTCTCCCCATTACCTCCGAGTTTGACGGCTACGCCAAGGAGATTATGGCGAAGCTGGAGGCGGTTGGTATGCGTGTGGAAATGGACAGCCGCAACGAGAAAATCGGCTACCGCATCCGCGAGGCACAGCTTTCCAAGGTACCCTATATGCTGGTGGTTGGCGCCAACGAGATGGCAGAGGGCACCGTTGCTGTCCGTGCCCGCAAGGAGGGCGACGGCGGCGTGATGAAGGTGGACGAGATGATTTCCAAGTTCTGCCTCGAAATCGCGCAAAAGAAGCGCTGATAACAGCCTTCTCAAAAAACACAAAAAGCGGACTGCTTTGCAGTCCGCTTTATTTTTTACGGCTTGTCTTAAAAGATACACATACGCACGCAAGGGTTATTGCTGCGCCGCGCACTTCTCTTTATATTCCTCCCAGCGCGCCTTGGCTTGCAGGGTTTGCGGTGCGCCCTCAACAAAATGGGCGGAAGAAATCAGATAAACCTTTTCTTGCCAAAATGCCGCTTCCCTGTAACGGCCAAGCTCTGCCAAAACGAAAGCTATTTGCCGCAAAACAACCAAAAGCCGCGGACTGTTTTCTTTTTCGTATTTCCGCTTGACCTCATAAATTTCCTCCAAAAGCGCCAGCGCCGTTTCAGCATCGCCAAGCTGCTTATATGCCACAGCCATATCGTTCTTTGTCGCCAACGTGTCTTCGTGCGCCTCGCCCAAGGACTTGACCCGCGCGGCGTACAGCCTCTTACAAAGCTCCAGCATTTTGGGGAAATTGCGGCGCTTTTGCAAAATTTCAATCAGATTCTTTTGCGCGTCTTGCGCATCGGGACTCTCTTCGCCGTACTCGCGGCACCGCAAAGCCAGCACCTCCTCCCAAAGACGCTCTGCCTTGCCGTACTCGCCCAGCACCTTGTAGGTAGCGGATAGGTTATGGACTGCCAAGCGCGTATCCTTATGCTTGTCACCGAGAAGCTTATAGCAACCCCTGCAAACGCGCTCTTCGATTTCCATCGCCCGTCTGTCCTCGCCAAGCTCCCCGTACACAACCGCCAAAGGTCCTAAAATCTTCAGCGCTTCCGCGCTCTCTTCGCCAAAAAGGGGCGCGTACAGGGAAAGTAGCCTCTCATAATACGTAGCCGCCTTATCGTAGCAGCCTTGCATATCGCAGGCGATAGCCAGCTCCTTAAGCGCGGAAGCGGTTTCCGCGGCATCCTCTCCCAAGCGCTCTGCAAGACCAAGGTACACCCGTTCCTTCCATTGCCAGGAGCTCTTTTGCTCTTCTGCCTTTTCACGGCAACGCTGGCAGCTTTCCCGTGCCGCGACGGTATCCGCGTGCTCCTCGCCCAAGGTGTCACGCTTTATGGCATACAGGGCTTCGTAGTGCGGCAGGGCGCCCATACAGTCGCCCCATTTCTCCAAGCAAAGAGCAAGATACCCCAAAGCCGCAAGCGTATCTCTATGCCCTTGCCCCAGCACCTGCGCTCTTGCCTCGTGCAAGGCGCCAAACAGCTCGATGGCTTTATCGCCGTTGCCAAGCGCAACCTGCGCCATTGCCATATTGCACAGTGTCCGAAGGGTATCGGGGTGCGCCTCTCCAAGAAGCGCACAGCGCCTTTCATAAATTTCCTCGTGCAGGGTCAATGATTTTGCGTGATTTCCAAGCTCTTCCTGCACCGTGGCAAGGCTTGAGCGCACCCGCAAGGCGCGCGGATGCTGCGCGCCAAGTGCCGAAGAGATAAGCGCATACGCCTCTTCTATCAGGGAAAGCGCCGTTTCAAAGTCCTTTTGCTTGGCATACGCGCAAGCCAAGTCGGAAAGCGCCATTGCCGTATCGGGATGCGCCTCCCCAAGCAGCCGCTTTTTTTGCGCGTATGCCTTCTCTGCCAGTGCAAGCGCTTTTGCGTATTCGCCCTCCTTGCTCAAGCAGGTAGAGAGGGAGGAAAGCACCCGCAGGGTGTCGGGATGGTCCTCCCCCAGCATCTTACAGCTTTGCAGATAGGTCTCTTCAAGGAGCGTATGCGCCTTTTCGTATTCCCCCTGCTCTGCGTAGGAGATAGCCAGATGATGCAGCATCTTTAAGGAGAAGGGATTGGCTTCCCCAAGCGTCCGACAGCAAAGCTCATACGTCAACGCCTGCGTGGAAAGACTCTGCTCGTATTTTCCGCAAGCCTCGTACGCCGCGGCAAGATTTCCAAGGATTGTCAAGGTGTTCTCGGGCGTTTCAGCGGCGCTGTCCCTTGCGGGCGCGAGAAGCCCCTCCAATATGGTAGCGGCCTTATCGGGATAGCCCAGGTTAACGTACTGCGTTGCCACGTTGTTGAGCGCCATTTGCGTATTTGGGTGCATCGCTCCATCGTGTTCTTGGCAATATGCCGCCAATTTTTCTGCCCAACGCAACGCCTCACCGTAATTCACGCGGACGCCGTAGCCCTCGCTATACATACTGTAAAGCTTACGCATAGCTTCAAAATGCTCGGCCTCGGCGGCGGCGGTAATGAGAGCAAGCGCCCGCTTGGTATCCACCTCCACGTCAATGCCGTTGAGATACGCAAGGCCAATCAGAAAATGATGCTCGGCATTTTCCGCGGCAGGGACGGCAGACGCGCGAAGAGCCGCAAGCAAGCCGGAGCTCAGCCCGTCGGCATCCGTAGAGCGCACACAATGCGGAAGGTCCTTGTAGCTTTCAGAGAGGGCCGCTTTGTCCGTTTCTTCCATTTCGGCGGGTAAAATCGGCAGCCCCATCGCCTTCGCCTCGGGATACTCGTGTGCCATCACGTAGTTTGGCTCTCCGTTTACGTATTCCAACAGGCTTGGCGTCACCAGCATCGCAAAGAGCTTGCTTTTTTTCATCATTTTGCGGATATTGGCGCGAAAGCTTTCTCCCGGTGTCAAAAATTCATCGTACCATACGGCTACGTCCCAGCAGGACGGATTTGCGTGAATCAGCTTCATCAGGTGATTGGCGTGATGACGGTCTTTTTTGCGATAGCTCAAAAACACATAGGAGGAAAAGGCAAGGCGCACCTTTTGGGTCAGCTGCTCGTCAAGCAGGACCGAATCCAGATATTTTTTCAGCTTTTCCGCATAGGGAATGGCAGTGTCATCCTGCACGCAGGGGGAAAGATATTGCATTTCGCCAAATTTATCCCCACGGGCATATAGGGCTTCAATTCCCTCCTCTACAACGATGGGAAGAACGGGAATTCCCTTTTCCTGCGCATAGCGGAAATCCGAATCCATCGCGCGATTTTTCGTTTGCAGCAGGCGGTAGGTAACGGGAATGATAAAGAGGCTCATCTGACCAAGGTCGCTTTCCCTGTACGGCTCCTCTAATTCCGCCGTCATATCCTCCGTATAAAAGATGGCGCAATCGTGAAGCGCCAGAACGGATGCCGCGATTTCTTCAAAGTATACAGAAAAATCCTCGGGATGACAGGTGAAATACACGCGTCTTTTATTTTCAGGGGTGGAATTCCCCCGTGTTTTGTAAAGAAAGGTTGTCATTTCATCCTCCTTTTATGCGAAGCCGATAGCAAGCGAATAAGAAAACGGCATAGCCGTGAGCCCGACTATGCCGTATCTGATGTTACGTTGTGTGTTGCCGAATTTTTCGGGCTATCTTAATAAGCAATATGCTCCTCGATGTAGGACTTCAGCTCGGCAACGGGGATACGGACCTGCTCCATAGAGTCACGCTCACGGACGGTTACGCAGCCATCGTTTTCGGTTTCGAAGTCCACGGTGATGCAATAGGGTGTGCCGATTTCATCCTCGCGGCGGTAACGCTTGCCGATAGAGCCCGTTTCGTCAAAGTCAATCATAAAGTAACGGGAAAGCTCGGCGTAGATTTCCTCTGCCTTGGGAGAAAGCTTCTTGGAGAGAGGCAGAACTGCCGCCTTGTAGGGCGCCAGAGCCGGATGCAGACGAAGCACCACGCGCACGTCGTTCTTCTCGGCGTCCAAAACCTCCTCATCGTATGCGTCAACCAGGAATGCCAAAGCCACACGGTCAGCACCCAGAGAGGGCTCTACCACGTAGGGGGTGTAGCGCTCGTTGGTTTCGGGGTCAAAGTAGGTCATATCCTTGCCGCTGAACTTCTCGTGCTGACCCAGGTCATAGTCCGTTCTGTCGGCAACGCCCCACAGCTCGCCCCAGCCGAAGGGGAAGAGGAATTCAAAGTCGGTGGTTGCCTTGGAATAGAAGCAAAGCTCCTCGGGGTCGTGGTCACGCAGACGCAGGTTTTCGTCCTTCATACCCAAGCCGAGAAGGAACTGATGGCAATAGTCCTTCCAGAAGGCAAACCATTCAAGGTCGGTGCCGGGCTTGCAGAAGAACTCTAACTCCATCTGCTCGAACTCACGGGTACGGAATACGAAGTTACCGGGGGTGATTTCGTTACGGAAGGACTTACCAATCTGGCAAACACCGAAGGGCAGCTTGCGACGGGTGGCTCTCTGCACGGCAGGGAAATTGACGAAGATGCCCTGTGCCGTTTCGGGGCGCAGGTATACGGTGTTGGAGGAGTCCTCGGTAACACCGATGAAGGTCTTGAACATCAGATTGAACTTCTTGATGTCGGTGAAGGTCTTGCCGCCGCAATCGGGGCAGGCGATATCCTTTTCCTTGATGAACGCCGCCATCTCCTCGAAGCTCCAGCCTGCGGGGTTATCGTCAGTGCCGTTCTGGAAGGCATACTCCTCAATCAGCTTGTCGGCACGGTGACGCGCCTTGCACTGCTTGCAGTCCATCAAGGGGTCGGAGAAGCCGCCCACGTGACCCGAGGCAACCCACGCCTGGGGATTCATAATGATGGCGCTGTCAAGTCCCACGTTGTAGGGAGATTCCTGCACGAATTTCTTCCACCAGGCACGCTTTACGTTGTTCTTGAATTCCACACCCAAGGGGCCGTAGTCCCAGGAGTTGGCAAGTCCGCCGTAAATCTCGGAGCCGGGGAAAATAAAGCCGCGGTTCTTGCAAAGAGCGACGATTTTGTCCATTGTTTTTTGTCTGTTGTCCATAATATATTCCCTTCATTGAAAATGATGTACGAATTAAAGCAGCCTGCCCCAAATTCTTCCCTCCTTGACGGAGAGGGGCAAAACGGCGCAAAGCTGTCCGTGCAGGTCAAGCGAGGAGGGCGCCTCTACCTCAAGGAAGGTATCGGAATGCCCACGCCAGACGCCGTCACGGCAGGTTTCAAACAGCACACGCAGGGGCGCGCCCTGCTCTATAACCCGTTGCCGTCTTTCCTCGGAAAGAGAGGCGGCAAGCGCTATTAACGCCTCGCTTCTTTGGCGCTTGATTTCCTCCGCCACCTGGTTGTCATAATAGGCGGCAGGGGTGCCTTCCCTTTGCGAATAGGCAAAGACGTGCATCGACAGGAAGGCGACACGCCTTGCAAAATCCAGGGTATCCGCAAATTCCTCTTCGGTTTCCCCCGGGAAGCCCACCATCATATCGGCGGTGTATTCCACCTCGGGCATCCTCTCTCGCAGATACAGCATAGACTCTAACGCCATATCCCGATTATAGCGCCGCTTCATACGGGCTAAAACCGAGGAGGAGCCGCTTTGCACGGATATATGAAAATGGGGTGTGATTTTAGAAAGACGGGACAGGCGGTCAATGACCCCCTTTTTCAGCCATTCGGGAGAAAGAGAGCCAAGACGGATGCGCTCAATGGGGCTTTCCCGCTCGAAGCGCTCTAATAGGTCAATTAAGCCGTAGCCCTCGAAATCCCGTCCGTAGGAGGAGGTTTCGATGCCCGTTAAGACCACCTCACGGGTGCCGCCCCGACAGAGCCCCTCCACCTCGGCAAGAACATCGTCCGCTCTCTTGGAGCGCACGCCGCCGCGGGCAAGAGAAATGGCGCAATAGGTGCAGGCGCACTCACACCCGTCCTCGATTTTGACGTAGGCACGGGTACGGGGGGCGCTTTTCACCGTCATAGGCTCAAAGGCGGCGCCCTCCAAGGGAAGAAGCGCGGCCTCGGGGACCCGTTCCTTCGCCTTTAACAGCGCCAACGCCTTATCGGGCAGGCGCATTTTTCCCTCGGTGCCGATGACGTAGGACACGCCCGACAGCTTTAAGAGCGCCTCGGGGGCACGCTGGGAATAGCAGCCCATCACCATCACCACGGCATCGGGATTTTTCCTTTTGGCGCGGCGAATAACCTGGCGGGATTTGCGGTCACTCTCGGCGGTCACGGTACAGGTATTGACCACGTACACGTCGCATATCTCCTCGAAGGGGGTACGCACGAAGCCCTTTTCCTCAAAAGCCTCTGCCACCGCCTCCGTTTCGTACTGCGAAACCTTGCAGCCGAGGGTGTACAGCCCAACACGGTATGGCATAGCCCCTCCTAACGCTTGAAATTATTTCAAGATTATCTTCTTGTAGTTCTTTTTGCCACGGCGCAGAACAACACCGTTTTGCAGGGTTGCTTCGTCAAAGGTAGCGCGGATGTCGGTGACCTTCTCGCCGTCTGCCGTGACGCCGCCCTGCTCTACGGCGCGGCGCGCCTCGGAACGGGAGGGCACCAGCTCTGCTGCTACCAAGAGCGTCAGAATGTCTGCCTTGCCGTCGGTGAGGATAGAGGCGTCTGCCTCCTTGGTGGGGATATCGCCCTCGGCACCACCGCCGAAGAGAGCGCGGGAGGAGGCTCTTGCCGCCTCTGCCTCTGCCTCGCCGTGCACCAGCTTGGTCAGCTCGTATGCCAGGATATCCTTTGCCTCGTTCAAGCGGCTTCCCTCCCAGGTATCCATTTTTTCGATTTCCTCCAGGGGCAGGAAGGTGAGCATACGGATGCATTTGAGAACGTCATCATCTCCCACGTTTCTCCAATACTGGTAGAACTCGAAGGGAGAGGTTTTGTTGGGGTCAAGCCAAACGGCACCGGATGCCGTTTTACCCATCTTTTTGCCCTCGGAGTTGAGAAGGAGGGTGATGGTCATAGCGTGGGCATCCTTGCCAAGCTTACGGCGAATAAGCTCGGTGCCTGCCAGCATATTGCTCCACTGGTCATCGCCGCCAAACTGCATATTACAGCCGTAATGCTGGAAGAGGTGATAGAAATCGTATGCCTGCATAATCATATAGTTGAATTCCAGGAAGGAAAGACCCTTCTCCATTCTCTGGCGGTAGCACTCGGCAGAGAGCATACGGTTTACGGAGAAGCAGGCGCCAACCTCGCGCAGCACCTCTACGTAGTTAAGGGAGAGGAGCCAATCGGCGTTGTTGACCATAATGGCTTTGTCATCGCCAAACTCAATGAAGCGCTCCATCTGCTTGCGGAAGCACTCGCAGTTGTGGTTGATGGTTTCGGTGGTCATCATAGAGCGCATATCGGTACGGCCCGAGGGGTCGCCGATATGACCCGTACCGCCGCCAATGAGGACAACGGGACGGTTGCCTGCCATTTGCAGACGCTTCATCAGGCAGAGCGCCATAAAGTGCCCTACGTGCAAAGAGTCCGCGGTGGGGTCAAAGCCGATATAGAAGGTCGCCTTGCCCTCGTTAATCATGCTTTCAATTTCTTCTTTGTTGGTGACCTGGGCAATCAAGCCACGGGCTACCAGCTCGTCATAGATTTTCATAATGCTCGTCCTTTTATTTCGGGCACTTTTTTGCCCGTTTTGATAAAATTATATCTCTTCTATTATACCTTTTTACGCAGGAAAGTCAATAGATTTCCAAGGAATTGGGGGTATAAATTTCAGAAAAAATGCCTTTTTCCGCCCCTTCCAGGTATTTTTGCAGCAAAGCGGCGGCGTGTCGCTCGGAAAAATAATGCCCGACCTCCAAAACGCCGCAGGCGGCGTCCAGCATCGCATGATAGCCGACCCTACCCGAAAGGTAGACGTCCGCTCCCTTTGCCTCGGCATCGGCAAGAAAATCCTTGCCCTCGCCGCCCACCAGCGCAACGGTGGAAACGGGGGCGTCCGTTCTCTTTGCCGAAAGGGCGGAAAGCCCCAGCTTTTCCTTAACAAGGGCGCAAAGTGCCTCAAAGGAAAGGGGGGCAGGCAGGCGCCCGATTCTGCCGATGGGACTTGCCGCCGAAAGGGGGGCAACGTCCGAAAGCCCCAAAAGCGCCGCCAAGGCGTCGTTAATGCCGCCCTCCACCCCGTCAAGCCGCGTATGGAAGGAGAAAACGGCGATATCCTGCTCCAAAAGGCGCAAGACCCGTCTTGCCACGGGGCTTTCCTCCGTCACGGTGGAAAGGGGGGCAAAAATTAAGGGATGGTGGGAAAGGATAAGGTCGAAATTGCCCTTTTCGGCATAGTCCACCACCTCGTCCGTTACGTCCAGGGTGCAAAGGACACGGCGAACCGCTTTATCCATATTCTTGGCGCACATAACGCCGTCATTGTCCCATTCTTCCTTCAGGTACAGGGGCATTTTCGCCTCCAGATAGGCATATAGCTCGCGTCTGTTCATTGGGAATTCCTTTCTAAGATGGCTAAAAGCGCTTGTAGGTACGCCCGCTCCTCGCTCAGCGCCAGAGGCGCCTCGGCGCCCTGCAAGCCCTCTATTTTCTTTTGCTGTGCTTTTGCCTTTGTTTCCACGAAGGCGAGAAAAAGGGGATTTTTCGGCTCCTCATACAAAAGAGAGCCAAGCTCCGCCTCCACTTGGGAGAGGCTTTGCCTTTCTCCCGTATAGTGGGCGCAAAGGCAGAAATAGCACTTGCCCTTGGCGGATACGATGCGCTCCTCCTCTACGAAAAAGCCGTTTTCCGCCAGATAGCGGCGCAAATCCGCCTGCCTCGTCATAGGCTGCAAAATCAGGCGCACCTCTTCCCTTCTGACGAAGGGGGCTCTATCGATAATGGCGGCAATCAGCTCGCCGCCCATTCCGCATATAGTGATATCGGTAATGCCAAGGCTCTCCAAGCCCTCTAACCCATCGGTTAAGATGGGGGAGATGACGCCCGAAAGCCCCCGCTTCTCGATATGGCGGCGCGCCGCCTCTAAAGGACCCTTGGCAATATCCGTTGCGTATGCTTTTTGTATTTTGCCGCTTTCGTAAAGAAAAACAGGCAGAAGGGCATGGTCTGTACCGACATCGGCCAAAACCGCCCCCTGCCTGACGAAATCCGCAGCGGCACACAACCGTTCATCCGGTACCGCGTGTTTCTTCATTTTATTCGCCAAAAAATGCGTTCAGCTTGGCTACCAAGGCGTCCGCATCGGTGCCGTGCGCGGCGCATGCCTCCTCGATGGTTTCTCCACGGGAGCAGGGGCATTGCAGGCAATGCATACCGATTTCCAGGAAATATACGGAGGCGTCTACATTGGCGTCCAAAATATCGCCGATAATGGTTTGCTTCGTAACTTTCATTTACGTTTTCCTTTCTGTATTTTTTCTTTATTATACTCTTTTCTTGAAAAAAAGTCAACAATTTAAGAGAAATTCATAAAATGAGTATTTACAAATTTGAATTTTTGCTGTATACTATACATAGAAAGTATTGCTTTGCGGTCCTTTTGGGCAGCAGGGACGGATATACAAGCTAAAATTTCCAAAAGGACGGATATTTCGTTGAACATCGCATTAGAAGAAGCCAGACGCAATTTAATAGATATGCGCGCATCCCTTGTGGCGCTGGGCGATTCCTTACACATTGACGAGCTTCGCGCCAAGGCGAAGGAGCTTGAGGAGCTGACCTACGCCGAGGATTTCTGGAGCAACCAGGAGCGCAGCAGCAAGATTTCCAAGGAGCTTGCCGCTTACAAGGAAACCTTGACGGATTATGACACCGTTTGCGCCCGTCTTGAGGACGCTATCACCCTCGCCGAGCTTGCCTTGGAGGAGGATGACGACAGCGTTCTGGAGGAGGCGCTTGCGGAGCTTGACTTTGTCCGCAAGGAGGAGGAGCGCCAGCGCATCGAAATTCTGCTTTCGGGCGAATATGACAGAAACAACGCCATTCTTTCCTTCCATCCCGGTGCGGGCGGCACGGAGGCGCAGGACTGGGCTTCTATGCTTTACCGTATGTACTGCCGCTGGGGCGAGCAGCATAATTTCAAGGTGAAGCTGCTTGACTGGCTGGACGGAGATGAGGCAGGCATCAAGAGCGCCACTATCCTGATTGAGGGCGTTCACGCTTACGGGTATCTGAAGAGTGAAAACGGCGTGCATCGCTTGGTGCGTGTTTCTCCCTTTGACGCCTCGGGGCGCAGACAGACCTCCTTTGCCTCGGTTGAGGTAATGCCCGAATTCAACGATGATGACAACACCATCGAGCTGCGGGAAGAGGATTTGGAGATTACCGCCCACCGTTCCTCGGGCGCAGGCGGTCAGCACATCAACAAGACGGACTCTGCTATCCGTATCGTGCATATTCCTACGGGCATCGTGGTTGGCTGTCAGACCGAAAGAAGCCAGCTGCAAAACAAGGAAACTGCCTTGAAAATGCTGAAATCCAAGCTGATGGAAATTAAGGCCCGTGAGAAGCTTGACAGAATCGAGGACATTCAGGGTGTCAAGAACAATATTGAATGGGGCTCCCAGATTCGCAGCTACGTTTTTATGCCCTACACCCTGGTAAAGGACACCCGCACGGGATACGAAACGGGTGACGTGGGTGCGGTGATGGACGGCGATTTGGACGGCTTCATCAACGCCTACCTGAAGGAAAACGCAAAGAACAACACTTAACATAGAAAAGGAGATTTACCTATGCTGAAAAATTCTAAATTTGCCGTTGCCGTTACGATGCTGGCGCAGTCTGTTATCTTCTTCGTTCTCTTCATCGTTACCTGCATCAAGAAAAAGAGTATTGCAGGCGCGTTTCTTGCCCTTTCCGCTGTAGAGGGTGCTGCCGGTCTTTCGCTGCTCAACTGCTTCAAGAAAGAGGTTGCCGCAACGGTGGTTGATATGGGCGAGGAGCTGGACGTGGACGATGCCGCTATCAACGATAGCCTGTCCAACAGCCACAACGAGGCTTAAAGCCGAAGGAGCTTTTTGGCTTCCCTTCCCGATTTATGAAAAAACGGTATGAAAATACCGTTTTTTTCTTTTGCTTCCTGAAATTGTGGCTTTCTTTTTTGCCGCCCGTTGCGTATACTATTGATAGGTATAGATAAAGCCCCGACAGAAAGGAGGCTATACAATGGATTTGATACGCATCAGCGACGATAAGCTGAAGGTCATACTTGACAAGCGGGATATGCAGGAATATGCCCTCTCGAATGAGAACCTCGACTACGACAACGAGGACACCCGCCGCGCCCTTTGGGAGATTTTGGACGAGGCGAAGCGGCGGCTGGGCTTCAACGCCGCCGAGAACCGCATTCTGGTGCAGGCTTACCCCGACAAAAAGGGAGGCTGCGAGATTTACGTAACCAAGATGGAGGAAATGGACGCCGCCGAGGGCAGAGAACGGCGGCGCAGCATACGGGGGCGCCTCAGCGTGTTTTCCTTCGGGGATTTTGACACCCTTTGCGCCGTTTGCAAGCGACTGTCCACCTCCCCCCATCAATACGAAAGCGCCCTCTATTACCACAGAATTTTTTACTATCTCTTTATCAAGGAGAGGCTGACAGACTCTATCCTGCCCCCTTCCCGACTTTCTCCCCTGAGCTTTGTTGAGGAGTACGCCAAGCGCGCCAAGGGACCCTTGGAGGCGGCATACATAAAGGAGCACGGAGAGAGCCTTTTAGAGAGCCACGCCATTGAAAAGCTGGCACCGCTGGCGGCAGGCAGCTGAAAAACATCCGATAAAAAAGCCTATCTAAGATTTACTCTTGGATAGGCTTGTTTTTATTAAGTGTTTTTATCCTAAATTATTTGGTAATATTGCCGTTAGTGCAGTAGATGGTGTATTCCGTAAGACTTGTGTCCCAACCAAGTGGCTTTGCAATTTCATTCCATTTTTCTTTTTTTCCTTGATAGGTAATAGAGGACAAGCTATTACAGTGATAGAAAGCGCCATCGCCAATGCTCACAACACTATCGGGAATAGTGATAGAGGACAGATTTACGCAATCATAGAAAGCGTCTGTTCCAATATGCGTCACCCCGTCAGGAATAGTGACGGAGGACAGATTTTCGCAATCATAAAAAGTATTCGTTCCTATACCGTTCACTCCATCAGGGATAGTGATAGAAGCAAGAGAGCTACACATAGCAAACGCACCATCGCCAATGCTTATAACACTATCAGGAATAACCATGGCAGACAACCTCATACACCCATAAAACGCATAAACGCCAATGCTTGTGACGCTATTGGGAATAATAACGGAGTCAAGCAATTCGCAACTAAAAAAAGCTCCGCCGCCAATGCATTGCGTCCCGTCCTTAATTTGATAGACTCCTTCTCTGTCTTTAACTTCAATCAAGTACTTCCAAATATACAGAGCATCGTCTTCCCAGTTGCGTATGTTATTATAATACGCAGTACCTCTGAAAGCGTAGACACCCATATGTTGGATATTACTGGAAATAGCAATATCGGCAAGAGCCGTGCAATTATAAAAAGCATGATCGCCAATGCTCGTCACACTACTGGGAATAGTAACAGATTTTAGATTCTTGCATCCGTCAAAGGCTTCCGTTGCAATATAGCGAGTCCCTTGTTTAATTCGACATTCTTTAAGAGTACTTCTTGCCTGAATCAAGCAATTTTCAATGTAAAGCACATCATTTTCCCAGTTGGACTCTGTATTATAGTATGCGGTGTTGTCAAAGGCAGTTGAGCGAATACTCGTAACGCTGTCGGGAATAGAAATAAAAGCAAGAGCGGTGCAATACGCGAACGCACTGTTGCCAATGCTCTTTACACCGTACGGAATAGCAATAGCGGTCAAGCTTTTACAGTTATAAAAGGCAGAAAATCCAATGTCTATGACACTGTTAGGAATAGAGATATTTGAAAGGCTTGTACAACTCGAAAAGGCATCTCCTTCTATAGTGGTCAATCTGCTTCCGGCACCGAAAGAAACAGTAGTCAATTTTGTACAACCGCGAAAAGCAGAGGCGCCAAGACTGATTAAGCGACTGTTGTCACCAAAAGAAACGGTTATCAGATTCGTACAACCACGAAAGGCGTTTGAGTCAATAATTTTCAATTGGCTGTTGTCTTCAAAGGTAACGGTAGTCAGCCCCGTGCATTGACGAAAAGCATCCGAAGCAACATTTTCAACACTCTGTGGAATAGCAACAGAAACCAATGCGGTACAAAGCTGAAAAGCCCCACTATCAATAGTTTTCAATTGACTGCCTTGACTAAAAGAAACAGTAGTCAATTTTTTGCAATTGTAAAAAGCAATCGAACCAATGCTTTCGATGCTTTGTGGAATGGCGATAGAAACCAGCGACTCGCAATCAAAAAAAGCATTTCTGCCAATAGTTTTGACACTGTTAGGAATGATAACAGAAGCAAGCGCGGCACACTCGCCAAAGGCAAAGGGGCTTATCGCTGTCAGCCCATCCGGCAACGTAACAAATGTAAGACTGGAGCAATTGTAAAAAGCCCTCTCACCGATATTGCTAACGGTGCTTGGAATAGTAAGATAAACAAGCGCGCTGCAATTACCAAAAGCATTATTGCCAATATTTGTCACGCCATTGGGGATATCGAGATAGGTAAGAGCAGATATACCGTAGAACGCAAAAGGAGCGATAGAGGTAACGCTCTTGTCTGTCGGAATAACGCTGGCTTTACAGCCTGCCACCAAGGTTTTGGTCGCCGTTTCAATCAGACAGTTTCCGTTGCTATGATATTTGGAATTTTTCTTATCAACGGTAATATACGACAGACTTTCACAATTTTCAAAAACCCCTTGCCCTATGCTTATAACGGTGTCGGGAATAGAGATGGATAGTAATTTCTCACAATTCATAAACGCAGAGGGACTGATATATTTTGTATCTTCCTTAACGAGGAATCCGCCTGTCAGGTCTTCCTTTACATCAATCAAAAAGGCTCCAATATAAAGTCCGCCATTTTCCCAGTTGGTGTCTATATTATAGTATCCTGTATTATAAAACGCCTCGGCGCCGACGCTTGTAACACTATCGGGTAAATATGCAAGGGAAAGCGAAGAGCAGTTGTAAAAGGCTCGGTCACCAATGCTTTTCACGCCTTCCGGAATAGACACAAAGGAAAGCGAGGTGCAACCATAAAAGGAGCTTTTGCTGACGCTTGTGACCCCTTCCGGTATGACGAAAAAGGAAAGAGACGCGCATCCTAAAAACGCAGAATCTCCAAGCTCCTTGAGACCTGTCGTGGTGGTGACAGAAACAAGAGTCGAGCAATTGCGGAAAGCGCATTCGCCTATGTTTGAAACGCTCTCAGGTATGATGACCGAAACGAGAGAAGAACAATTATCAAAGGCATAATCTGCAATACAAAGCGTCCCCGATTTTATTTGATATGCTTCTTTTATGCTCGTTTTCGCTTTAATCAGGTGCTTTCCGATATAGAGCACATCGTTTTCCCAATTGGTTTCTTCGTTATAATACACAGTGTACGTAAAAGCGTTGCTTGCAATTTTTGTAACACTATCAGGAAGAATAATAGAAGATACCTGCATCGCATTTATAAAGGCATATTCTTCAATACAGACAACAGGCTTTCCTTTATACGTAGAGGGAATGATGACCTCCGTTTCTTTGCCCGTATAGGCGCCAACGGAATACGTATCGTCACTTTCATTCAAGACAAAACGAACACCCTTGTCCTTATATTCCTGGCAACGAGAGCAGGTGTTTTCAGCGTTCCATTCGTGCGCACATTGCCTTTCGCCGCAGGACACAAGGAAAACGGCAGTAGTAACAAGCAAAATAACGATTAAAGCAGAAAATAAAAAGCGTTTCATTTATATCCTTCCCTTTCTTTGCGCTTTGAAGCCATCGCAAAACAAAAAGTGCGACAGCCGAGGCTGCCGCACAAAAAACGCAAACCCCGATTGTCGCCAAACAAAACTGCAAAGGGGGAACAAGAATGCCCGTCCATCGCATTGGGAATTTGCATTTTTATCAAATTCTTGACGATAGACAAAGCAAAAAATCACTCTGACAAAATCAGGGCGCTATTCTTGCGAAAATATGCAGTTTTGTTTGGCAAGGATAGTATAGCACATTTTCTTTTTTGCGTCAACAGTTTTTTGAAGGGGGAAAAAGCCACAGTTTCGGGGGTTTTTGGGTTGACTTTGGCAAGGGGGTATGGTATACTTTGGATAGGCGGGAGGCCGCCAAAGAAAGGAAGATGCTTATGAAGCCTATCAAGCGCGCCGTGCATTTTGATTTTCACACGATGCCCGGTATTGACAATTTCGGAGAGAATTTTGATGCGGAGGTATTTGCACAGCAGCTTGCCGACGCTAAGGTTGAATACGTGAATATGTTTGGGCAATGCAACCTGGGCTTTTGCTACTATGACACCAAGGTTGGCATTCGCTATCCCACGATGAAGGGGGATATGCTCCGCGAGGTGGTGGCGGCTTGCCACAAGAGGGGTATTGGCGTTTCGGGTTATCTGAACGTGGGGCTGAACCACGAGCAAGCCATTCGCCATCCCGAATGGCTGCAGATGAATAAGGACGGACAGATTTACAATCTCAAGGGCGGCGGCGGAAACTTTTTTCGCACCATGTGCTACAATACGGGCTACAAGGATTTCGTTATCGCCATTATCAAGGAAATGCTGGAAACGGGCGTTGACGGTATTTTCTGCGACTGTATGCTGCTTCGTCCCTGCTACTGCATGAACTGCACCAAGGATATGCTGGCAAAGGGGATTGACATCACGAGCCACGAGGCAGTGACTGCCTTCTCCAACGAGGTGAGAATGGATATGTGCCGCGCCATCCGCGCCGCCATTCCCAATGACAAGCGCCTGTTCCTCAACGGGCTTCCCTCCTATTCGGTGACGGAGCTTAATAGCCATATGGAGATTGAGTGCCTGCCTGCCGCCTGGTCCTACGATTATTTTACCGCCCATTCCTCCTTGGCAAGAACGCTTTACGACAACGTGGTATATATGAACGGGCGCTTCCAGACCTCTTGGGGCGATTTCGGCGGCTACAAGGGCAAGGCAGCCATTGAAAACGATTTCTTTGACGCCTTAACCCAGGGGGTTTCCACCTCTCTTGGCGACCATTTGCACCCTGCGGAGAATGCCATTTCCGACGTCTACCGTGATTTGGGCGAGATGTATGAAAAAATCGAAGCCTACGAGAAATGGACGGACAACGCCAAGTACATACCCGAGATGGCGGTGCTGGTGGATACGATGTATCTTGGCACGCCCTACACCAGCGCGGCAAGAATGCTCTCGGAGCTGAAGTATACCTTTGATTTTGTGCGCGCGGAGCGGGATTTTTCGGGCTACAAGCTTTTGATTCTGCCCGACACCGTGACCGTTACCGAGGAGCTGGCAGGAAAGCTCTCCGACTTTTTGGCGAAGGGCGGCAAAATCATTTCCACAGGCTTCTCGGGGCTGACGCCCGACAAGAGCGGCTTTGCGCTACCTGCCTGGGATTTTGCGTTCCGTGGACTTGACGAATCCAACACCACCTATTTCAAGCTGCGCTACACCGCCGAGGGAGTAGCGGATATGCCCTACTCTACCTATGCCGCAGGCATCCGTATGGGCGAGAAGGAGGGCAACGATTGCCTTGCCGCCTCCGTTTCCTCCTATTTCAAGAAAACGGGCTGGGACGGCTTGCACTACTATTTCTACACGCCGCCCAAGGAAGAAAACGGCGATGCTACCGTGCTTATCAACAAGGAGGGGAACGTGGCGCAGGTGTCCTTCCCTCTCTTTACCGCCTATTTCCAATCCTTCGCCACCGTTTTCAAGAGCATATTAGACACCCTGCTTTCCAAAATGCTTGACAAGCGCCTGCTGTTGGCAAGGGAGCTGCCCTCCACCGCCCGCACCACGCTGACGGGCACCGAGGACTATACCCTTTTGCACGTGAAGGTGTCCTATCCCGAAATTCGCGGAAAGTTCGGTATTGTAGAGGAGCATACCGTTTTGCCCGCAGGGCGAAGAGTCGGCGTTCTTGGTGAATACAAGGCGGCGAAGCTGTTGCCCGACGGTGAGGCGCTTCCCTTATCCGTGGAGGACGGCTACTCCTTTGTGACCCTTCCCGAAATTACGGGCTACGCGATGATTTACTTGGAAAAATAAAGAAATTAAAAAAGCAGATGCATTAGCGTGTTATCCTTAACGGAGAACACGCTAAGCTATGATTGCCCTTTGGGCAAGTTATGAGTTATGATATGCTTCGCATAGTTATGATTGGCTTCGCCAAGTTTTAGATTATAAAGGCAATCATATCATAACATTTGCGTAGCAAATTCATAACGGTGAGCATAAAAGTTGCGTAGCAGCTTTGCGAGCCTCATAACTCTAAACTTAAAACCAACAGAAAAAGAGATAACATTTCGGTTGCGAACCGATTTGTTATCTCTTTCTGTCGTTATAGGGGTTTGGGCTTAGCCCATTCTGCATTTGTCCAGACAAATGCGATGCTCGCACTTATCGGTATTTTCAAATTCTCCGCTAAGAACATCACGCATTTGCATCTGCTTTTTTACGTGATAGACGGCTTTTTATTCAGCGAAATCCTGGGGATAGCGCTTTTTGAGATAGGTGCGAAGCACCTTAATGGCGAAGGCGCCCGTTTCAATGGCCATTTCCTTTTCTCCATAGGCAGGAAGATGCAGCTCCATATTATAGATGCCCGAATAGCCGATTTCATCCAAGGCGTTGAAGGTATCGTTCCAATCAATCGTGCCTGTAAAGGGGATTTTATGCTGGTCTGTTAAGGTATCGTTATCGTTCAGGTGCAGGCAAACGATGTTACCGCCCATCATACGAACGGCGGTCGGCACCTTTGGATTATTACCGAAGCGTGAGGCCTTATTGGTATGGCCGGGGTCAAGGCACATTTTGAAATACTTGGCGTTTTCGCCGACGGCGGCAATGCGGTTATAGGTCATCAAATATTCGTCCGTGCTGCCGAAGAAATCGACGCAATCGCGCGGCGGCGCGTCTCCCAAGGTTTCGGTGGCAACGGTAACGCCAAACTCCTTGGCGTAGGCAAGGATGCGGTTGAAGATTTCAAAGCTTTTTTCGCGCATAAACGTGGGGTCGGGATTGGGCGAGAGCATACCGCAGGTGGAAATATCGTGCATAACGGTATAGGGCGCGCCGAGAAGCTTGGTGGCGTAGCAATCAAGACGGGCATTTCTAAAGACGGTCTCATTAAACTCGTCCTTACCCTCCTGATAGGTGGTAATGCGCCCGTGGGTTTGGCAAATTTCGATGCCAAGCTCGTCCGCACGATTCTTCAGGGCGGTAAAATAGGCAACGAACTCTTCCTCGCTCTTGGCATAGATGGAATTGGGGTTGGCAACGTCCATGCCCGTGAGGCTGAAATCAATCGCGTCGCACCCGATTTTTTTGGCAATTTCTATTGCCCTTTCGTTTCCGTAATGGTGCTGATAGTATCCCGTTGAAAGACTGACCCTTCTTTTCATTTCGTTTCCTTTCCAAAAGCGGCAAGAGAAGAACCTTCTCTTGCCGCTTGGTTATTTTTATTCGGCGAAATCCTGCGGATAACGCTTCTTAAGGTAGGCGCGAAGCACCTTAACGGCAAAGGCGCCCGTTTCGATGGCCATTTCCTTTTCACCGTATGCGGCAGTCACGATTTCCATATTGTAAACGCCCGAATAGCCGATTTCATCCAAGGCGTTAAAGAGGTCTGCCCAGTCAATCGTTCCCGTGAAGGGGATTTTATGCTGGTCGGTGAAGGTATCGTTATCGTTCAGGTGCAGACAAACGATATTGCCGCCCATCATACGAACGGCCTTGGGAGGCTTGGGGTTATCGTAGAAGCGGGTTGCCTTGTTGGTATGACCGGGGTCAAGGCACATTTTGAAATACTTGGCGTTATCGCCAACGGCGATAATACGGTTGTAGGTCATAATGAACTCATCCGTGCTTCCGAAGAAGTCACAGCACTTCTGGGGAGGCGCGTCACCCAAGGTTTCGTTGGCCACGACAACGCAGAACTCCTTGGCGTATACCAAAATCTTGTTGTAGATTTCAAAGCTCATATCGTGCATGAACTTGGGGTCAACGTCGGGCGTGCCCATACCGCAGGTGGAAATATCGTGCATAACGGTATAAGGAGCGCCGAGAAGCTTGGTTGCATAGCAGTCAAGGCGAGCGTTGACAAAGACGTTGGCATTAAATTCGTCCTTATCCTTCAGATAGGTGGTGATGCGGCCGTGGGTCTGGCAGACCTCGATGCCAAGCTCATCTGCTCTGTTCTTCAGGGCGGTAAAGTAGGCAACAAACTCCTCCTCGCTCTTGGCGTAGATAGAATCGGGGTTGGCAACGTCATAAAGATTGGTGGAGAGGTCAAAGTCCACGGCATCTGCGCCGATTTCCTTGGCGATTTCAATCGCTCTCATATCTCCATAGGCTCTCTGATAATATCCAATAGCAATACCGACTTTTCTTTTCATAACGGTTTCCTTTCCTTTGAAAACGGTTGCGTGATTTTGAAGGTTTCCCTTTCTTTTCCATTCTAACACACTTTTTATGGCTTTTCAAGCCTTTTTGCCCGTTTTTTCCTGCTTTTTCGGGAAGTTTTCGCCTTTTCGATTTTTTCTGAAAAAACTTTTCCAAACCCCTTGCATTTTGCATTTTTTTGTGCTATACTATTTGAGTCACATAGGGGTGTAGTTCAGTTGGTAGAACGGCAGTCTCCAAAACTGCATGTCCAGAGTTCGAGTCTTTGCGCCCCTGCCATAAAAGGGCGATAAAAAAGATATCGCCGCAAAAAGCCTTGATTTTTCAAGGCTTTTTCGCTTTTTTAGGGCGAAAAATTTTTGTTCGATTTCGTAGATGAAAAAGGGATATTTTCCGATACTGAATAGAT
>JAFTSW010000055.1 GCA_017467085.1 Clostridia bacterium | reverse complement strand
TTCCCTCCTCCAAGATCATCAGGTCACCGCGGACCAGCTTTTCCTGGGGAATTTGTATTTTCCTTCCCTGCCGTATCACCCATACGGGCAAGCGCATTTGCCGTTCAATCTGACGGGACGCCGCATCACAGTACAGCCATAAGGCAAGAAGGAAAAGTAAAAAGACTACATAAAGGGAAAGCGCCGTAATGGCAACGCGCCGCTCTCCCGCAAAGAGGGCAAGGAGGGCGGAAAGCAGCAAAAGCAAGGGAGAAAGACGGCGAAAAGCCGTTTTCAGAAAGCTTTTGAAGGAATAGCGGTCGCTTTCACGGGCACGCAGCTTGCCTTTTCCCTCAAAGCGCTCTTCTGCTTCTTTCTCGCTAAGCCCTGCGGTTGCTGAGGTTTGCAGTATGACTTCCATTTGCGAAACGTCCTGCTCTGCATACCGTGTCACGGCTATCGCCTCCTTTCTTTCGTTATAAAGGTCGCCTTACAGCGCCGCCACGCAAAGACTGCCGTCCTTGACGGTGACGGATGCCTGGGTAGGCTTTTCATCATAATGAGAAATAATGATTTGCGCCAGCTTATCCTCAATTTCTGTTTGAATATAACGGCGCATATTTCTGGCTCCGTACTTTTCGGAATAGGAATTTTCTGCTATCAGGCGCAGTGCGTGGTCGGTCACCTTCAGAGCAATACCGCGCTCGGCAAGCGCCGCCTGCAGCTTTTTCAGCTGAATGTCTGCAATGGCAACGAAATCATCCTTATCCAGGTGACGGAAGGTGATAACGCCGTCCACACGGTTGAGAAATTCGGGGCGCAGGAAGGAGGAAAGGGCACGCATGGTTTTTTCCTCGGTTAGCTCCTCCTTCTTGGTGGAGAAGCCCGAAATGGCGGAGGAGGTTTCCGAACCCGCGTTGGTGGTCATAACAATGACGGTGTTTTCAAAATTCACCTTTTTGCCGTGGGCATCGGTAATCATTCCCTCGTCCAAAATCTGCAAAAGAATGTTCATCACATCGGGATGCGCCTTTTCTATTTCGTCAAAAAGAATAACGGAATAGGGTCTGCGGCGTACCTTTTCGGTTAACTGTCCCGCATCGTCAAAACCAACGTATCCGGGAGGAGCGCCGATAATACGGGAAACGGCGTGCTTCTCCATATATTCGGACATATCCAGGCGAATCAGGCTTTCGGGCTGCCGGAATAAATCCTCAGCCAAAACCTTAACGAGCTCCGTTTTGCCGACACCCGTAGGTCCCGCAAAAATAAAGGATACGGGGGTGTGGGTATAAGAAACACCCGCTCTTTTTCTCTTGACGGCACGCACGATGGCGGAAACTGCCTTATCCTGCCCTACGATGCGTTCCAAAAGACGCGCCTCCAAGCCCTCCAAGCGGCGGAATTCATCCGCATTCACGGTGGTGGCGGGAATGCCCGTCCAAATTTCGATAACGCTTGCGATATCCGCCGTTTCCAGGGTCACGCTCTCGCAAAGCGCGTCTAATCGCTCAAGGGTCTCCTGCTGCTGCAGCTCCTTGGACTTCACGTCTGCCAGGGCACGGTACAGCTCCTCCTTGGCGGATTCCTCCGTTCCTTCCCTTTCAAGGGAGGCGGTCAGCTCCTCTTTTCTCTTAGCAAGAGCCGCCATATCTGCCGCAAGCGCCCGTCTTTCGTTTAATTCACGAGAGGATAAGGACACGTGGGCAGCCGCCTCGTCCAAAAGGTCAATGGCCTTATCGGGAAGGAAGCGGTCCGTAATATACCGCTCGGACAGACGCACAGCGGCACAAACTGCCTCATCGGGGATTTTTACCCCGTGATACACCTCGTAATACTTCTTGATGCCGCGTAAAATGTCAATGCTCTCTGCAATGGAGGGCTCGGTAATCACAACGGGCTGGAAGCGGCGCTCCAAGGCGGAATCCTTTTCAATATATTTGCGGTATTCCTCCATCGTGGTGGCACCGATTACCTGGATTTCACCGCGGGACAGGGCGGGCTTCAAAATGTTGGCGGCGTTCATTCCGCCCTCGGCATCTCCCGCACCCACGATATTATGCACCTCATCGATGACGAGAATGACGTTACCTGCCGCCTTCACGTCATTGACAAGACCCAACACACGGGACTCAAACTGACCGCGGAACTGGGTGCCTGCCACAAGGGCGGTCAAATCCACCAGCCAGACCTCGCACTCCTTCAAGCGGAAGGGTACGTTGCCCGTCACAATACGCTGTGCCAAGGCTTCCGCAATAGCGGTTTTACCAACCCCGGGCTCACCGATAAGGCAGGGGTTGTTCTTCTGGCGACGGCAAAGAATTTGCACCACACGGTCAAGCTCCCGTTCTCTGCCTACAATGTTGTCAAGCTCGCCAAGAGCGGCGCGGCGGGTCAGGTTGCGGCAATAGCCCTCCAAAAACTTATACTTAGGCTTCTCGCTATGCTCCTTCTTTCCCTTTTTCCCCTCCTGGGGAGGGGTTTGGCGCATAGGGCCACCGCCCATCATCCCCTGCAAAAACGCAGGAAAATTGATGGCAGGCGCACCGCCGTCCTCTCCGTCATCCTCGCCCGATACGGCGGGAAAAAGTCCTTCCAGCTCGCCCGTCATAGCCTCCAGGTCTTCCTCATTGATACCCATTTTACTCAAAATATCGTTTACAGGTCCAATGCCAAGCTCCTTGGCGCATTTCAGACAAAAGCCTTCCTCCACAGTCTTGTTTTCTTCTGCTCTACGCACGAATACCACGGAAATCCGCTTGTGGCAGCGCGAGCACATAGGTAATTTCGTTTCCATTTAGTACCTTTCCTTTTGGTGTTACGCCACAGGCTGGGAGGTGGCGATGAAATTATGAATAATAAGCTGCAAAACCCAACGGAAGGGGCTTCCGCTGTGGAAGAATACGAGCAAGCGCGCATTCTGATACGCAACGCCGCCGATGGCGCCAAGCAGGGCAACAATGGCCTGCGCCAAAATCCAAGCTACGACCAAGCCGATAACCAAGCCGATAACGCCACCCAAAATAGTATTCAAAGTACCAAAGACGGGCAGACGGGTCACGATGGCGTTCAAAATCTTGCCAACGATAATCATGGCAATAAAGCCAACGATAAAGACACAGATAAAGCCGAGAACGATAGAAGCGGCGCTGGAAACGGCATCGGAAACGGTGTCAATCATATTCTGCACCACTTCTCCGCCCGTGGCAACCGCATCGCTTGCCATCTGGTCGGTGTTCATGCCGAAGATATTCAGAAAGGTCTTTAAGCCATCGGGAACGCTCCCCGACAGAGCCTCGGAGGACACGCTGCCAAGGCCTGTATCTGCCAGACAGCTATGTATGAGCTCGGACACCTTCTCATACACAAAGCTATGCACAAAGCGCTCCTTGAAGAAGGCGCCCAGGGGCTTACAGAAGCAAAAGGCAAGAATTACAGCCCCAATGAGCTTACAAAAACGAAATACGGTCTTGACAAAGCCCGATTTCAAGCCGATGATAACGGGAATCAAAACGGCAATTACCATTACCAAATCAAGTGCCAAAGATACAAAATCGAAGTTTTCCATGTGTACACAACCTTTCTTGCTTTATTGCAAAATGACGTTTTCCGCGCCTAAAAGCGCACGCAGGGCACCAAGAAGCATCTCGTCGGGCTTGATTTTCTTGTCCTTCAAGAGAACGTAGCGCGCACTGCTTTTTTCATAAAAATAAACGGAACAATCTCCCTTGCACAGGGATAAAATCTGCAACGCCTCCTGCGCCTCTGCCCCTTGCAGAGAATCCACACGCAGATACAGCTTTTTGCTCTTATTTTCCTTTGCCGCCCTTTCCTCCTTCACCTGGGCATTGGTTTTTAAGGGCGTCACCTTGGAAACCAACAGCTTTACGCCGTCGTCCTCCCGAACGGAAAGCTGACCCGACAAACGCAACACGCTTCCCTCGTTCACCAAGGTGGCGTACTGCTCAAACTGCTTGGGAAAGAGGATAATTTCAAAGGAGGCGTAACGGTCCTCCAAGGTGCAAAATGCCATCTTGGCACCGTTCTTGGTTTCCTTAACCGTTTTTTCGCTGATGATACCCGAAACGGACACGGTCATTTTTTCCTTGTAGGTGCCGCCGTCCCCCTCCTCGTAATCCTCGCGCGTTTCATCGAAGGAGGCAAGGATATCCACTATCTCGTCCTGCTTTTCGGAGGCGATATCCAGGGTATAATCGTCCAGCAGATGACCGCTGAAATAGAGTCCTGAGCTTTCCTTTTCCAAAAGAAGCAGCTCACGGGTGGAAAATTCGGGAAGCTCGGGATAGGAATAGGCAAGCCCCTCCTCCTCAGCCCCCAGGGCGCTGAACAGGTCTAACTGACCCGAAATATTGCCGTGATGATGGGACACCACCGCCTCCAGCTGCTGCTCGTAGGTAGCAAGCAGACGGCTTCTGTACACACCAAGACTGTCAAAGGCGCCGCTTTTAATCAGCGATTCAATCTGGCGCTTATTCAAGTCCGCCTCGGCGACACGGGACAGAAAGCTCTCGAAGCTGGTATATTTTCCGTTCTGCTCCCGTTCACGGATTAAAAACTCCACGAAGCTTCTGCCTACGTTTTTTAACGCCAAAAGCCCGAAACGGATATTGTTGCCCGAAACGGAGAACAAAAGACGGCTTTCGTTGATATCGGGAGGAAGGACGCGGATACCCCGCTTTCCTGCCTCGGAGATATATTCCGCAACCTTGGTTTGGGAGCCAAGCACGGAGGTCAGAAGCGCCGAGAAGTAAGCGGCAGGATAATGCCGCTTCAAATAGGCGGTGCGGTAGGTGGTGACGGCGTATGCCGTGGCGTGGCTCTTATTAAAGGCGTATTTGGCAAAGCCCGCCATATTGTCGAATATTTTACCCGCTATTTCCTGGGAAATACCCGACTGCAAGCACCCTTCCGTAAAGGACAGACGCTCCTTTTCCAGCACCTCTGCCTTTTTCTTTGCCATAGCGCGTCGAACAAGGTCAGCGCGAGCCAAGGAATAGCCTGCCAAATCACGAAAGATTTGCATAACCTGCTCCTGGTACACGATGCACCCGTAGGTAACCTGCAAAATAGGCGCAAGCCCTTCTGTTTCATAGCTGACCGCTTCTTTGCCGAATTTTCTGGCAATATAATGGGGAATGGAATCCATAGGTCCTGGGCGGTACAGGGCTATCGCCGCCGTAATTTCCTCGATGGAGGAGGGACGCAGCTGGGTCAGCATCTGGCGCATACCGCCAGACTCCAGCTGAAAGATGCCAAGGGTATCTCCCTCGGAAATCATACGGTAGACAGCTTCATCGTCCAAGGGTATGTCCGACACGGAAAAATCGGGGTTTGTTTCCCGAATTTCACGCTCGGCGTCTGCAATAATGGTCAGATACCGAATACCGAGAAAATCGAATTTTATCAAGCCAAGCTCTGCCACGGTATCCATATCGTATTCCGTTACAATCGCTTCGCCGTTTTGAGAAAGCGGAACGTATGCGCTGACAGGCTCGGGGGTAATCACCACGCCTGCCGCGTGGGTAGAGGCGTGCCGCGGAATGCCCTCCAGCGCCATTGAAATATCCAAAAGGCGGCGCACAGCGTAGGATTCCTCGTATTTGGCGGCAAGCTCCTTGTTTTTCAGCGCCTCTTTTATGGTAATACCAAGCTCACGGGGCACCAGCTTTGCAACAGCGTCCACCTCGCTATACGGCATTCCCAGCGCCCTGCCGACGTCACGGATAGCCGCACGGGCGGCAAGCGTACCGAAGGTGATAATCTGCGCCACGTGCTCGTCGCCGTAGCGCCGTCTGACATAGGCAATTACCTCGTCGCGGCGGTTATCGGCAAAGTCAATATCGAAGTCGGGCATCGAGATACGCTCGGGATTAAGAAAGCGCTCAAAGAGCAAGTCATACCGCAAGGAGTCTACGTCCGTGATACCGACCAAGAACGCCACAAGGCTTCCCGCGCCCGAGCCACGCCCGGGTCCCACGGAGATACCCTCCCGCTTGGCATAATTGACAAAATCCCAAACAACCAAAAAATAGGAGTCGAAGCCCATACGGTGAATGACCGAAAGCTCGTAATCCATACGCGCCTTGTAATCATCAAGCGTAAAGCGCTCAAGACAGAGAGAGCCTGTCCTTTCCTTCTCGGCAAGCCCCTTCTCCGCCAGAGAGCGCAGGAAAGCCTCTTGCGAGATTCCCTCCGTTTTATAGACGGGCAAAAGGAAATTGCCAAAGGAAAACTTGAAGTTGCAGGCATCGGCGATTTTGACGGTGTTTTCCACCGCCCCCTCGTAGGCGCCGAAAAGTGCCTTCATTTCCGCGGTGCTTTTATAGTAAAACTCGTTGCCCTCAAAGCCTAAGGGTCTGCCGTCCGTCAAGACGCTTCCCGTCTGCACGCACATCAGAACCGCCTGGTTTTCGGCGTCGCTCTTTTGCAAATAATGCACGTCATTGGTCGCCACCAAAGGAATACCGCTTTTTTCGGCTATTTCCACAAGGGCGTCCCGCACCGTTTTTTCTTCCTCGATGCCGTGATTTTGCAGCTCTAAATAGAAGTTGCCCTTGCCCATAATGCTTTGCAGGGTCAAGGCATCCGAAAGCGCCGCCTCCATATCCCCTGCCAAGACGTCACGGGGAATCTGCCCTGCCACACAGGCGGAAAGGGCGATAAGCCCTTCGGCGTTTTCCCGTAAAAGCTCTAAATCGATACGGGGACGGGAGTAAAAGCCCTCGGTATAGCTCAGAGAAACCATTTTAATCAGGTTGCGATAGCCTGTTTCATTCTTGACCAAAAGCACTAAGTGATTGCCCGAGGCATCCTGCTTGCCATCCTTGTCAAAGCGGCTTCTCCGCGCAACGTAAACCTCGCAGCCGATAATGGGCTTGATGCCCTCCTCGACACACGCCTTGTAGAAATGGACGGCACCAAACAGGGCGCCGTGGTCCGTAATGGCAACGGCACTGTGCCCTGCCGCCTTGGCGGCTTTTGGAATATCCTTGATACGGCAGGCGCCGTCAAGAAGGCTGTATTCACTGTGCAAATGCAAATGGACGAACTCGCTCATACCGTATCTCCTTTCTTTTTTTCATCTTTCCCCACCGAAAGGGGAAACATTCTATATTTTGATTTTCATTTTCTCCGCAAAGGCGAGAATGCGCTTCATACGGTGATTCATACCCGATTTGCTGATAGGGGGAGAGGCGAGCATCGATAGCTGCGCCAAGCTCTCCTCGGGGTGCGCCAAGCGAAGCCTTGCGGTTGCCTCTAACTCCTCAGGCAAGGAGGAGAGCAGGTCCTGCGCCTCCATTTTCCGAAGCACCTTTAATATGCGTGCGGAGGCATCCACCGCGCGGTTGATATTGCTTGCCTCACAGTTGGTGCGGCGGTTGATATCGTTACGGAACTGCTTTTCAATTTTGCAGTTGATAAAGCGGAACACAGAATCGTTGCTCTGCATATGCGCCATAAACTCCTCCACCAGTGCGGAGTCCTTCAGATACAGCAGCGTTTCGGTGCGGCGCTGTGCCTTTTTGAAGGAAATATGATATTCCCTTTCAAAGAAGGCGCGGAAGGCATCGGCTCGCTCCCCCAAGGACAGCTCTAAATGATAATTCTTGGAGGGGTCGGTAATTCTGCCTGCCACAAGGAAAATACCGCGCAAATAGGCAGTGGAGCAGTTCTCACAGGCGAAGGGCGGGCGCTTTGCCAGGAAACGGGGCTCAAGCTCGGTTAAGAATTTTTTGGCGCTGAAGCTATTGAAGCGGAACACGTGTAGCCGTCCGCCGTGAAGCTGGGGCAGCTTTTCCGCTTGTCTGCCAAACTGCTCGTTGATAAGCTTTTGTGCCAGGGCGGTGGCGTTTGCATCCGTCATTCTCAAAAGAATTTCGTCCCCCTCGGTGATGAAGGCGCGAGCAGACAGAATGCCGAACAGCATCATTCTGCGGCAACAGGCGGACTTATACGCGGTGTCGCATATTTCTTTTTTAATATCGTTCAAAAACGCCATCTTTCTTTCCTCTTGAAGCTCTATTCTATATATTCGATTTCAAGCGCCAAGGACACCCCGAAGCGCTCTTTAATTTCCTTTTTAATAAGGGCGACCAACGCCAGAACGTCCTTGGCGGTGGCGCTACCCTTGTTGACGATAAAGCCGCCGTGCTTTTCCGAAATGGCGGCGCCGCCGATTTGCTTACCAAGCAAGCCTGCCTCCTCCACCATAGCGCCGACAAAGTGCCCCGTAGGGCGCCGAAAGACGCTCCCGGCGCTTGGCAAGGACAGCGGCTGCTTTTCCTGCCGTTTACGCAATGCCTCACGCATCAGGCTCTTGCTTTTTTCGGCAGAGCCCTTTTCCAAATGCAGAGAAGCGGAGAGAATAACCCAATCTCTTTGCGAGGCAAAGACGCTGGCACGGTAGCCAAAGGCACACGCCTCGCCCTTGATAACACGCATTTTCAAGGCACTGCTATCCCAGACGCTGACCAAGGAAACAAAGGAAGAGATATCCGTTCCGAAGGCGCCTGCGTTCATATAGACGGCGCCGCCTACCGTTCCCGGTATGCCGTACAGGCTCTCCATACCGCACAGCCCCTTCTCTGCCGAGAGGCGTATGACGTCATTTAAGGAGGCGCCAGCGGCGGCGCGCACGCCGTTCCCGTCAAAGGACACAGAGCGCATATGCCTGGTGGTTATCAACGCCCCACGAAAGCCCTCGTCCGAAAACAAAAGGTTGGTGGCGTTGCCAATGACACGAAAGCGAATACCGCTTTCCGCCAGAAACTGTAGAATGCGAACCAGCTGCTCCTCATTGGCGGGCAGAAGCAAGGCATCTGCCCTTCCTCCGATATGAAAGGAGGAATATGAGGACAAGGGAACGTCCCAAAGCCCTGCCATATGAGAGGATACACAAAATTCCCGTAAAGCGCGCATAGCGATTTCCTCCTGATACAAACCTCACTGTTTGCATTATATGGAAAATCGCTCTTCCTGCTTCCTTCTCAGGTGTTATCGGAAAGCATATCTGCCGCCGCCCGTCTTTGGGCATCTGTAATATGAATACCGCCGAGAATACGGGACAGCTCCGCAATACGCCCTTCTCGGTTCAGAAGGGAAACGGAAGCCTCCGTTCTACCGTTCTCGACCTGCTTTTTCATCAAATAGTGGTGGTCTGCCAGAGAGGCAATTTGCGCCGAGTGGGTGATGCAGAGCATTTGTATGCCTGCGGACGCCCGTTTCAGGCAAAAGCCGATTTTTCGGGAGGTTTTTCCCGAAACGCCGCTATCCACCTCGTCAAAAATGACGGTGGGCAAGCCATCGTGCCGCGCAATGACGCATTTCAGCGCCAAGACAATACGCGCCATTTCGCCGCCCGATGCCACGTGATTGATGGGAAGCATCGGCTCGCCCTCGTTCAGGGCGGCGACGAAGGCAACGGTATCGTAGCCGCTTTCGCTCAGATAGCGTCCCTTATCCCTTTCCCGTTTTTCCAAGGCGATGGAGAAGCGCGCCTTGGGAAGGTCAAGCTCGGAAAGAAGAGCGGCAACCTCTCCTTCCAACGCCTTTGTGGCTTCTGCCCTGGTTTTATGCAGGGCTTCTGCCGCCGCCTCTGTTTTTTTCAACTGGGCGGCATATTGTTCATCAAGCAAAGCCCGTCTATCGTCCAACTGCTCCAAGGTGGAAAGCTCCTCCTCAGCGTTGGCAAGGAAGGCCAAAACCGCTTCCTCGGTGGGGCCGTACTTGCGAAGCAAGCGATTGATATCCGAAAGACGGGTTTCTACTCTGTCAAGAGCCTCGGTAGGGTCTTCCCCGTCAAGGTCCGCCATATCGCGGATTTCCTCGGCAAGGTCATCAAGCTCGGAAAGGCGCTCGTCCAACGTTTCGGCAATCTCCGCGGCACGGGGGATAACCTCTCCCAGCGCTTCCACGGCAGAAACCACCCTTTGCAGCACCGAGCAAACGTTTCCCTTTTCGCCGCCACGAAGCGCGCGATACACGAAGGAGGTCTGCTTAGTGATTTTTTCAATATTTTTCAGACGAAGCTTCTCTTCAAACAGAGCCTCCTCGTCCCCTTTTTTCAAATTTACCTCTTGTATCTCCCGGGTTTGATAGCGAAGCGTTTCTATACGGCGCGCCTTCTCTCCCTCGTCGATACGCAGCTTTTCTCTTTGACGGCGCAGCTCCTCCAGCGCCTCGTATTCACGCCGATATTCCGCAAGCACCGCTTCGTTATGGGCGGCGGCGTCCAAAATTTCCAAGGCGCTTTCCTCGTGACGCAAGAAGGCGGTATCATCCTGCCCGTGTATATGAAGCAAAAGCGCCGCAACCTCCTTCAGCACCGAAAGGGTTACCATACGCCCATTGATACGGGAGGTGCTTTTTCCGTCCTCGCCAAAGCTTCTTTGTAGCTGCAGGGCGCCCTCCTCATCGGGGGTGACGGAAAGAGCCGAAAGCGCCGCCTCGGTTTTAGGAGAAAGAGAATGGAAAACGGCGCTGACCATAGCGGTGCTTTCGCCGTGACGCAAAAGCTCTCGCTCTGCCTTGGCTCCCAAAAGAAGCCGCAGGCTTTCCAGCATCACGCTTTTTCCCGCGCCCGTTTCACCCGTCAGAACGGTGAAGCCCGCAGAAAAATCCACGTCCAGATTTTTAATTACGGCAAGATTTTCTATATGCAGCGCGCAAAGCATACGCCTTCTCCTTTCTCGTTGTTTTTATCTGTCAGGGTGTGTTGATTTTTTTGGAAAGCTCCTGACAAAGCCTGTGGGCGTATGCCTCCTCGCGTACCACCACGAAGATGGCGTCATCCCCCGCAATACTGCCAAGAACCTCCTCCTTATCCAGGGAGTCCACCCAGGTGGCAACGGCACTTGCCATACCCGGCAGGGTCTTGATAACCAATATATTACCTGCAAAATCCACCTTCACCACAGAATCGGTCAAGGCGTTATGTATACCTCCCTTTTTGCCGTGAGAGGTCATTTCCACGTAATGACAAATACCGTTTTTATCGGTTTTCTTGACAAGCCCCATCTCCCGAATGTCACGGGATACGGTTGCCTGCGTTACGTCAAAGCCAGCCTCCCGCAGATGCTCTATCATATCCTCCTGCGTGGTGACGTTTTCCTTTTCAATTAGCTCAAGAATTTTCTTTTGTCTATCCTGTTTCTGTCCCATAATAGCGACACCCCCTGTTTTTCGTTAGAAATGGTTCATCTTCATTTTGGTGCAAAGCACACGAAGCAGATTTTTTGGTTGTAAAGATAAAATGCGTACCTTCTTGTCTGCTTGCTTAATCTCCAAGGCATCCGTATCCTTCAGAACGAAGGATTCTCTGCCGTCCACCGTGACACGCAAGCCGTCCCGCCGCGCGCCGAGGCTCTCAAGACGCAAAACCGCATCTGCCGAGAACAGCAAGGAACGGGAGAAAAAGGAACGGGGACAGATAGGCGTCACACAGACGGCGTTCATACTGTCCTCCATTACAGGTCCACCTGCCGAAAGCGAATAGGCGGTAGAGCCCGTGGGCGTTGCGAGGATTAAACCGTCAGCACGGTAATCCAAGGATTCTCCTCCCTCAAAGAGGCGAATATCCGCTAAGTGCCCCATACCCGATGCAACGATTTCGTTCAAGGCGAAGAAGGAAAGCTCCTCACGGTGCCCGTCCTTATCCAGAATGGCGAGTGAAAGCGTCATTCTCTCCTCTACCGTATACGTATCGTCCTGCAAACGGGAAAGCAAGGCGAGCTCCGAGCGCTCTACCGTGGTTAAATACCCTAAGCGCCCCATATTGATGCCCAAAAGGGGCACGTCATATTGCAAAGCGAGGGCAGCGGCGTGAAGCATTGTGCCATCTCCGCCGATAACCAGAAGAAGCTCCGCATCCTTCGGAAAAGAGGCGGCAGAATACAGTGTCACGCCATCCGATACAAGGGGAAGCGCCTCGTCTATGTAAATTCGCGCGCCAAAGGAACGAAGGATTTCGATAACCTCCTTGGTTACCGCATACCCTACGTCCTTTTGCTCGTTGGGAATCAACACGATATTTTTCAAAGCAAATCACTTCCTTCTGCCAGGGCAAGCTGCTGCCCGTTTCTCTTTAAGTAAAACAAATATTCCGTATTGCCATCGCCTCCTAAAATAGAGGAGGTGGCTTGTCCCAGCACCGTAAAGCCGAAGCTTTCGGCAGCCTCCTTGACACGGCATAGGGCGGCACTTACCGCCTTTTGATTTTTGACGATGCCGCGCTTACCGACGTAGGCTCTGCCCACCTCAAACTGCGGCTTCACCAGGGTTACCATTTCGTCTCCCTCCCGCAAAAGGCGGGCAAGAGCGGGATACAAAAGGGTTTGGGATATGAAGGAAACGTCCATCACCACCAAGGTGGGATGCTCCGCAAAATCCTCTTTTTTCAAGCATTTGGCGTTATATTTTTCAAGGGATACCACGCGGCTATCCTCCCGAAGGCGAGCATGCAGTTGGGACACGCCAACGTCCACCGCATACACTAAGGACGCCCCTCGTTGTAAAAGACAATCGGTAAAACCGCCGCTGGAGGCGCCAACGTCAAGACAAACTCTTCCCAGGGGCGATACGCCAAAGGCATCAAGCGCACCCTCAAGCTTCAAGCCGCCACGGGAAACGTAACGCTGCAAATCATTTTCCGCCAAAGAAATGCTATCCGCTTCCTCCACGTTGAAGGAAGCCTTCTTTTCTACTCTGCCAGTCACCGAAACGGCGCCGAGAGAAATTAACTCCTGCGCCTTGGCACGGCTTTCCGCCAAGCCTCGCTTGGTTATCGCAACGTCAAGCCGCATAGAAAGGAATAACGCCCGTCAACCAAGGATAGAAAAAGCCGATAAGCACGCCAAGCAAAGCGCCCAAAACCACCTGCAGGGGGGTATGACCGATAAGCTCCTTCAGATTTTTCTGCATCAGACGGGGCTCCTCGTCGGGCAAGGAGTTATTGATGTTGTTCAAAATCTTTGCCTGCTCGCCTACCGCGCGGCGCACGCCTGCGGCGTCATACATAACCACAACCGCCAGAATGGTGGCGATGGCAAATTCGGTGGAGGCAAAGCCGTGGGAATACGCGCAGGCAGTTGCCAGGGCGCAAACGGTAGATGAATGAGAGCTGGGCATACCGCCCGAGGACCAGAGCTTAACAAAGTCCAGCTTCTTATCCACGATAACGCCAATAATAATCTTCAAAAGCTGGGCGATGAGCCAAGCGGAAAGAGAGGCAATTAAAATGTGACTAATCATACGAGATTTTCTCCTTACATTCTTTTCTTTCTCACACTTATTTCTGTCTTTTCAGCAAATAGTCGGCAAGCTCTGTCAGCGTTTCATTGGCAGGATACCCCGCAATGCTCGCCTTGGCACGCTCGGTAATTTCCGTTGCGTATTGCATAGCCTCCTCGGGAGAAAGGTAATGCAAAAAGGTTTTCTTTCCCGCTTCCTTATCCTTCCCGACGCTCTTGCCAAGCTCCGCCTCGTCCCCTACCACGTCCAGTACATCGTCAACGATTTGGAAGGCAAGCCCCAGGTATCGGGCATAGGCGGTAAAGGCAGTCGCATCCGCCTCGGTAGCACCCTCGGCACAAAGCAAGCCTAACTTCACGGCAGCCACCATCAAGGCACCCGTTTTCAGAGAGTGCATTTTAATCAGACGGTTAAAGTCCTCATCCTCCTCGGAGGAGGAAAGGTCCATAATCTGACCGCCCACCATTCCATCCGCTCCCGCGGCGGAGGCGAGGGTCAAAACGGCGTGCCGCACTGCCTTGTCCGAAAGACCGCTTGCCGCAATCAGCTCGAAGGCGCCCGTCAGAAGCGCATCGCCTGCCAGGGTTGCCACCGCCTCCCCGTAGATTTTATGGTTGGTGGGCTTGCCGCGGCGCAGGTCATCGTCATCCATACAGGGCAGGTCATCGTGAATCAAGGAATAGGTATGCACCATTTCCAGGGCTGCCGCCAGATAAATGGCGTTTTCTTCCCTGCCGCCAAGCATTTTGGCAACCGAAAGCACGAGAAAGGGGCGAATGCGCTTGCCGCCTGCCATCACGCTGTACCGCATAGAGGCGTAAAGCGACAGCAAATCCTTATCGTCCGTTGAAACGGACTGGCTCAAAAAATGCTCGACCTTGCCTGCATAAGACAGGAGCTTTTCTTCAATCGTGTTCAATGTCTTTTTCTCCTTCGTTAATGGGTTTCATTGGAGGCAAAGGGAGCCTCCTCGCCGCTTTCCAGCAAAATCTTCACCTTCTGCTCGGCACCTGTCAGCGCCTCCGTGCAATAGCGGACAAGGGCTATCCCCTCCTCAAAGGAGGAAATGGAGGACTCTAAGGTCCCTTCCCCTGCCTCTAAAAGCTTCACGATTTCTTCCAGACGGGAGAGAGCCTCCTCAAACGTATATTCTTTATTCTTCGTACTCATTTTTTCTTCCTCTTTTCTTCGTCCTTTTCCTTGACCTCGACTAAAAGGCTTCCCTTATGAAGCCGCAGTCGAAGCCTGTCGCCCACCTTTGTCTCCTTGGCGTCGCGCAGCACTCTTCCCTCCGTATCGGTGGGAACGGCGTAGCCACGGGCTAAGGTTTTCAAGGGGCTGAGCCCGTCAAGGAGCGCCGCCTTCTCGGAAAGACCTGCCCTTGCGGACAAAAGCATTTTTTCCACGTTATTGGAAAGCCCCTGCTTCAAATACAGCAGACGTTGGCGCTTTCCCTCGTATAACGCCTTGGCATCGGTAAAAACGCGGCTACCCGTTACGGCACGCAGACGCCGCCGATAGGACTCGGTTTTTCTTTCGCAAAGGAGCTTCATTTTGGTGATGACGTTTTGGAATGCGGAAAGGAGCCCTTCCATTTCGGGAACGGCAAGCTCCGCCGCATTGGAGGGGGTTGCCGCACGCAGGTCGGCAACGAAGTCGCAAATGGTAAAATCCGTTTCGTGTCCAACGGCGGAAATAACGGGAATCTGGGAGGCGGCAATATCACGCGCCAAGCCCTCATCGTTAAACGCAAACAAATCCTCGGCAGAGCCGCCTCCGCGCCCGATGATGATGACGTCCACCCGTTTTGCTTCGTTAAAGAAGCGAATACCCTGCCGCAAGCTGGCAGGAGCGTCAATGCCCTGCACCAGCGCGGGAAACAGCAAAACCTCCGCATAGGGAAAGCGCGCGCCGAGAATGCGAATCATATCACGGACGGCGGCGCCCGTTGGCGAGGTTATCAAGCCGACACGCCCGGGAATCTTGGGCAACGGCTTTTTTCTTTCCTTATCGAAAAGCCCCTCGGCGGCAAGCTTGCTCTTTAACTGCTCAAAGGCAAGATAGAGCGCCCCCAGCCCGTCGGGCTCAATGGCGGTCACGTACAGCTGATACCGCCCCATTTTGGCATAGGTGGAAACCGAGCAGTATACAACCACCTTCATCCCGTTCTTGGGCAAAAACTTCAAGCGCATCGCCGAGGAACGGAACATAACGGCGCTGATAAGGCTCTCTTCATCCTTCAGGGAAAAATACATATGCCCTGAGCTATGAACGGTTAAATTGGATATTTCGCCGCGCACGGCGATTTGGGATAACAAATCGCATCCGTCAATCAAGTCCTTAATTAGGGCGCTCAGCTGGGTGACGGACAGCGCCTGCCTTTCGGGAAAGGCGTGATTCTCTTGCATACGGCTACCTTTCCTTTCTTCAGTGTATCCGTTTACGGTTGCTTTTCTGCCCGATGCGCCGCCAGCGCCAACAGCGCAATGCCCGCGGCGTTATCTGCCGAGAAGGCAGGGGTGGCAAAAAAGACGTTTGAAAATTCTTTTTTGATTTTTTCTGCGATAATGCGGTTGGACATTACGCCACCCGCATACAAAATCGGAAGCCGCGCCCCCTGCTTCTCCCGAAGCCAGGCGCTCATAGCGCTAAGTGCTGAGGCAATATAAAGGAGCGTGAAGGCGGCACAAAGCCCCTTATCCTCCGTTTCCTCATACAGCCTTTTCGCCATATTTTCAAGACCCGACAAATGGATAAGCCCGTTTTCAACCTTGACCTTCCTTTTGGGAACGGAAGTCGAGCCATTCTCTCTTAAATATTCCTCCGCCAGCTTTTCCAGCGCAGGGCCGCAGGGAAAGGACAGCCCCAGCATCACGCCGATGCGATCAACGGCTTGTCCCGCATTCAAATCAGCCGTTCCGCCTAAAAGGGTTGCCCGAAAGCCGACCCCATCGGGCTCCGCAAGCAGCATCTCTGTGGTCCCACCCGAAATATGGAAGGCACCGAAGGGCGCCTGCAGCAGCTCCTCCCTGCCTGCGGCATACATAGCGGCACGCAAGTGACCGCATTGGTGGGAAAAGGTATAAAGAGGCGCCCCCAGCACCGCCGCGGCAGATTCGGCCGCCGCAACGCCTGCTAAAAAGCAGGGCATATAAGAGCCCTCCACGTTACGGGGACGGGAGGAAACACCAACGGCAACGGGGCGCTCATCCCCCAGCACGGAGCGAAGCTCCTGCATCAGAAGGGGCAGATTTTTCGTGTGCGCAAAGAGCGCGTCCGACTGGCGCAGGCCGCAAGCTCCCTCCCCAACGGGCAGAGGTCTTTTCAGGTTGGCGACAATTTGCCCATCCCCATTGGCAACCGCCACCGAGGTGGTATAGTTGCTGGTGTCGATACCGAGAACGTACGAATTGCTCATATTTCTCTTTCCTTATTCCTCGCCGCCTTGGGAAGCAGCCTTCTTTTCTTCTTCGATTTTTTGGGCAATGGTGTTCAGTACACCGTTGACGAATACTCTCGCCTTGTCCTCGTCAAACTTCTTCATCAGCTCCACAGCCTCGTTCAAGGATACCCGAACAGGAATATCGTCCCGATAGAGCATCTCATAGCAGGCAAGCAGCATCACGGACGCCGCCACGTGGGAGATACGGTTGCGCTTCCAGCCGTTAGAATGGGCGGCAATCAAAGCGTCCAACTCCTCCCTATGGGCTGCGATACCGTGCAGAACATCCTCTACGTACGCCGAGTCCGCAAGCTCTCTTGCCTCCTTGGCGCTTTCGTAAATCTCCTCTATGGTGCGACTGGAATCAAATTCCCATTCAAAAATCATCAAAAAGGCATTTTCCCGTTCCAGTCTTCTTTCTTCTAAGCGACTCATTTGTTTCTGACCCTTCGCCGTTCCTTTCGTTCAGGAAAAAACGAGCGAAAAAGGCTTTCCCTTCTATTGTCTTTCCGTTTCCTCAGCTCAGTCTGCGAGCCGATATAAAACCAGTATAATTATACACTCTTTTTCTATAAATGTCAACTTATACGGCGATTTTTATCCGATTTTTTTACCTTTTTTTATTAAAAATTTCAAGGTTTTTTCCTCCCGTCGGCGGCAAACCGAAAAACGCCATTTTTTGCCAAGACGGCAAAGGGTTTGCCCGTTTTTTCTTTTGTGCAAGTTGCACAAATTTTAACGCAAAATTTCTACACATTTTTTTGGACAAGAGGCTTGCTTTTCTTCCAAATTAGGTTTATAATATGTTTGGTGGTGAAAAGTGGGTCAAAATGATGCAAAGTGGTACAAAAGTGTTCCATTTGGTGCAAAAACCCATCAAAACCGCCAGAACAGTAAGAAAGGAGAGGTATTCTGATGACCCTGCTTGGCGAATACAGACACAGTGTTGACGCAAAAAACCGTCTTTTTATCCCTGCCAAGTTCCGTGAAGAGTTTGGCGAAAGCTTTTACGTAACGCGGAAAATGGGCGAAGAGTGCCTTGCCGTCTATTCCGAGGAGGAATGGAAGAAGCTCGCTGAAAAGCTGAATACCCTGCCCGATTCTCAGGTAGGTATGTTAAAGAGATTCGTTTTCTCCAAAACCGCCCAGGTAACCCCCGACACCCACGGGCGCATTTTGATTCCCTCTGCTCTTCTGCAATACGCAAGCATTGATAAAAACGTTGTTATCGCCGGTGTCGGCGACCACTTGCAGATTTGGAACGAAGCTATGTGGGATACCAACGAAAGCGAATTGGATTTGGATGAAATCGCCTCGCTGTTCCGTCAGCTTGGTCTTTGATGGAAGAATATATGGCTGAAATTGTTTTTTCGCACTACTCCGTTATGCTGAACGAGTGCATTGACGCTTTGGACATTAAGCCCGACAAAACCTACGTGGACTGTACCACGGGCGGCGGCGGTCATTCCCTTGAAATCGCAAAGCGCCTTGGCGAGAGCGGTCGTCTGATTTGCTTCGACCGTGACGAGGATGCCTTATCTGCCGCTAAGCGCCGCTTGGCCGCATATACTGACCGCATCACCTTCGTACACGCCAATTTCACCGATTTAGATAACGTTCTCTCTTCCCTCTCGATTGATAACCTGGCAGGCGTACTGGCTGACCTTGGCTGCTCCTCTTATCAGTTTGATACTCCCGAGCGCGGCTTTTCCTATCAGCACGACGCCCCCTTGGATATGAGAATGGACAAAACCTCTTGTTTAACGGCAGAGATTGTTGTCAATACTTATTCCGAGGAAGCCTTGAAAAAGATACTCTGGCAATACGGCGAAGAAAAGTTTTCGGGCCGTATCGCCTCTAAAATCGTGGCAGAGCGCCAAAAGGCGCCCATCCGCTCCACCAAGCAGCTGGTTGACATTATCAAGTCCGCAATGCCTGCTGCCAGTAAGGAGGGCGGTCATCACCCTGCCAAGCGCTCCTTCCAAGCCATTCGCATTGAGGTTAACGGTGAGCTGGACGCCATCGCCCCCCTCATTCAAGCGGCAGAGCGCCATTTAGTGACAGGCGGCAGATGCGCCATTCTCTCCTTCCAATCCTTAGAGGACAGAATCGTGAAGCAGACCTTTGCCGATTTGGCAAGCGGCTGTGTTTGCCCCAAGGACTTTCCCGTTTGCGTTTGCGGCAAACGCCCCAAAATGAAACTTATTACGAAAAAGCCCGCGCTTCCCTCCCAAGAGGAGCTGGGAGTCAATCCCCGTTCCAGGAGCGCCAAGCTTCGGGTGGCAGAAAAACTGTAAAGAAAGGATATAAAGACATGACCAATCAGGTTCCTTTTCAAGCTAACAATGCAGAGTTCAACTCCTTATACGTAAAAATGCTGGCGCGCTTCTCCTGCGGTGACAAGACCATCGGAGAGGCTATGCTGGAGCGCGCCGAAAAATATGAAGCAACCGCCCGTCGCACCGTTCCTGCCGAGGTGCATATGAAGAAGGCAAACTCCCTTCCCAAGAAAGCAAAGGAGAAGAACGGCAAGCGCCTGTTCTCCTTGGGCAGCCTCGTTGCCTTTTGTATGGTGCTTTTGGTGGTTGGTACCCTTCTCTTCTCGGGCGCCTTCTTTAATCAGATGGCTGTGGGCTTCGTAGCCGATGCCGCCCCCGTGATGGAGGACGCCGGGCTGGACTCCACCGACATTCTGACCGTTCCCGTAGAGGAGCTTCCCGCCGTTGATGCCCTTTGCTTAAAGAGCACCCACCTGCTTTAATACCGTTTATATACCCTTTCTTTTGGTATATTCCCTTTTTTCCCCCCATAAGATATAGCGATAACCTCGGTTGTCGCTATATTTTTTTGTTTTTCAGGGAAAAAGCCCCCACAAGAAAGGAACGGTCATACAGTGTGAGAAAGCACGAAAGAAAAAAGCCCTTTTCTGCCCGTGTGGCAAAGGAGCGTGTCAGTATTCTTCTTTTGTTTTTCGGCGTCTGCCTGCTTTATTTTCTCTTTACGCTTTTCCGTATGCAGGTGTTTGGTTACGAAAGCTACCAGAGCAAGGTTATAAGGCAAATTACCGTCGGCTCCTCGTTGAGTGCGGAGCGCGTCGAAATCTTAGACAGAAACGGCAATGTTTTAGCCACCAACCAAACCGTCTGGCGCATTTATATTTCTCCCGTTGCCATTCAAAAGGCAAGCAAGAGAACGGGGCGCAATTTTGCTACCGTTATCGCCGAGGGACTTGGGGAGCTTTTGGGGCTTGAAAGCGAGGCAATTCTAAAAAAGGCAAGCGCCTCTGCCTATTTGGACCAGACAATTCTTCGGGGTGCTGACAAGGAAACGGTTGATAAGGTTTTAGCCTTTGTGGAAAAGGAGGGGCTTTCCTCTATGGTACACGCCGAGGCAGGCACCACCCGCTATTATCCTTTCTCCTCTTTGGCGGCGCACACCTTGGGCTTTACGGGAAGCGACAACCAGGGGCTTTTCGGATTAGAGGCGTATTACGATGCGCTTTTGACGGGAAATGACGGGCAGTATATCAGCGCCGTGGATTCCCAGGGCATTAAGCTTCCCTCCGCATATACCGACTATATTGAGGCCGAGGACGGGTTGACGCTGAAAACCACCTTAGACGTTTTCGTGCAGAGCCAATTAGAGCGATGCCTGGAGGAGGCGGTGGCGGCAACGGGGGCGCAGAACCGCGCCTGCGGCATCGTGATGAACGTAAAAACGGGCGGCATTTTGGCTATGGCAACCGCACCCACCTTTGATTTGAACACCCCGTATACCTTAGACGCCCTCTCCTTGGCGCGTTTGGAGGCAACGGGCTTTGCCGCCGACAGCGCGGAATACAAAACGGAGAAAAACAAGCTTTTATACGAGATGTGGCGCAACAAGGCGGTTACCGAGATTTACGAGCCCGGCTCCACCTTCAAGATTATCACCGCCGCCACTGCCATCGAGGAAAAGGCGGTCAGCACAACCTCCCCCTTCTTCTGCCCGGGGTACTACGTGGTTGGTGGGTGCCGCATTTCCTGCCACAAGCGGAAGGGACACGGCAGTATTACCTTTACCCAGGGCTTACAGCAGTCCTGCAATCCCTGTATGATGCAGACGGCGGAGCGCATTGGAAGCACCGCCTTTTATAACTCCTTCCTCTCCTTTGGCTATCGGGAAAAAACAGGCATCGACCTGCCGGGCGAGGGATTGGGGATTTTTCACAGCGAGGGCTCCTTGGGGGTGACGGAATTGGCAACCGCCTCCTTTGGACAGCGCTTTAAGGTATCCGTTTTACAGCAGCTTTGCGCCGTTGCCGCCGTGGCAAATGACGGCGTTTTGGTTACACCGCATCTGATTGACTCCATTCTTGACGGGGACGGGAACACGCTTTTTACTTACAAAACCGAGGAAAAGCGGCAGGTGGTATCCGCGGAAACCGCCAAGACCGTTTCGGCTATGCTGGAGGGGGGCGTCAGCGGTGACGGAGGCGCCAAAAACGCCGCCGTGGCAGGCTATCGGATTGCCGCCAAGACGGGCACCAGTGAAAAATTCGACATACTCGATTCCGCGGGCAACTCCTATTTGCGTATTGGCTCCTGCGTGGGCTACGCGCCGTATGACGAGGCAGAGATTGCGGTGATTATTATCGTTGACGAGCCCACCTGCGCCGTCAAATACGGCAGCGTCACGGCGGCGCCCTACGTGGGAAGGCTTTTCGAGGCGGTGCTTCCCTACCTTGGTATTGCGCCAAGCACAGAGCAGACACCCAAGGTGGAGGTGGCAGGCTATACGGGTCTTTCCCTTTCGGAGGCGAAGGCGCTTTTACAAAAGCAGGGCTTATCCGCTACCGTGGTGGGGTCGGGTGCAACGGTGCTTGCCCAGACCCCTCCTGCCAAGACCGTCTTAACGCAGGGACTTGGCAACGTGATTTTATACACCGAGCCCGTGACGGAGGAAACGGCGGTGCCCAATCTTGTGGGCAAGACGGGAGAGGAGGCCATCAAGCTTTTGCTTGACGCCTCGCTGAACATCGGCTTTGACGGCATCCGCAACCAAGCCATAGCAGGAGGCGCCACCGTCACCGCCCAAAGCCTGCCTCCCGATTACAAGGTTAAAAAGGGGACGGTCGTTACCGTTACGCTGCTGTATACCGATTTGGCGGAATAGCCGCAAAAGGAGAGATTTGTATGAAGATTTACGAGCTTTTACCTACCGCGCTTTGCTTACAGGATTACCAAAATGACAGCACCGAATTTACAGGTGTATCCAGCCACACCGCCAACATCAAAAAGGGCGATTTGTTCGTTCTGATTAAGGGTAACACCTATAACCCGATTTTGCTCTTAAAGCAAATTGAGCAATCAGGGGCAAGGGGGATTGTGATGGAATGGGAAAGGGAGCTTCCCTCTCTTTCCCTGCCCGTTTATTTTGTCAAGAGCGCCAGAGCCGCCGAGGCATATCTTTTTGCCTCGCTATATAAGGGTCGGATAGAGAGGCTCCGTCTGATTGGCGTGACGGGCACCAACGGCAAAACCACCACCGCCCAGCTTCTCGCCCACCTGCTTTCCGCTCAAACGAAAACGGGCTATATTGGGACCTTGGGCGCTTTTTTGGACGGCAAGCCAATAGTGGCGTATTCTCATTCGACTATGACAACGCCCACCCCCGAGATTTTATATCCCCTTCTGGCTGAAATGGCAGAGGCAGGCGCCACCACCGTGGTTTTGGAGGTGTCCTCCCACGCCATCGTGCAAAAAAGGCTGGCGGCGCTTTCCTTTGAGCTTGCGCTTTTCACCAATCTTTCAGAGGAGCATTTGGATTTTCATAAGGATATGGCGCACTATTTTGAAGCCAAGGCGTCCTTCGTGAAGGAAGCCAAATCTGCCATCATCAATATAGACGATGAATACGGCGAACAGCTTGCAAGGGCGCTTCCCTCCGCTTATACTGTGGGTATTTTACAAGAGGCGGACGCCAACGCCACTGATTTGAATGAAAAGGGGCTTGACGGCATAAACTATACCTATCAATCCAAGAGTCTTGCTTTTCCCGTTTCCTTATCACTTATCGGGAGCTTTCAGGTATATAACGCCATGCTTGCTATCGCCGCCGCCCTGCAGCTCGGGCTTTCTCCTACGCAAATTCAAAGACGGATTGCCTCCTTCCCTCGCCCCAAGGGCAGAATGGAGGTTTTGCCGCTTGAGCGCTTCTCGGTTCCCTTTCGGGTCATCATTGATTATGCCCACACCCCCAACGCCTTTACCGCCTCGATGCAGGCGGCAAGACGCCTGACGGGAGGGCGCCTGGTGGTTCTGTTCGGCGCGGGTGGGGACAGAGAAAAGGAAAAGCGGGCAGAGATGGGGCGCATTGCCGAGCGCCTTGCCGACTTCGTTTACATCACCGCCGACAACAGCCGCACGGAGGCGCTTGCCTCCATCATCAAGGATATTCTCTCGGGAATGACCCTTACCGCCAGGCGCCGTGTCATCACCAACCGTGAAAAGGCCATTCAAACCGCCCTTTCCGAGCTACGTGAGGGAGATACCCTTTTGCTCCTTGGCAAGGGACACGAGGCATACGAATGGGATAGCGCGGGACTGCACCCCTTTTCGGAGGAGGAAATCGTATACGGCTACCTTTCCGCTATGAGCGGAAATTGAAGGATAGAGCTATGATAATACCGCTTTTAACGGGCAGACGCCCCCTCGGAGAGCTGGCATCTCTCTTAGACGCCCCCTGGGAGGGAAAGGACGCTTTCCCCTCTCGCCTTGTGACCGATTCCCGCGAGATTGAAAAGGGAGATTTATTTTGCGCCTTGAAGGGCAAGGATGACGGGCATTTATACGCCAAGGAGGCAGAGAAAAGAGGGGCTGTCGCTATTCTGGCGGAACGAAAGACCGAGGCTACTTTGCCCCATATATTGGTAGATAGCGTCCCCTCTGCCCTGCTTCGGTGGGCTTCCTTGGCTTTGGCGGCGCGCCCCGTGCTGAAAATTGCCATAACGGGAAGCGTTGGCAAAACCACCGCCAAGGAAAAATGCGCCGCCGTGCTGAAGGAGCGCTACAAAACCCATAAGACCGAGGGCAACCGCAACAATCATCTGGGTGTTCCCTTTACGGTGCTTTCTATGCCCTTAGACACCGAGGCGCTGGTTTTGGAGCTTGGTATGAACAATCGCGGCGAAATTGAAGCGCTCTCCTCTGCTATGCGCCCCGACGTTGCCATTATCACCAACATCGGCTACGCCCATATAGGACGGCTTGGCAGTCGGGAGGCCATAGCGGAAGCCAAAATGGAAATTTTGTCGGGTATGCAGGCAACCGCCCCCTTGCTGATTCCTATGGGAGAGCCCCTGCTTGCCCCCTGCTTCACAAGGCGCCAGCTTCACTACGTGCTTCCTCTCTCGGAAAAGGAGGCGCCCTTCCCTATCCCTACGGACATTGGAGAGCGGTGGGGACTTGGGTTTGCCTTGCGTCTTGGGCGCCTTTTGGGCATATCGGAGGACGCCCTTTGGCGAGGGCTGCTTGACGCCGCAAAAGCCCCTACCCGCAGGCAGGTTTTTACACTGAGGGGCGTGACCCTTATCAACGATACCTACAACGCCTCTCCCGAATCCACTATTGCGGCACTTGACCTATTACAGGAGCAAAGGGGCAAAGGGAAACGAATTGCCCTTCTCGGCACGATGCTGGAGTTAGGAGATGCCTCCTCCCTTTTACACCGCGCCGTTGCCAGGCACGCCGCAAGATGCGCTGACTACCTTCTCTACTACGGCGAGGAGGAGGAAGCCGTCTTGAGCGGTGCTTTGGGGGGCGGTATGCCCAAGGAAAGGATACTGACCTTCCCCACGCTTGAGAAGGCAAAGCCCGTTCTTCTTGCGCTGATGGCCAAGGGGGACGCTATTTTATTCAAGGCATCCCGCGGTATGTACGCCGAGCGGCTGTTTGCCGCTGCCTTGGAGCAATGCAAGAACTTATAAAGGAGCCGCCTTATGTCCCTCTTAAACACCCTTCTTCTCTTTTCGCTTGCCTTTTTTGCCACTCTGTTCGGGCTTGCGGCTCTATTGCCCGTCTTGCGCGAAAAGCGCATCGGGCAGACCATTTTGGAAATCGGTCCCAGCTGGCACAAGGGCAAGGAGGGGACGCCCACCATGGGAGGAGTCACCTTCTTTTTTGCCGTGACCCTTTCGGTTTTGCTTGGCTGTCTTTTTCTTCCCGCCTCGGCAACAAGGGCACTGCTTTGGGTGCTTTGCTTTGCTCTTTTCAACGGACTTATCGGGGTATTTGATGACCTGCAAAAGCTGAGAAAGCGAGAAAACGCAGGGCTTCTTCCCTGGCAGAAGCTTCTTTTACAGACCGCAACGGTTATTTTTCTTCTGGCAATGCTGCACATGGAGGGCGCCCTTGTCACCCGTGTAGCCCTGCCCTTTTCCTCTCTCGTGATAGAGCTTGGAGCCCTATTTTATCCTATTGCGCTTTTCGTTGCCCTGGGCATTATCAACTGCGCCAATCTCACCGACGGTATTGATGGCTTAGCGACCTCGGTTGGGGCGTTGATTGGCACCTTTTTTGCCGTGGAGGGATTAGGGAGCGCCCCTGCCTCGCTTGCCGTTTTAGGCGCCGCCGAGGCAGGAAGCAGCCTTGCCTTTTTCACCCACAACCGCCACCCTGCCAGAATTTTTATGGGGGACAGCGGCTCTCTTTTCCTGGGCGCCATAGCGGTGGGAGGGGCGTACCTTTTGGGCAATCCCCTGCTCGTTTTGATTTTCGGGCTTCTTTACGTGGTGGAGGGCTTCTCGGTGGTCTTGCAGGTCTTGTATTTCAAGCTGACCCACAAGCGACTGTTCAAGATGGCGCCCCTACACCATCACTTTGAAAAATGCGGCTGGAGCGAGGGGGCTATCGTTTCCCTCTTCTCCTTTTTTACCCTCCTTGCCATTCTGCTTGCTCACGGCCTTATAGCGGCGCTCACATAAGAAATCGGAAAGGCGAAAAAGACCTTGAACACACATACGAAAAAGAAAAAGACGAAAAGCCGCCTTTGGCGTCTGCCTCTGCTGTCCGCCTTGAAAAACGGGGGACGGCAAGGGGTGGACAGGGCGCTACTACTGTATATCCTTCTCTTGATTGCCTTCGGCTCGGTTATGGTATTCAGCGCCAGCACCGCCTACGCATCTATTCGGTTTTCCAATCCCTATTATTTCGTAGAACGGCAAATTCTTTGGGTGCTGGTAGGGCTGTTGGCGATGCTGCTATGCGCCTCTTTTCCAATTTCCTTCTATGCCCGCGCCGCCAAGCCGCTTTTTATTGCCACAACGGTGCTTTTGGCGCTGGTTCCCTTTTTGGGAGCGGAGGCAGGCGGGGCGAAGCGCTGGATTGCCATTGGCGGCTTCACCTTTCAGCCCTCTGAGCTTGCCAAGACCGCCTTGGTGCTGATTCTGGCGCTTTTCTTCTCCAAGCATACCAAGGAAATCAAGGACACCTCGCAAAAGAAAAAATCCTTTCTCTACGGGATTTTATACCCTCTGCTTCTCATCTTCGCGGTGTGCGGCTTGGTTGCCTTAGAAAAGCATCTTTCCTGCATCATTATTTTAGGGGCTATTGGCGTTTTTATGATGTTTTTAGCAGGCAGTAATCTCAAGACCCTGGGGCTTTTGGGGGCAGGGGCGGTAACGGCGGTGGGCGCCTTTGCCATGTCGGTGGAATACACGCGACGGCGCATCACCATATGGCTGAATCCGGAGCTTTATCCGAGGGATGGAGGCTGGCAGACCCTCCAGGGGCTGCTTGCCATTGGCTCGGGAGGCTTCTTTGGACTGGGGCTTGGCAACAGCCGCTTGAAGTATCTCTACGTTTCCGAGCCGCAAAACGATTTTATTTTCACCATCGCCTGCGAGGAGCTGGGCTTTTTAGGCGCCTTTGCCATTCTTGGGCTCTTTGCTCTTTTCGTCAAAAGAGGGATGCGGATTGCCGAGAGGCAACGGGATACCTTCGCTTCCTTGGTTGCCTTTGGCATTACGGTCAAGGTTGCCATTCAGGTGATTCTGAACATTGCCGTTATCACCAACACCATTCCCAACACGGGCATTTCCTTGCCCTTTTTCAGCTACGGCGGCTCCTCCCTGGTGATGCTTTTTGCGGAAATGGGGGTTTTGCTATCGGCTTCACGGGATGCTTACATATAGGGCTTGAAAGGAGAAAACGGGCTTCTGCCCCATATTAAATCTATGGTTTTTGTGTTAACAGGTGGCGGAAGCGCAGGTCACATCAATCCTTCTCTGGCAATGAAGGAGATGCTGGCGCGCCGCTATCCCGACGCTGAATTTTACTTTATGGGCAGGTCGGAGGGAATGGAACGGGAGTTAGTGGCAAGAGAAGGAATTCCTTTTATTCCCGTGCGCGCGTTGGGGCTTCGCCGCTCTCTTTCGCCCCAAAATCTGCGCGCCGCCCTATTGGCCATAACCGAGCCCTACCGCTTGAAGCGGATTATAGGAGAGCTTTCTCCAAGCCTGGTGCTGGGGACGGGCGGCTTCGTTTCTTATCCCGTTATCAAGGCGGCAAGCCTTGCGGGCGTTCCTGCCATTCTGCACGAATCCAACGCCATTCCCGGGCTGGCGGTAAAGCTGTGCGAGGGCTTGACGGCACGGGTTTTATTGCAGTTTGAGTCCTGCGCTACCCATCTCCGCTATCCCGAAAGAGCCGCCGTTATCGGCGCCCCCGTCAGAGGCGGCTTTCAAGGAACGGAAAAGCTATGGGCAAGGCGGAGCTTGGGCATATCCCCCTCGTCATTCTTTATTCTTTCCTTTGGCGGCAGCTTGGGGGCAGAGGCGCTCAACGCCGCCTGTCTTTCGGTGATGCAGCGATACGGCAAGACGGAAAAGCCCCTCTTGTTTATACACGGCTGCGGACGGCGACATTACGATGCCCTTCGCACCCAATATCCCCTTTCTTCTCCCAAAACGGTGCTTCTGCCCTATATTAACGATATGCCTTTGTACATGGCGGCGGCAGATATCGTAATAGCGAGAGCAGGGGCTATGACCCTTTCGGAGATTGCCGCCTGCGGCAAGGCGTCGATTTTAATTCCTTCCCCCTACGTGGCAGAGGACCACCAGAATCGCAATGCCGCCTACTTCAGGGAACGGGGCGCTTCCCTGGTTTTAGAGGAAAAAGCCCTTTCTCCCGAGAGGCTGTACGAGGCCATTGAGGGGCTACGGCGCTCCCCTTCCCGTCTTTTGGAAATGGAAAGGGCAGCCGCCTCTGTTTTTGCCTACGATACCGAGGCGCTTTTCCTTGCCGAGGCAGAAAACGCTATGCGTCACCCCGTATAGAAAAACGGGAAGGGCGGCGCTTCTCTTTTTTCGTCGCGCTTGCGCTCTCTTTTCCGCTTTTTTGCCCGAAAACCTCTTTACGGGGCGCTCGTCTTTTTTCATTTTTTAAGCCTGCTTTATAGTAAAAAGCAGGCTTATTTTTTCGGCAGAAATAAATGTTAACTATTTATTAAGTTTTAAGAAAAGGACTTGAAAATTTTTGCATTTTCATATATCATATATATGTAGAATGATTTGGAGAAAAATTCTGTTTTTTTCTCTTTTCTCGTTTATAAATCAGAAAAAACAGGAGGTCAGTAAAAGTATGGATTACGTAGATGAAAACGTTTTTGCCAGCGGTGTTCGCATTAAGGTTGTCGGTGTAGGTGGCGGCGGAGGAAACGCCGTAAACCGCATGATTACCGCCAATATCCGCGGCGTTGAATTTGTAACGGTTAATACCGACGCGCAGGCTCTTTCCACCTCTGCCGCCTCGATTCGCCTGACCATTGGCGAAAAGATTACCCGTGGCTTTGGCGCAGGCGCAAGCCCCGAAACGGGCAAGCGCTCCGCTGAGGAAAGCATCGAGGACATTAAGGAAATGCTGAAGGATACCGATATGGTATTCATCACCGCCGGTATGGGCGGCGGCACGGGCACGGGCGCGGCTCCCGTTATTGCCCAGGTTGCTCACGAGATGAATATTCTCACCATCGGTATTGTCACCAAGCCCTTCTCCTTTGAGGGCAGACGCCGTATGATGCAGGCTGAGGAGGGTATCAAGAACCTGAAGCAGCACGTGGACTCCCTTATCGTTATTCCCAACGAAAGATTGAAGCAGGTATCCGATACCCGTATTACGATGGCAAACGCCTTTGAAATTGCCGACGACGTTTTGCGCCGCGGTGTACAAAGCGTTTCCGAGCTTATCAACGTTCCCGGCTTCGTCAACCTGGACTTCGCCGACGTTATCTCGGTTATGAAGAACGCAGGCTTCGCCCATATGGGCGTTGGCAGTGCCAAGGGCACGGACAAGGCGCAGATTGCCGCTATGGCCGCTATCTCCTCTCCCCTGCTTGAAACCTCTATTGCAGGCGCTACGGGCATTTTGCTCAGCATTACCGCTTCTCCCGACATCAGCCTGGAGGACGTGGATATCGCTTCCTCTATGGTTGCGGATGAGGCACATCCCGAGGCCAATATCATTTGGGGTGCCGCATTTGACCCCTCCCTGGAGGACGAAATGCGCGTAACCATTATCGCAACGGGCTTTGAAAGCGCCAAGACCGCAGGTGAGATGCCTTCCCTTACCCCCACCGCCGTTCCCCAGGAGACGCCGAAGCCTTATGCCCCCGTGCGTCCCGCAGCGGCTCCCTCGGCACCTGCCGCCGCCCCTGCTCCCGCACCCGCTCCCGCTCCCGCCCCTGAGGCGCACCGTCCTGCCGCCACCGCTCCCCTGCCTACGGATGACGGAAGCATTGGCGATATTGACACCGACCGCGGCGTTTCCGACCAGGATTTTGATGCCATCATCAACATTCTGAACCGCAACAAGCGCTAAGCGCCGCGAATAAAAAATCCCTTATAGCCTTTATCCTTTCGGCTATAAGGGATTTTTATTTACAGAACGAAGTGCTTGGGCATACCGTACTCATATACGGGCTTAACCTCGCCCTCAATCAAGGGACGAAGATAGGCGATACACTCCTCGGTGACGCCGTTTCCTGCCTCGTTGATGAAGGAGGAGGGCACGAAGCGCACCTCGTTTGCCACCGTATCCACAGGCACCGTTACGATTTCTACGGTATAGGGGCTATTGCTTGTCCGCTTGAAGCCCACCATACAGCCGTAGGCACCTGCCAGTGCCTCCTTGACGGCGCATCTGCCAATGGCAACGGATTCTCTTATATCGGTCAAGGAGGCAATATGCGCCGCACACCGCTGCGGCAGGCTCAGCTCAATAGAGCGCGCCTTGCATTTCAGCTCCTGCTTTACCAGCATTTCCAGCACCTTGCCCGTACCCGACAGGTACCGATGCCCGAAAACGTCCGACAGCCCGTTTTGCTGCCCTTCCCCCACGTAATGCCCGTTTTCAAAGAGGCACCCCTCGGAAACCGCCACCACCACAGTGGGGTGAGTCGCCAACGCCTTACGCAAAAGCTCCAGGAAGGTGGAGGGAGAAAAGGGGCGCTCGGGAAGAAAGATATAGTCGGGACCGCCTCCCGTTAAGGACGGCAGGGCGGCGGCGGTAGCGAGCCAGCCCGCATCCCGTCCCATAATTTCAATAACCGTCACGGCGGGCACGGTATACACCGCGCAGTCGCGGACGATTTCCTTCACCGTGGTTGCCACGTACTTGGCGGCAGAGGGAAAGCCCGGGGCGTGGTCGGTGCCCACAAGGTCGTTATCAATAGTTTTGGGAACACCGATGATACGCACCTCGTATTCCACCTCACGGAAATAGGCGGTCAGCTTGGCGACGGCGTCCATAGAATCGTTTCCGCCGATATAAAAGAAATAGCGGATATTGTATTTTTCAAAAACGGCGCGCACCTTATCGAAGATAGAGCGCTCCTTGAGAGGATTCGGCAGCTTTAAGCGACAGGAGCCGAGAGCCGCGGCAGGCGTTGTTTCCAGGCAGCGCAGGTCATCCTCGCCCTTTATCCGCTCCCGCAGATTGACGAGCCTTTCTGCCAAAAGCCCCTCTAAGCCGTTTTGCATTCCGTACAAGGTTCCAATGGTGTCATTTGCCGCAAGGCAGCCGCGGATTACCCCCGAAAGGGTGGCGTTGATGGCGGAGGAGGGTCCCCCCGACTGTCCCACGACAGCATTGCCGTATAGAATTGCCATATCGTATTCTCCTCATATTTGCTACGTCTATTTTATCATAGAAAAAGACCTAAGTCAAGGCGTATTACCTTGCAAAACGGCGGTTTGAATTTAATTTTTTCGTTTGACTTTCTTCGACAGCAAAAGCCCCTTTTTTCTCTTTTTCGTCCATCGCGAAGAAGCGCTTTGGGAAGGAAAGAAGCGTTTTTCGAAAAGAAAGAAAAAAATTCACTTTTTTTGAAAATTTTTTCAAAAAGGACTTGCTATTTTGAAAAGACCGTGCTATAATGATTGAGTATGAATAGTATGTCAGCTTGCGTTCCCTCTCAGGCGCAACTGCAAATATCAACTTCAACTTCACAGAGGAGAAAGAAATGGCGAATATTAAGTCCGCAAAGAAAAGAATCAAGGTTATTCAGACCAAGACCCTTCAGAACCAAATGATTAAGTCCCAGCTTCATACCGTTGTAAAGAAGTTCTTCGCCGCTGTTGAGTCCGGCGACAAGGAAGCCGCTACCGCAGCTTACAGACTGGCTATCAAGAAGGTAGACCAGGCAGCTGCTCACGGCATTCTGCACAAGAACACCGCCGCTCACAGAAAGAGCGCTTACACCCTGAAGCTGAACGCTATGGCGTAAACCAAATAGCCCATAAAACCCAAGGGGTCAAAAAGCCTCCCGAATTCGGGAGGCTTTGGTTTTTATAATCGGAAGGGACTGCCGCTGACAGGACAGTCTCTTTCTTTTATTTTGCTTTGGAATTGCGTATGAACAGGACGCAGGAAAGTGCGGCGCACGCCACCGTATAGGCGGCAACGATAAGGAACGGGCGCCATAAATCCTCAAAGGAGGAGGCAGGCGTTGCAATGCTCTGCAAAAGCAGGCTGATATTTTTGAAGGGGAGGATGCCCATAACCGTCAAAAAGCCCTCAGGCAAGCCCTCCAAGGGGAACCACATTCCCGAAAGAACGGACTGCCCCGTAATGAGAATAGAGGAAATGCCGCCCACCGCCTTGGCGTTGAAGACCGAGCCAAAGAGGATACCAACAGCCGAAAACATCCAGATAGAAAGCAAACTTCCCGGCAACACCAAAAGCAAGCTCCAGGAGAAGAAGCTGCTCTCTAAAAGCCCACCCACCAGCAATATCACCGCGCTTTGGCAAAGCCCCAGGGGGATAGCCACGAGAAAATAGCCCAAAATGAATTCGTATGCCCGAACAGGCGTGGTATAAATACGGGTAATAAAGGCAGATTCTCTATCCATAGAAATAAGAATAGCAAGGAAGAGCGCCAAAAAGGCGTTGGCAAAGCCAATAAGCCCAGGAGCTAAATACCGCATTTCAAACTGGGGCGTCAAGGTATGGAACATATAATAAAAAAGAATTTCCATTACCACGGGAAGCCCGATTAAGAAGGCAAGGCTGACAGGCTCCCGCAAAATTTCCTTGCCGTTTCGTTTGGCAAGACTCCATATTCTATGCATCCTTCCCACCTCCTACGGTTTTAATAAAGGCGTCCTCAAAGCTATCGGCACCCGTTTTGGCAATCAAGCCCCGAGGCGTATCCACGTCAAGCAAACGCCCCTCTACCATAATGGCCACACGGTCCGAGAGCGCCTCTGCCTCCTCTAAATAGTGGGTGGTCAAAATCACGGTGGTATTCTTTTGAATATCCCGTATAATGCGCCAAAGCTCCCGTCTTGCCAAAACGTCCAAGCCAAGGGTCGGCTCATCTAAAAAGAGAATTTTCGGCTCCGAAATGATGGCTAAGGCAATGGATACCTTGCGCTGATAGCCGCCCGAAAGCTTCCCTACCCGTTTATCCGCCACCTTCTCCAAGGAAAACCGCGCTATGAGCGCTTCCGTTCTCTTGGCGACCTCTTCCCTACCCAAGCCGTAAAGAGAGCCGTAGAACGCCAAATTTTCCCGTACGGACAGGTTTTTGGCAACGGCGGTTTCCTGGGTGGAATAGCCGATGAGGGCTTTAATGCGTGGAGCGTCCTTGGCAATAGACAATCCCATTACCGTCCCCTCGCCTCCGTCGGGCGCAAGCAGACAGGCAAGCATTTTGATTAAGGTAGTCTTCCCCGCGCCGTTGACGCCCAAAAGCCCGAAAAGCTCGTTCTCGCGGATATCGAGGCTGACGCCGTCTACCGCCACGGTATCCTTATACCGTTTGGTGAGGCCTTTAATTTCTATGGCATTCATTCTCCCTTTTCCTCCTTCATATGCCTGACACGGATTCCTTGGTATACGTCCGTCAATATATTGGATATCAGCTCCCAATCCAAGGTCAAAAAGGAGGTGACAAGCATCGTTCCTATGCCGTGCACACAGCTCCAAAGCTCCAAATGCATCAGCCTTGCCCGTTCTGCCGTCACGCCGTTTGCCTCCTGTATCATCCGCGCGGACTCCTCAAAATCTACCGTTGGGGTGATGTCCTCTCCCGTTCTGTCGCGCATAAACAAGAGCCTGTACAGCGCCTTTTCCTCTTGGGCAAAGCGGATATACGCCATACCGAATGCCTTGTAGCGCGGGTATTTACCGCCCTTGACCTCCTCTTCAATAAAGCCAAGATACAGCCCGTAGGCGGCTTTTATCACGGCGCTTCGCAGCTCCTCCATCGTGGCAAAATTGGAGAATATGGGCTGGGTGGAGCATTGCAGGGCGGCGGTTACCGTCCTTGCGTTTATCGCCTCCTCGCCGCTCTCCCGTACAAGGGCAACGGCGGCCTTGATAATATCCTCTTTTGTAATTCTTACCTTAGGCGGCATAGGTACCTCCTTTATATATCTTTTGTTATATATCATTTGTTATTTTATCATAAAAAGCCTGCTTTGTCAATAGCTTTGAAGAACTCCAAACAAAAAAACGCCGCAAGGGCGTTTTTTATTTACAGGCAGTAGGCAACGGCGGCGATGCGCTTGGCGGCCTCGGCAACGGAGGTCATAAAGACGTACTCTCCAAGGGTATGCTCAGCATCCCCCTTAACCCCCACGGAATCCACGCAGGGTATTCCGTATTCGGTTACGTAGGCGGCGTCCGAGCCGCCTTTAGCGTTACGCGGGGCAAGGAGCGGCAAGCCGTTGGCACGGTAAATGTCGTTCATTCGGGAAAGAAGGGCCATATTCCGCTCCGCATACTCCATAGGGGGGCGATAGCTGATTTCCTCATAGGTGCATTGACAGCCCTCGGTAACGGGCGAGGCGGCAAGGGCGGCGACGGTGGCGTACGCTTTTTCCTTTTGCGCCTTATTGGCAAAGCGGATATCCGCAACAAACTCACAAAGGTCCGGTACGGTATTGGGGGTTTTGCCGCCCTTTATCATACTGCAATTACAGGTTAAGCCATCGGCATCCTTCATTCCTTCGAGGGCAAGAAGCGCATGCGCCGCCTCGGCAATGGCGTTGGCGCCGTTATAGCAGATGGCGGAATGGGCGGCTTTTCCCTTGAAGGTCAGCTTGATACGGGAAATGCCCTTTCGGGTGACAACTACCGTACAGTCCCGTATGCCCTCCAAATTCAAAAACGCCGCGGCGTTTGCCGATTTTTCACACATATACCGAACGGTTGCTTTTTGGCTGGGGGCGCTTCCCTTTTCCTCGTCCGACTGCAAAAGCAAGAGGACGGGTCTATCCTTGCAGCCACAGCGCTCCAAGGCGTCCATAGCCAAAAGCGCCGCCGCAATACCGCCCTTACAGTCCAAGGTACCGGGACCTATCATTTTATCCCCCTCCCGTCTTACCGCAGGCGTGCCGAAGGAGCCAACGGGATGGACGGTATCCATATGCGCCGAAAACACGACGGGAGCGCCGAGGGCGCCGGGGTTCAGGGTGATACATACCGCGTCACCCGACACGCTCTGGGGACAAATCTCGACACGCCAGCCCTTTTTTTCGGCAAGCTCGATACAGTACCGCCCTACCTCGTCTACCCCCGCCTTACAGTCGGTGGGGCTTTCAATATTGCAAATATCCTCTAAAAGGTCTAAGTAGGTATCCTGCAACGCATCAATCGTTTCAAAAAGCTTTTCGCATATATTAGCCTTATCTTTCATAAAAGTCGCCTCTTTTCTTTGGATGCTCTTCTCCTATTATACCATATATTTAATCTTTTGGCACAAATATAAAACAAAAACTTTTGTTTTCCGAGGCTACACAAAAATTCACAGGTTCATCATTGATTTTCTTCCAGTAAATAGTATAATAGATATAATGAGAATCCATAAGAAGGACGCAGATATGACTGACAGAAAAGAAATGCTGGGGACTGCCCCCGTTGCCAAGCTCCTG
>JAFTSW010000054.1 GCA_017467085.1 Clostridia bacterium | reverse complement strand
GCCCTCATCTCCCAAGTCGCCTGCATCGAAAGCGGGCGCTTCGGGCTCTGCCTCGGCAACGGGCGTTGCCATCTCGTTGGAAGCGGCGGGAATTTCCTCAGCCTCTGCCTCCTCCGATACGGGAGCGGCAGGCGCTTCCTCAGCCTCTGCCTCTTCCGTCACGGGCAAGACAGGGCTTTTCTCGGGCTCCTCCTCCAAAGTGGGGGTAGTGGGCTCGGCTATATCGTCAAAGGAGGACATAGGAATAAAGCTATCGGCGGCGTCCTCCCTTTCCTCTTTTTTGCTTGCGGGGCTTGGCAAAACTGAGGTAATATCCAAGCGCTCCTGGAAATATTCTCCGTTCTCGGCGGCAGGAAAATCGGGTGGGGTGACTGGGGTATTTTCTTTCTCCTCGCTCTCACTATCCGCTTCTTCCACCTCGGCGAAGGTGACTTGCTCGCCATCAAAGGGCTGTTCAGTATAGTCCTGCTCTTCGTCCTCCGAGTCGGTGGCATCGACAGCCTGGGGATTTTCGGTGGCTTCGGGGTCTTGCGCCTCTGCCGTAGGAATTTCGGTAACAGGCATCTCGACAACAGGCTCTTCGGCAACGGGCTCCTCCAAAATGGGCTCCTCCGTCCCCTCCTCCGCAAAGTCCTCGTCCACGTTGGGGAACACGAAGGGCGTTTCCTCCTTGGGCGCAACGGGCGCGGCAGACGAAACGGGCGCGACGGGTGCCGCAGGAGCAGAAGGCGCCTCCTCCTTTTTCTCCGCTACGGACGGCGTTGGCTTCTTGGGGGCAGGCTCAATGGCGTACCTATCTAACAAAAACGCCAGCGTTTCATCGCCACAGCCACCCGACAGCGTAGGCGCCGCATCGGCGTCCCCCGCCTCGCTCTTTTCCATTTGCTCGTGAAAGGCGCCGAAGGTTTTGGAAAGCTCGCAAAGGGGCACAACGGCAGCAGCCTCCGGCTCCTCCTCCACCTCCTCACTACCGGGAATGGCAAAGGAAATGGTGGTTTCCTCGGCCTGGTAGCTATCCTCGTTTTCCTCGGCAGGGGTGCTTTCGGATGCCTCGGGTGCTTCCATATCAAATTTGGCGCGAAGCTGGGCTAACAGCTGCTTGATTCTTTCGCTATCCACAGAATTATTCTTGTCGGACATGGAATTGCCTCCTTCGACCTTATTTGGAATGACGCTGCTTGGCAGTCTCACAGAGTAAGACTGCGGCGGCGGCAGATACGTTCATGGAATTGATTTTGCCATAAAGGGGAATGGAAATGCGGAAGTCACAGCTTTCCTCTACCAAGCGGGAAATGCCTGCCCCCTCGTTGCCCATCACAAGGGCAACCGCCCCCGTTAAATCCGTTTGATGGTACAGCTCTCCGTCCATATCGGCGGCGTAAATCCAAACGCCCTTTTCCTTTAACGCTTCTATGGTTTGCACAAGGTTGGTCACCTTGGCGATTTTCAAATGCTCAATGGCGCCCGCGGACGCCTTTGCCACCGTGGCAGTCAGGCTTGCCGAGCGGCGCTTGGGAATAATAAGCCCGTGAGCGCCCGCGCATTCCGCCGAGCGCATAATGGCGCCCAGGTTATGAGGGTCCTCCACCCCATCGCAAATGACGATAAAGGGCTTCTCTCCCTTCTCCTCTGCATACGCCAGAATATCGTCCACGCTGGCGTAATTCCGCGGCGGCACCGTTGCCACGATGCCCTGGTGATGAGAGGAGGGACACATAGCGTCAAGCTTTCGGCGCTCTACCTCAATAACGGGAATTTTTCTGGCGATTGCCTCGCCCACCAAAACCACGATAGAGCCCTCTCGCTCGCCACGGGCGGTGAAGATTTTATCCACGTCGCGCCCCGACGCCAACAGCTCCTTGACGGCGTTGCGTCCGCAAATGACGCCCTCCTCCTCACGCTCTGCCTCTCCTTGCGGATGGGGGCGGTAAGGGGGTCTTCCCGTCTTTTCGCTGCTTCTGCCTCCCTGGGCGGTTCTCTTTTTATTTTCCATGGCTCGTCCCTCTCCTGTGACGCTGCCGATATATCCTTAAAAATGGACAGTCTTTTTTCTATTTTACCACAAATACAGCGCAAAAGCAAGGACTTTTTTGCAAAATAGTATAGGGAACGGGGACTTTTGAAAAATAAAAAAGACACCGTAAAACGGTGTCTTTTTTTATGCACGATTGAACGAAAATTACTTCGCTCTTCTTGCTGCAAAGCACTCGCTGCAATATACAGCCTTGCCCTCGGTAGGGTTGAAGGGAACCTTGCAATCCTTGCCGCACTCAGCGCAAACTGCATCGAACATTTCTCTGGCGCCTCTTGCTCCGTTCTTTCTTGCATCACGGCAGGCCTTGCATCTCTGGGGCTCGTGATCGAATCCCTTCTCTGCATAGAACTCCTGCTCACCTGCGGTGAACACGAACTCCTCGCCGCAATCTTTGCACTTCAGTGTCTTGTCCTCGTACATTGTGTTTACCTCACTTTAGATGTGAAAATTTTTTACCCTCGGACGGATTCCAACCGACGCCTTTGAAATCATTGGACCAACAAAAACAACGCTCTCCCTTAAGCTACTTGGGCATATAAACTATGAAATTTTGAACTGCTCCCGCAGTTTTTGAAACAGACGGAAAACGGCGTTGCTCACCGACTTTTCCGTTTTTCCCAGGGCCTTGGCAATCTGGGAAACAGAATTCCCCTCCGCATACAAATCGAATACCCTCTGCTCATAGGGAGAAAGAATATGCTTCATTCCCTTCAGCGTAGCCACCGCTTCGGCAGCCTCGGCATCCGATTGGGAGGAATAGAGATTGGCCTCCTCCAAAAGCAAGGGCCACTCCTCGATAGGTAATTCCATGGGAACCCGATGGCGTTTGCGATAGTAGGAAATCAGGGCATTTCTAACGCACACGCGCGCATAGGCGCCAAAGGTTACGCCAGCCCCCTCGGTGTAGTTGCGAACTGCCTGGAAAAGCGCAATCTCCGCCTCAGCGGAAATTTCATCGCAATCTGCCGCGCATAAGCCCTGACAGAAGCTCTTTTTCAGACGGCGCAACAGAGGCGCGAATATAACAGAAATCGCCTCAAAGGCTTCGCTATCACCTTTTTTTGCCTTTGTAAGTAAAAGCAGCAATTCCTGCTCGCTTGGTTGCTTCATGAACCTCTCCGCCCGTATGTGCAATAGAAATACACTGTTGCCCCTGCCGCAAAGGTCATCGCCCACCCTTGTATTATCTATCCAAGAGTCGCTTTTCCCGTTGGAGAAAGACAAAAGTATATAGGAAGAGTCCTATACATAATAATTATAGCAGTTTTTCAGAACTTGTCAAGTGGTTTTTGAAAACTTTTTTCAATTTTTACCATTTTTTGACTTTTATCAATGGAGATAGTAGTCCACCTTGCCCGTCATCACCGCCAAAACGCCGCGGCAGACCTCCTCGGGCTTTTCCTTGAAATGCGCCTTGATGTGCTGTGCCTCGGACTCGGTGGAGGTGGTTACGGTGACGTCGCTGATAACGCCCTTTTTGTCCTCAATGCGACAGTGCACCTCGTAAATGCCGTCCTTTCTCCGCTTGATGCGGCAATGGCATTTGGCTCCCTTTTTGTGCAGGGAAAGCAGGCGCAAGGCGCCGATACGGCTTTTCTCCCGAATGGAGTCAAGCAGGGTGCTTTGCAGCTCGGTTGCTACCATATGCCCTAACTCGGACACCACGTAATAGGTTTTCTTTTTTTCCTCGAAGGACTCCACGTGCCCCAACTCAATCAGCTCCGAGAAGCAGGCGGTAAAGTCAAAGCGCCCCACGTAGCCGCTTTCTCCGATAATAAAGGAAAGCGCCGTGTAATCCAACGGATAGTTCAGCTCATCCATTAAAAACAGGATGAAAATTTTCATTTCCGTTTTGTCGGTCATACCGCCGTCATATATATTCTTGTTAAACAACGTCATTTCCTCCTTCCTGTTTTCTACAATATAATAAGGATAAAACAAGGGCGGTTCACGGCAGGGGAGCAAGGCTCCCCGTTTCTTGCCGAATGAACCGACCCTTGTACCGTTATTTCAGTCTTGCGCCTGCGAAGGACACCAGGCCGTAATAGTCCATATGAAGTCCGCTGATGCTCTGAGAAGCATAGTAGGAATGGTTAAAGACGATGGGCATGATGGGCATTTCTTCCATCAGAAGCGCCTCTGCCTGGTGCAAAATGGTGGCACGCTTTTCCAAATCCTTCTCTGCCAGGGCCTGCTTCATAAGCGTATCGTACTCTGCGTTCGAGAAGCCGGAGCAGTGAAGCTTTGCAGTGTAGGTGTAGTTGCCGTCCTGGGCGTTGGAGGTGACAACACCGTTTCCGTTCATATCCGTGGTAAATCCGCAAAGAACGGTGAAGGCGTTGGTGGAATACATCTGATAGTCCACGCCGATAACGTCGAAGTTTCCTTCCCAGTAAGCGGTCTGGATGGCATCGTCATATACGGTCAGCTCGTTGCCCTCTCTCTGCTGTACCTTTCTGCCGCCTGTCGCGTTATCTGCCCAAGAGCTGGTGTCATAGGTTTCCGCCTTCACGGTTACCTGGAAGCCAAGCTCCTCCCAGCGCTCCTCGGCGTATGCGGCGATATACATATCCTCTGCTGTGTCGCGGACGGTCAGGGTGAACTTGCCGCCCGTTACGCCTGCCTCATCCAGAAGCTCAAGAGCCGCATCCATCGCGTCAACCTCGGTCTTAATCAAAACATCGCCCTGAGAACGGAAGCTGACTCTGCGGTTACCTGCGTTCCAGACGCCGGGGGCTACAAGACCCGTTGCCGCCTCGGCATATACCAGGGTTTCGGCAATCTTTTCTCTGTCAATGACCATAGAGAGCGCTTGACGCACACGGGCATCGGCGAAGAGAGGATTGTTAGTATTAAAAATGTAGGAATAGGTGGAGAGGGAGTTGCCCACGGTCACCTTGGTGTTCTCGCGGATTTCCTTGTCCACAGGCATAGAGCCAAGATAGAAAATCACGCGCTCGGTGATAAGCTCCTCAACCTTATGCTTCATATAGGCGTTGATGTCGCCATCAAAATCGTCCATATAGTTGTAGAAGTTTTCGTTAGGCCAGATGGCGTTTAACAGCGCAGGCGTAATCACAGAAGCACCCGCCTCGCCCTCCTTGGAGTTGTAATACACGTTGCGCTGGAGGGTGAATTCACCCAACTCCGTATCGTAAAAGCTCACGGAGAAGGGCCCGTTGGTTGCGATAACGGAGGTGCGCTTGCTCCACCAGGATTCAGCGTTATTAATCGTTACGGTGTCCTCGCGCAAAGGAACCAGCGCCAGAGAGGTCAGGTTGCGAAGGAAGGCATCGTAATCAATCTTGCCCTCAAAGGTAATGGTCAATATGTCCTTGTTTGCGGCAAGACCAACAGCGTCCACGCTGACGGTGCCCTGCTTAACAGCCAGAGCGTTCTTGATATCGTAGAGCAAAGGAGCCGCTTGACTCTGGTGAGATTCGTTGGGGTCCAGAATGCGCTTCCAGGCATAACAAACATCGTCTGCCGTCACCTGATGCCCCGTGCTCCAATAGGTTTCACGCAGGGTGATTTCCATTTGGTACAGGTTTTCCGCCTCATTTTCGATAATGCGGTAGCCGCTTGCCAGCGCATTCTTCACCTTGCCTTTTTCGTTCAAGGTAAAGAGAGGCTCGTAAATCAGCTTGAACACCTCCATTGCCTCATCGTTGACGCACGCCATAGAAGGGTCCAGGTCATACAGCTGGTCACCCAGATAGACGGCGATGGTTGCATCCTTTGCGCCGCAGGAGGTAAATGCTGCCAGGCTTCCTACCAGCATCAAAACCGCCAAAAACAAGGATATCACTTTTTTCATACTATCCAAACCTCCGAACTAAATCTAAATATACTAATAGACGATAATATCCATACAAGCATTATACCACAATCCTTTCGCCTTGGCAAGAACATTTTTCAGCCTTTCGACAATGTTTGTCTGTTTGCACAAAAAACCTTTTGAAAACTGTGCAAATTGCCCATTCTTTTGGGTGCGCTTCGGGCTTTTGTCCTTTCTTTTGATGCTCCCTTTCCTTTCTCTTGCTCATTTCGGTGTATATTTCGCCGCCCGCCGTCCAAAATGATAGAGTCGAAAGAAAAATGCAGGAAACGCAGGCGGCGGCGGGGGCGCCACCGTGAAAGGAAGTATCGCTATATGGAAAACGCCTTTTATACCGACCTTGCCGAGGAGAGGAGAAGCGCCGCCGCGCTTTCCGCGGGCTATTGCTTGGAGGAGAAAAGGGAGGGCGTTTTTGCTTGGACGCTCTTGGAAATTCAAACAGAGGAGGCGGCAAGCGCCATACAAAAGCCCATCGGACGGTACCACACCCTTTCCTTTCCCTCCGTTCTGGACTTGACGGAGGAGGAGCGCGAAGCGCTCTCCGATGAGCTGGCAGAGGGGCTTTGGCGGCTTTCGCCTCGAAAAAGCGGACGGGTGCTGGCGGTGGGGCTTGGCAACCGCACTATGACGGCAGACGCTGTGGGTCCCTTAACAGCAGACGGTATTCTTGCCACCGCCCATCTGAAGGCGGCAAGCCCCGATGCCCTGGCAGACCTGCCCTTTTCTCTCTTTGTTACCGTTCCGGGGGTAACGGCACAAAGCGGTATGGACACCTTGACGGCGCTTTCCGCCCTTGCCTTCCGTCTTTCTCCCGACCTCATTCTTGCCATTGACGCCCTGGCGGCGCGAGAGCCCGGGCGACTACTGCGGACGGTACAGCTTTGCGACACGGGGGTTGCCCCCGGCTCAGGCTTAGGCAGGGGCGGTGACGCCCTCTCCGAAGAAACATTGGGGGTACCCGTATTGGCGCTTGGCGTGCCGACGGTAATAAGCGCCCCTGCCCTTCTGGAGGCGGCAGGGGGCAAGCGGGAGGCGCTTTCCGCCGAGGCGGCGGCGCTTTTCGTATCCCCCGGGACACTGGACGCCGAGCTTTCCCTGCTAACCCCTCTTTTGGCAAAGGCAATCAACCGTGTATACGGAATAGAAGGGGTTTGAAAAGTGAGAAAAGAGGGCCGGACAGCTTTTTCCGCAGAGGGAGAGAGAACAGGTATAAATCCACAGGCTTCCGCATATGGTGATACAAAAGAAGACACCCCCACCGCAAAAAGAAAGGACGCTTTTCACCAAAAGCGAAGGTCAGAATTATGTCTTATTCCTCCATTTATCACGATATTGCCAAGCGCACCCACGGCGATATTTACATTGGCGTGGTGGGCCCCGTGAGAACGGGTAAGTCCACCTTCATCAAGCGCTTTATGGAAACCACCGTGCTCCCCTCCATCACCAACGAGTACGACAGAAAAAGAGCTCAGGACGAAATGCCCCAATCGGCAACGGGCAAAACGGTTATGACCACCGAGCCCAAGTTCGTTCCCGATGAGGCGGTTGCCGTCAAGTGGCAGGGAGAAGCATCCGTGCGCGTGCGTATGGTAGACTGCGTGGGCTACATCGTTCCCGAGGCGTTGGGACAAACGGAGGAGGGCGCCCCTCGCCTTGTACATACCCCCTGGTCGGACTCTCCCCTGCCCTTCAAGGAAGCGGCGGAGCTTGGCACGCGGAAGGTAATTTCCGAGCATGCCACCATTGCGATGATGGTGACAACCGACGGCACCGCCCTGGATATTCCCCGTGAAAGCTACGTGGAGGCAGAGGAAAAGGTGATTGCGGAATTGGAAAAGGCTGCCGTTCCCTACGCCATCATTCTCAACTCTGCCCATCCCGAAAGCAAGGAGGCGGTGGCGCTGGCGTATGAATTAGAGAACAAATACAACGCCCCCGTGGCGCTGGTGAACTGCCAGCTGCTGGACGGGGAGGACATTGCGCGGATTTTGGAGCTTGTGCTGCACGAATTTCCCGTGACGGAGCTTTCCTTCTCCATTCCCGACTGGTGTCACTCTCTGCCCGACGCCCACCCCATCAAGGCAAGCATCTACGAGGCAGTGCGCCACGTTGCCGACAACGTTGCCAAAATGGGGGACGTAAAAAAGGTCACCGACGCGATGACCCCGGGAGAGCTTTTAGAGGGTGTCCTGCCCCAGTCCGTCGCAGCAGACACGGGCGAGGTGCGCTTTGAAATCAAGCTTGCCGAGGGACTGTACCTACGCACCCTTTCCGAGCTGACGGGCTACGAGGTAAAGGACGAGGCGGCGCTCTTTAGCCTCTTGCAGGAGCTTGCCCAAACCGCCAAGGCATACAAGCGCATTGAGGAAGCGCTGACCGCCGCGGAGGAAAAGGGCTACGGCATCGTGATGCCCGAGCCTGCGGAGCTGAAGTTAGAGGAGCCGCGCATCGTCAAGCAGGCAGGCGGCTACGGCGTGCGCCTGCGCGCCTCCGCTAAGTCCATTCATATGATTCGCGCCCAGATTGAAACGGAAATCAATCCCGTGGTGGGCACCGAGGCGCAGTCGGAGGCGCTGGTGCAGAATATGCTGGCAGAGTGCAAGGAAAGCCCCGAGGCGCTCTGGCAGTCCAGCCTCTTTGGCAAGTCCCTCTACGAGCTGGTGGGCGAGGGACTTCACGCCAAGCTCTCCCATATGCCCGAGGAATCCAGACAGAAGCTCTCCGAAACCTTAGAGCGCATCATCAACGAGGGCTCCGGCGGCTTGATTTGCATCCTCCTTTGACGTGTAAACAAAAGTGTACAAAAAAGCGTCGCCTCCTCATAAAAAGGGGGCGACGTTATATATTTCCTTCTTTTTCCTTTTAGCATATTGGTAGGTGGCATAGGCTCCCCCAAATTTGTGAGAAACATAGGCTATTACATAATTCGCTTCATCCACCATATAGCGATTACGATAGATAATTGCCAGCTTCAATGGTTTTTCCTCCAAAGGGGATACACAATGCCATCTTGAAAAATCAAGCGGTTGCCCCAAATATGTAGGTATACCTTCTTATAATTTCAGAAAATTTCAGTACAATTATAGGTAGGTAAATCTGCCGACAGACGGCGTAAAGGGGAGGGTGCAATATGACTGTTAATGACGCAGTGGCAAAGCGTGTTTCCCTTTTATTGCAGGAGCGCCGTATGACGCAATATCGGTTGGAGCAGGAGTCGGGCATTCAGCACGGAAGTATGCAGTGTATTATGAACGGACGCAACAAAACCGTTACACTCAGCACTGTTATGATGCTCGCGCGGGGCTTTCATATGTCGTTAACCGACTTTTTAGACCATCCGCTTTTCCGCTCCGAGGATTTGGAATTAGAATAACAAAACGGGCTGTCTCAAATGAGACAGCCCGTCTCATTTTGCGTCAAGAAAGGCGCAAAATGAGGAAATTTTCGAAGAAAATTTGTGCGTTCGTTTCGCTTTTCGTCAAAAGTGAAACGAACAGGGGCAAAAAAGGAGCCAAAACGGCGCACCTGCTTTATCGCAGGTCGCCGTTGCGGCTCCTTTTTGGTGTCTCACGAAATAGTGAGACAGCCCCTTTTTATGTACTTCGCGGCGCTTTACTTGCTTTCGCAAAGAATTTTCTTTAAGAAGGCGGTAAAAATCGCCTCGGTGCGCTCTAAGGGGTGGTCATTGTAAAAGACGTGATCATAGCGGTATTTTTCCACCTGATCGTCTGCGGCGTTGCCATAGACCGCCTTGGCGCGGCGGAAGCGCGTGCCGCCACGGATAAGGAGGGTTTTTGCCCTGCCGCCCGTTGCCTTGACAAACTTATCAATTTCCTCGCCCTCACGGATATGGACAAACAAAATCTCGTCCTCGCTTTCCAAGAATTTCTGATATTCCTCGGTAATCCAACGGGTGGGGAAATCGTTATACGCCACGGTGAGGCTCTTCAAGTCGGCAAGGAATTTTCTTGCCTTGTCGGTTTTTTCACCGTGCCAGCCGCACAGGGCGGCAATCTCCTTGATGGGCGTGATGGAGGAAATATTCTTGACCTTATAGTGCCGCGCGGCAAATTCGCACAGGGTATCCTTGCCGACGCCGCCCTTTCCGTTGATGACGATAACCGTCTTGTTCGCTTCCATTTTATATTCCTTCCTATTAACCCTCTCGGCGTTGCTTTTATACAGTATAGCAGATTTTCCTCTGCTTTTCAAGAGGAATTTTTAATCCCGCCCCACCGCCAAAATAAAAAATGAAAACTTTTGCAAGCAAAAATTGAAAAAGCACTTGACAAACGCCGCTTTCTTTGTTATAATATCTTGCGTTGTTGGGGTATTTCCCTTATTGATGTACCTTTAGCTCAGTTGGATAGAGCAACTGCCTTCTAAGCAGTAGGTCGAGGGTTCGAGTCCCCCAAGGTACGCCATACGGTGGACATAGCTCAGTTGGTTAGAGCGCCAGATTGTGGCTCTGGAGGTCGTGGGTTCGACTCCCATTGTCCACCCCAATGAAAAAGCGGCTTGTGTCCCAAGCCGCTTTTTCTTCCCCCACCGTCAAAATTTCGAGGTGTAGCGCAGCTGGTAGCGCGCCAGTTTCGGGTCTCAATCACCACGCTCGGCGTAGAATTTTCGAGAAGAGCCGAAAGCCCTTG
>JAFTSW010000053.1 GCA_017467085.1 Clostridia bacterium | reverse complement strand
GCAGGTGTTCCCGTAAAAAAAATAGCCGAGGAGCTCGGCTTTACGTTTCAATCAATCTACCGTGAATTGAAGCGCGGATTTTATATGCATCTTGACGGCGACACCTGGAAAGAAACAAGGAAATACAGCGCAGACAAAGCGCAGCTGAGCGCAGAACTTAATGCAACGGCAAAAGGTGCCCCCATTAAAATCGGAAATGACCATAGGTTTGCGGCGTTCATAGAAGAGATGATATTGAACCACGGATATTCTCCTGCGGCTATCCTGGATTATATTGAGCAAAATCATCTTGAGTTTAATACAAAAATATGCCGTGTTACCCTTTATAACTATATTGATAAAGGCGTATTTCTCCACGTCACAAATAAAAATCTTCTCCGTAAAGGAAAACGGAAGAAAAAACATAAAAAGGTAAAAACGGTGAAGCAGCTCCCGAAAGAGAACAATATCGAAAAACGCCCGAAAGAGGTCGCAGAGCGCACCTCCTTCGGGCATTGGGAGCTTGATTCGGTTATTGGTACAAGTAAAAAGGGCGAGACCCTTCTGACAATGACAGAAAGGCTCACCCGTATGGAATTGATATTCAAGTCACCCGATAAAACCGCCGCCAGCACCGTAACGATGCTGAACCGTCTTGAACGTCGAATCGGTAGTACCAATTTCCGCAGATTATTCAAAACAATAACCTGTGACAATGGTACCGAATTCTCCAATACCCTTGGTATGGAGATTTCACCGTATACGCGCCGCCGCCGCACAACCGTATATTATTGCCACCCGTACTGTTCTTCTGAACGTGGTTCCAATGAGAACCAGAACGCCTTTATTCGACGTTTCGTGCCCAAAGGCACACCCATCAGGGCGTATTCAACGGAACGCATCCAGGATATCCAGGATTACATCAATGCCTATCCCCGACGTCTTTTCAACGGTCAAAACAGCCTAACGCTCTTTCAAAATGAACTCCAAAAAATAAATATTCCATTTTTTTGAAAAAAATTCACTCAACTACTTGACATTTACCAATTTTTTTCTTATTTCCGTCGTAAAGACTCTTTTCCTTCTCCTTCAACAGGAGGAAAAGCTCGGAATAGCTGTCAAAGCGGCTCTGCCCGATGTCCCCACGCGCAAGGGCGTCTACAATGCCGCAGCCGTCCTCGCTTCGATGGGTGCAGTCGGTGTACCGACAGGCGCCAAGATAGGGCGCAAACTCGGGGAAGCAGCCCGCAAGCTCCCCAAGGGTGACAAAATCAAAGCGCACGAAGTCTAAAAGACTAAATCCCGGGGTGTCTGCCAGCCAGCCGCCGTAGGCAGGGAAAAGCTCCACGCTTCGGGTGGTGTGCTTGCCCCGCGCCGTCTTTTCGCTGAGTCCCCTCGTTTCTCTTTGCAGAGTGGGGAAAAGGGCGTTCATCAGGGTGGATTTTCCAACCCCCGACGCCCCCGCGAAGCAGGCAATTCTTCCCTCCTGCAGGACCTCCTCCAGGAAGGTGGAAACGGAGGCAATGCCCTCCTTCTCCTTTGCCGACACGGTAAAGACGGTGTAGCCCGCCTTGCGATAGACGGACGCCAACGCCTCTGCCTCGCTTCCTGCCAAATCGCACTTATTTACCAGAAGCACGGGAACGATGCCCTCCTTCTCGCAAATCACCGTCATACGGTCTAAAAGCACGGTGGAGGGGGCAGGGTCCCTTGCCGCCACCGTCAAAAGCATATAAGAGAGATTGGAAAGCGGCGGACGGATGAGGGCGTTTTGACGGGGCAAAATGCCCGTTATCGCCGTTTCACCCTTGCCGCTTTCGTCAACGGAAAGCAAAACGGTATCTCCCATTAAAAGCTTGCCGTCGTCCTTTTTCAGAATACCCTTGGCGCGGCAGGTATAGCGCGCGCCGTCCTCGCCCTCAATCTCGTAGAGTCCGCCAAGACCCTTAACCAGAAGTCCTTTTATCTCCTTCATTGGGCAGCGGCAGGGTTGGTGTACAGCACCACGGTCTTGATAAGGTCCTTGTTGATGCCCACGCGGCCGTTCAGGCTCGGAAGCTCTACGGGGAAGGTGGTCAGGGTGTTGCCGTCCTTATCGAGGAAATCAACCGCCACCACGGCGCCAACGGCGTACAGGGGATTATGCTCCTCGGCAGCTTCGCTGCGGAAGGCGGCGGCAAGCAGGGGGTTTTCCTTCTTCAGGGCTGCCTCAGCGGCGGCGGTGTTGGCGCAGTCGCCTGCGGTCAGCTTACCGATAGCACCGTTCCGGGCGCCGCAGGAAACGTACAGCACCACCGAATCATCCTCTCCGGGCTCTAAGGTTCCCTGCTTGGGAGATTGGTCGATAATCTTGCCGAAGTCGGCAGAGTTATACTGATAGACCACACGGGTCACCGTCACATCGGGACGGGCTTGGACGCTTTCTAAGGTTTGTCCGATATAGTTTTGCACCTCGTGGGTGGGGTTGCGACCCGGCAGGGTAATGAGAAGCACCGTGCCCACGATAACGGCAACAGCCAAGAGTGCCGAGGCAATGCCGATGAGCCAGCGGCGGTCAAAGCCGCCAAGGAAGGAGCCTCCCTCCCTTTGCCACTTCGCTTCTCTTTCCTGCTTCTTTTTCTTGTCCTTTGCCTCCTTGTAGGTCTTGGGGGGCTTGGGCTCCTTTTCCTTGACCTCTAAAACGGTGGCTTCCCCGTGCTGTAAACGGGTCAAGGCGCGGAGCATCTCGTCTGCGCTCTTAAAGCGACGGGCAGGGTCCTTTTCCAGCGCCTTGAGAATAATCTGCTTCATTCCCACCGACAGGTTGGGGTTGTAGCTACGGGGGTCCTCAGGCAAATCCGTCTGGTGCTGGGTGATGATGGCGGTGGCGCAGTCGGCGTGAAAGGGCGCCTTACCCGTTGCCATTTCATACATCAGAACACCCAGAGAATAAATATCGCTTCTGGCGGTCACGGGGGCGCCCGACGCCTGCTCGGGGCTGATATAATGCACCGTGCCGATGCCTCTGTCCTTCATCATAAAGCGGTCATTCTCGGGCAGACGGGCAATACCGAAGTCGGCAAGCTTCACGAGCTGTACCTCGTTGCCGTCCTCTGCCTGGGTCAAGAGAATGTTCTGGGGCTTGATGTCCCGATGGATAATGCCGTTGCTATGGGCGGCGCGCAGGGCGTCCAGCACCTGGGAGGAAAAGTCGATAATAACCTCCTCGGGCAGTACCTTATGGGTGTCCATATACCGCCGCAGGGTGCAGCCCTGGACGTATTCCATAGCAATATAGTGAATCTTTCCCTCAAAGGAGGCGTCATAGATGCCCACGATATTGGCGTGGTAATCCATTTCGGTCAGCGCCTCGATTTCATTCTGAAAGCTCTTGGAGTTTACCTTATATTCATCCGCGTCACTGTCTAACAGCTTAATGGCAACCTGGCAATTTTTCAGCGTATCCTCCGCCACGAAGACGATGCTGGAGGCGCCGCGTCCGATTTCGCGGATAATCTTATATCTGTCATCAAACACGGTGTTCAAGTAGTCATTGGCATTCAACATTCCATTCATTCTCCTTTGTGTTTTCAAGTAAAAGCACGGTAATATTGTCGTCGCCGCCCGCGCAGTTTGCGGCACCTATCAAATCTCGGACCCGTTGAGAAAGGGGCATATCCTTAGCGGACAGCACCGACTCCATCTGTTCGGGGCCAACCTCGTTGCTGAAGCCGTCGGAGCAGAGCAAAAGGATATCTCCCTCCTCCCAGGTAATGGGAAAGACATCCGCCTCTACCGTTTTCTTGACGCCAACGGCACGCATAATCAAATTTTTCATCGGGTGGGTTTTGGCTTCCTCCTGGGTGAGCTTGCCGCTGTCCACCAGGGTTTGCACGTAGGAGTGGTCGTGTGTCAGCTGCCGTATTTCTCCCCCGTGAAAGAGGTAGGCGCGGCTATCGCCCACGTACGCCACCTGTGCCTCCCTTTTGCCTGCCAGAACGGAAACCAGGGTCGTTCCCATTCCCGAGAAGCGCTCCTCCTCGCGGCTCTTGCGGTATACCGCCGTATTGGCGGCGGCGACGGCATTTTTCAAGGCGTGCTCGTCCCGCTTCCTTTCGCCTGCCATTTTCTCCACGAAGATGGCGGTGGCAAGGCGACTTGCCGTTTCTCCGCCGTGGGCGCCGCCCATACCGTCACAAACCACGGCAAGCGCTAAGGCGTCCTTGCCGTCCTTATCCTTAGAAGACAGGGTGGCGCAGGCGAAGCAGTCCTGATTCTCGGCACGGCACATGCCGGAATCGGTAAGTCCACATACGTTCATTCCTTATTCTCTTTCTGTCCCTTTTCTTTCAGCGTCTTTCTCCGTAGCTGACCGCAGGCGGCGTTGACGTCCGCCCCCAAGCGTCTGCGCACCGTGGCGTTGACGCCCTCTGCCAAGAGCGCCTCGGCAAAGCGCCGCGCGCCCTCCTTATCGGGGCGGCTAAAGCCGCTTTCCTTGACCTCGTTGACCCGAATGAGATTCACGTGCAGGGGTGCCTTGGTTCCGCGGAAAGCGTTTTTCAGAAGGGCGGCAAGGGCGCGCGCCTCCTCCACGGTATCGTTCTTCCCCGCAATCAGGGTGTATTCAAAGGAAATACGGCGCTCGGTTGTCTTATAGTAGGCAACACACGCGGCAAGCAGCTCCTTGATGGGATAGCGGCGGTTGACAGGCATCAGCGCCGAGCGCTTTTCGTCCGTCACCGCGTGAAGGGAAATGGAGAGGGTAATGGGAAGATTCTCCCTTGCCAGACGCAAAATCCCCTCTGCCAAGCCACAGGTGGAAAGGGAGATGTGGCGGTAGCCGATATGCAAGCCCTTTTCGTGGTTGACCAGCTTCAAGAAGCGCAGTACGTTTTCATAATTATCCAAGGGCTCGCCAATGCCCATCATCACGATGTTGGAAACCTTCTCTCCCGTATCCCGCTGGGCGGCAAGAATTTGCCCTACCAGCTCGGAGGGAAGCAGGTCCCTTATCTTGCCCCCAATGGTGGAGGCGCAGAAGGCACAGCCCATCCGACAGCCCACCTGGCTGGAAATGCAGAGGGTGTTGCCGTGCTTATACCGCATAAAGACGCTTTCCACGCACTCGCCGTCGTGAAGCCTGAAAAGGTACTTCACCGTTCCGTCAATGGCGGACACCAGCTTCTCCTCTACCGAGGGCAGGGTGAAAAGACAATTCTCCGCAAGAAAGGCGCGGAAGCTCTTGGGAAGCGAGGACATCTCCTCAAGGGACGCCCCGCTCTGTAAAAAGGAAAACAGCTGAGCGGCGCGGTAGGCAGGCTGTCCGTTTTCACGGCAGAACGCCTCCAGCTCCCCAGGGAGCAGGCTTGCAATATCTATTTTTTCTACCGTGGATGCCAAGTTCACGCCCCGTCTTCCTTTCTCTTGTTTTTACCGTATACGGCGCAAGCGGGCAATAAAGAAGCCGTCTGTGCCGTGCCGGAAGGGCAACAGCGTCAGCTGCCCCTTCTCGCTGTGTAGCGCGCCGAAGGAAAAGTCCTCGGCAACGAAATGAGGATGCTCCTCCAAAAACCTTGCCACGTTCTCGCCGTTTTCCTCGGGCAAGAGCGTGCAGGTGGAATAGACCAGAATGCCCTCTTTTTTGAGATAACGGGCAGAGGTCCTTAAGATATCGTACTGTAAGGCGGGAAGCGCCTCGGTAATGGGGCGGTAACGCAAATCGGGCTTCTTGCCCAAAACCCCCAGCCCCGAGCAGGGAACGTCACAGATAACGCGCTCTGCCGTGTCGAAAAGGTCAGCCCTTCCCTGGGCGGCGTCAAGCTCCCCTAAGGTAGCCGAAAAGCCTAACCGCCCAAGGGTTCCCTCAATCAAGGGCAGCTTGCTGCGATGCAGGTCAAAGGCGAAGCTCTCGCCCTCTCCCTCTCGGTCTGCCAGCGCCCCTGCCGTTTTGCCGCCGGGACAGGCGCAAACGTCAATCACCCGTTGTCCTCTTTGGGCGTCAAGGGCGGCAACCGCCAGCTGGGATGCCTCGTCCTGGATAAAGAACTCGCCCGTATCAAATCCGGGCAGTGCCTTGACGGACACGGCGGAAAGCACGCGGATGCCCCGTGGGGCATAGGGTGTCCTCTCTGCCTCTATACCAAGTGCCGCCAGGCGCCGGATATAGTCCTCTCTCCTTCCCCGTACCAGACGGAGCGTCAAGGGGGCGACCCGATTGTAGGCGGCTAAAAGCGCCTCGGTGTCGGCTTGTCCGAAGAGGGACAGAAATCGCTTAACGGTTGCCTGGGGGAAGGACTCCCGTACCGAAAGGTACCTGGCTATCTTTCCCTCGTCGGGCAGGGGGCGCTCGCCCCGTCTGACCGCTTCGCGGAGAACGGCGTTCAGAAAACCCTTCTCTGCTTTATTTTCGCCCAACGCCACCGTTTCATTCACGGCGGCATAAGGAGGCGTGTGCATAAAATACATCTGGTAAAGCCCCAGCCGCAATAGCTGCTTGGCGTGAGAATCTACCTCGGAAATAGAGCGTCCCGACAGGGTGGCAATGGCGAAATCCAAGGAAAGGCGCCGCTCCACCGCTCCGTAAAAGAGCGCCGTTAAAAGGGGTGCCTCCTCCCCTGCCGCAGCCAGAAGCCCGTCTGTCAGCATCAGGTTGGCAAAGCCGCCCTCCCGTTCCAGGGTGGCTAACAGCTCTGCCGCTTTCTTGCGAATATTCATAGAGAAAGAATATCTCCCTCTTTGATTTTCCTGCCCCGAATCATATCGGCGGCAAGCATTTTGCCCTTGCCCTCAGGCAGAACGCAGACAAGGCGTAGCGCCCCCTCGCCGCAGGCAACGGTAATGCCGCCCTCTCCCTCGGTGGAGAGAGAAAGCACCTCTCCCGGCGTCCCCTTGCCCTCGGCTAAGGTCGCCTTGACAATCTTCAAGAGCTTCCCGTCGGGGGTTTTGGTGTACGCCAAGGGAATGGGCGAAAGCCCACGGATTTGGGCGTGAAGGCGTCTTGCGGGCAGGGAGAAATCCAAGGCGGTGTCTGCCTTGGTGATTTTCTCGGCGTAGGAGGGCTCGCCCTCCTGCTTTTGGGGACGAATGTCCCCCTTTGCCAGCGCCTCTAAGGTTTCGCAAAGAAGGGCGCCGCCTACCCTTGCCGAGGTATCGTGAACCGTGCCGAAATCATCCTCATCGGTAATGGGGAAGGTGCGCTTTGCCAAAATATCTCCCGTATCCAGCCCCGCGTCCATCTGCATCACGCAAACGCCCGTTTCCTTCTCCCCTGCCATAATGGCGCGCTGCATAGGGGCGGCGCCTCTGTACTTGGGAAGGAGGGACACGTGCAAATTCAAGCAGCCGTAGGGGGGATAGGAAAGCACGTAGGTAGGCAATATCTTGCCATACGCCACCACCACCACAATGTCGGGGCGCCATCTGTCCAGATAAGGTAGCAGAATACCGCCCTTTAAGGACTGGGGCTGAAAAACGGGAATACCCTTTTCCGTCGCCAGCTGCTTCACAGGCGGTGGGGTCAGCACCATACCCCGCCCCTTGGGCTTATCGGGCTGGCAAACTGCCGCCACAACGGTATGCTTGCCGCTTTGCAAAATAGCGGATAAGCACTCCGCCGCAATATCGGGGGTGCCCATAAATACGATTCTCATACCCTTCGTCCTTTCCGTTTATTTTTGAAGGCGAGAATTAATCCTCCTCTGCCTCCCGAATCATCACGTCAATAAAAAGCTTGCCGTCCAGGTGGTCGGTTTCGTGGCAAATGGCGCGCGCCAGAAGCCCCTCTCCCGTTAAGGTTCTTTCCTTGCCCTTGCGGTCAAGGTATTTCACCGTCACACGCATCGGACGGGAGGTAACGCCCCAGCGGTCAGGCAGGGATAAGCACCCCTCTGCCTCCTCCTGGTGTCCCTCGCTCTCGATAATTTCGGGGTTAATCATTTCATAGACCGTCCCCTCCTCTACCTCGATAACCACCACGCGGCGCAAAACGCCCACCTGCACAGCGGCAAGTCCGCAGCCGTTTGCCCGACGCATGGTTTCCACCATATCGTCCAGCAGGGTGAGAATACGGGGGGTCACCTCGATAACGGGGCGGCTGGTTTTCCGCAAAATGGGGTCCTTATCGGTGCGAATATTCAGTAATGCCATATACGGCTCTTCCTTTCTTGCAATCCTTGTGACGGCGGCTTACGCCTCCGTCGGGTTAAAATCAATGTGTATCACCGTGTCGCTATGCACCGCCGAGAAGCGCTCCAAGAACATACCGAAGAGGGCTCTCATTCTGGTGGTGAGCTTGCATTTTATTAATAGCTTTACACGGTATTGCTCTGCCACCTTGTAGTTTTGCATCTCCAAGGGACCGTAGAGCATAGCGGGCAGGTCTGCCGCCTCTGCCTTCAATAGCTCGGTTAATACCGTCGCTGCCGTTTTGGCGTCGGCAAGCAGGCGGCTTTCCTCTCTGCCGCGGAGCAAAACCACCGCCATATCGCAGAAGGGGGGATAGAGCAGCGCCTGTCTTAAACGGATTTCCTCGGCGTAAAAGCCCTCGTAATCCTGCTTGGCTGCCAGGCGTATCACGGGATGCTGTGGGCAAAAGGTCTGTATCACCGCCGTGCCCTTGGTCTTGGCGCGCCCCGCGCGCCCCACCACCTGGGTCAAAAGAGAGAAGGTTCTCTCCGAGGCACGGAAGTCGCTCATATGCAGGGTGGAATCGGCAAGCAGAACCCCTGCCACCGAAACGGCAGGAAAATCGTGCCCCTTGGTGACCATCTGGGTGCCTAAGAGTATGTCTGCCTCCTTGGCGCGGAATTTGTCAAGCAGGCGCTCGTAGGAGGTTTTGCTGACGGTGGTGTCCGCATCCATACGAAGTGTTCTGAAGGCAAGGGAAAGCTCTGCCTCTGCCTTCTGGGTGCCTGCGCCCACGAAGGAAAGATGCTTTCCGCCACAGGCAGGGCAAAGAGAGGGCATCGGCGCCTTGTAGCCACAGGCGTGACAAAGCAAATAGGTGCCGCGGTAGCCGCTGTGATAGGACAGCGCCACCGAGCAATGGGGGCATTCCAACGCCTCGCCGCATCCGCGACAGGACACCGTGTGGTAATAGCCGCGGCGGTTGAGAAAGAGAATGGCTTGCTCGCCCTTCTCCTTCGCCTCTGTCAGCCTATCCATCAGAAGACGGCTGACCGAGGAGGTATTGCCTGCCCGAAGCTCCTCCCGCATATCGGCAATCTCCACCGTTGGCAGGGTGGCGCCGCCGTAGCGCTCGGAAAGGGATACTAAGGTATACTTCCCTGTTTTTGCCTTGTAATAGTCCTCCACCAGAGGCGTTGCCGAGGCAAGCAGGGTTAAGGCGTTATGCTCCTTGGAGCGAAACGCCGCTATGTCCTTGGCGTGATAACGGGGAGCGGCGTCAGACTTGTAGGTATGCTCGTGCTCCTCGTCCAGAATAATCAAGCCTAAGCGAGGCAGGGGGGCAAAGACGGCGCTTCTGGTGCCTATCACCAAATCCGCCTTGCCGTTATAAATCTTGCGGTAGGCGTCAAAGCGCTCGCCCACCGAAAGACGGGAATGAAGCACCGACACACGCTCGCCGTAGCGAGAGCAGAAGATGCCCACCGTCTGGGGGGTCAGGGCGATTTCGGGAACCAGCAAAATGGCTTGCCGTCCCTCGCCTAACACCTTGTCCAGCAGCTTCATCATCACAAGGGTCTTGCCGCTGCCCGTCACGCCGTGAAGCAACGCGCACGCAGGCTGATGCTTATCGTACAGCGCCTCAATTTGCCCGTATGCCTCCTCTTGGGCGGCAGAAAGGCGCACAGGGCGCACCTCCTTTTTTTGAGAAAGAAGGGCGTAGGGATTGCGGTCAAGCTCCCGTTCCTCTACACGCAAGAGTCCGCGCCGTGCCAGGGTTTGCAGGGGAGAGGCGGAAATATCCAGACGAAGCAGAATATCTCCCTCCACCGTCGCCCCCTCGGCAAGCAGAAAGCGATAGAGGGTTCTTTGGGTTTCGTTTTGAAAAATGCGCTTGCCCTTGGCACCGCCCTCGCTGATAAGCGAGTCCTCGGCTAAAAGGCGCTCTGCCTCCGCCTTGTCGGCGGCGACAGCATAATAGCGCTGGGTTTTGGCACGTGCCTCCTGCAAAAGGCGGCACTGCTTTTCTGCCAGCCCCTCCTTGCAAAGCGCCGAAAGCGCGCTACGGGCAGAGGCACCGAATACCTTGACGATATCCTCGGCGGTAGAATCGGGGTTGGCGCGCAGATAGGTGAGAATTTCACCGCGGCGCCCCTTGGGAAGAAGAGTACTATCCTTGGAAATATACCCCTCGCGCAGAAGCCCCAGCGCCTTGGCAGGCATAGCGGCTCTGACCGCCTCCCCCACCGAGCAAAGGAGATAATCGTGCAGAAAGAGGCAAAGCCGCACCGTTTCCGCCGTCAGTCGAAAGGCGTCCGACAGGGTAGAAAGCACCGTCTTGATATGGGGATTGTCCCCCTCCTCCTGCCGCTGTCCCACCACCAGGGCATATGCGGCACGGTTGCCCTTACCAAAGGGAACGGTCACAATGCGCCCATAGAGGTTCTCGGCGCTCTCGCCCTCGGACAGATAATAATCGTATCCGCGGTCAGCGCGAAAAGCAACGTCAAGCAGGCGAACGGTCAGAACGGTTTTCACTCTTTCTTGTCCTTTCTAAGGGAGTGTCGGCTCTAAAGGAGTGTCGGCGTCTTACGCCTCCTCGGGAGCCTCCTCGGGAGCCTCCTCGGGAGCCTCCTCGGGAGCCTCCTCGGCTCCTGCCTCGCCGGGACGGCGAATGCGGTACTTGCCCTCGTGAATACGGGAAATGGCAATACGAACTGCCTTCTCGTCACGGTATTCGCTATCGATAAGGGAAAGCAGGGGCTTATCCGTTTCTCTGTCGTTAATCATGCGCTCGGCGTTCTCGCGCATTTCCAGGTACTCGCTGGTAACGGTACGGGCGCCCTTGGCAACGGCAATCACCAGCTCATAGCGGTTGTACTTGCCCTTTTCGGTCAGCTCGGGAATGGGGGGATAAATCATGCGGTTGTCGTTAATCATATCTAAAAATCCTTTCCGATTTTCGTTCACGAATTTGGTTTTTGGTTATATGGATACGCAAGGGAAGCCGAGCAAGCAAGCCGCCCGTCGCCCTTTGCATTGGATAGCCGTAAGGAAATATAGACGGGAAGGCGTCAGCCCTCCTCGCTCTCCTCGTCCTCTCCCTCGTCGGAGCTGTCGCCCATACGGTTGGAGATGGTTTCCGCCTTGATGGCGGACAAAATCAAGTGCTCGCTGTCTGTAAAAATAACGGTTCTGGTGCGGCGTCCGCAGGACACGTCCACAACGCGCCCCTCCTCCTTGGCAATCTGCACCAAGCGCTTAATAGGGGCAGAATCGGGGCTTGCCAGAGCGACCACGCGCCCCGCCGCCACCATATTGCCCGAGCCTACGTTAATAAATTTCATATGCACACCATACCCTTCTTGCAATTTTGAGAAATTCAGACCTTGCCTTTCGGCGCAAACAAGAGAACATACAAGTCCGCGCTCACTATCCGTTCACGCTTTTATTCTATGTTTTGAATCTGCTCGCGGATTTTTTCAAGCTCGCACTTGACGGCTACCACCAGGTGGGCAATGTCGCTATTGGCGCATTTGGAGCCCGTGGTGTTAATCTCGCGATTCATCTCCTGCATCAGAAAATCAAGGCGCCTGCCAACGGGCTCGTTGGCATCGAGCATCTCGTCAAACGCCTTCAGGTGACTGCCCAGACGCACCAACTCCTCGTCAATGCACAGGCGGTCTGCCACAATGGCGCACTCGGTGAGAATACGGTTCTCATCAGGGGTTACCTTCTGGTCGGCCAAAACGGCACGGAGCTTTTCCTCCAGACGGGTGCGGTAAGCGGCAATATCCTTCTCGGAGAGGGCGGCAATCTCCGCCACCAGCTCCTTGATTTTGGCTGCCTTGCTCCGCAAGTCCTCCGCCAGACGCACGCCCTCCGCGTCACGCATTGCGGCGTACTCGGTGGCCGCCTCATCTAACGCCACCTCCAAAAGCGCCCAGTCCTCGCCAACGTCCTCCTCCTGCTTTTGCAGTCGGAACACATCGGGAAGCCTTGCAACGCCCATCACCGTTATATCGTCCTTCAAGCCGTAGGTATCACGCAGGGTAGAAAGGGCTTGGATATACCCCTCCAGAAGTCCCTCGTCCAGCTCTACCGCTATATTTCCCTTGCCGCGGTTTTCTACCGAAACCGCCACGTCCACCTTGCCGCGAGAGGTTACACGGCCTTGCACGTATCCCTTCACCTTTTCCTCTAAAAAGGCGTAGGCACGGGGCAGCTTCACCGAGGCGTCCAGATACCGACTGTTTACCGAGCGGATTTCTACCGTAAAGGTTTTCTCCTCTCCCTCGTACCGTCCTCTGCCAAAGGCAGTCATACTTCTAATCATATTGCTTCCTTTCCGTCGCAGCGCCTTCGCCGCGACAGGGCTTTTTCAGGTATCGCTGTGGCGAATGATTTTGTTCAGCTCCTCCAAGAAGGTATCCACGTCCTTGAATTCACGGTATACCGAAGCGAAGCGCACGTAGGAAACGGCGTCCACCTTCCGCAAGCGCTCCATTACCATCTCGCCCAATTCCTTGGTGGTGATTTCCGCCACCAGCATATTCTGCAAATCCCGCTCGATGCCGTTGACTAACTCCTCCACGTCCACCTCTCGCTTCTCGCAGGCGCGCATAATGCCGCCGCTGAGCTTGTGGCGGTCGAAGAACTCACGGGCGCCGTTTTTCTTGATAACCACGATGGGGGAGGTTTCTATCACCTCGTAGGTGGTAAAGCGCTTTCCGCAAACCGCGCAGGCGCGGCGGCGGCGAATGCTGTTGCCTTCCTCGGTATGGCGGCTGTCAAGCACGTGACTGTCGCCCGAATTGCACGCAGGACATCTCATAAATAGTAAACTCCATTCTGCCGCCAAGCGGCCGTCAAGGGGGTGTCAAACGGAGAGAGCGCTCCGTTTCTGAATAGCCATAGTTATAGATAATATATTATACCATATATTTACGTAAATTGCAAATAATTTTTGCCCTTTTTTCCTCTTTTTTTCTTCTTTTTCCTCGGCATTCCTCTTATTTTCTCCGTTTTTGCATCCTTTCCTTCCTTTTCTTTGTCCGAGAGGACCTTTTTTGCGCTTTTTCGCCGCTTTCCTCTTGTCAAAAAAGAAAAAATATGCTACAATATTCCCGTATATAAAAAAGAAAACGCCCGACAGGGAGCCTCTTGCGGCTTGCCTTGGGGCAAAAAGGAGAGCTTATGAAAGCAGTAATCAGCGTAACGGGTAAGGACTCGGTTGGTATCATTCACAAGGTCAGCGAAATCTGCGCCAAGTACGGCGTTAATATCGCGGAAATTTCCCAGTCGGTGTTGCAGGACTTTTTCGCGATGATTATGGTGGTGGATATTGCCGCGCTTACCATTCCCTTTGGCTCCTTCGTGGACGAGATGACTGCCCTTGGCAAGGCAAACGCCTTGGAGATTCACACCATGCACGAGGACATCTTCAACGCCATGCACAGAATTTAAGAGAAAAGGACCGAGAAGCAAGGTATGCATAACAGACACGAAATTCACGAAACCATCCGTATGATTCGGGACGAAAACCTGGATATCCGTACGGTCACAATGGGTATATCCCTGTACGATTGCGTCAGCGACGATGCGGACAGGCTCTCTTTGAACGTCTACGACAAAATCACCAAAACCGCCGAGGGGCTGTGCAAAACCGCCGAGGAGATTGAGAAGGAATACGGTATTCCCATCATCAACAAGCGTGTGTCCGTGACCCCTATTTCCATGATTGCGGGCGCCATTCCTCCCCACCGTATGGCGGATTTGGCGCGGACGATGGACAAGGCGGCGTCCACCCTTGGCATCAACTTTATCGGCGGCTACAGCGCCTTGGTGCAAAAGGGCGCCACACGGGCGGCAGAGGCGCTGATTGACTCCATTCCCGAGGCGTTAGCGGAAACCGAGCGGGTTTGCTCCTCCGTCAACCTCGCCTCCACCAAGGCAGGCATCAATATGGATATGGTGGCGAAAATGGGGCACATTATCCGTGAAACCGCCCTTCGCACCGCCGAGCGGGACTCTATCGGCTGTGCCAAGCTGGTGGTCTTTGCCAACGTTCCCGACGATAACCCCTTTATGGCAGGCGCCTTCCACGGCGTCGGCGAGGGTGAAACGGTGATTAACGTAGGCGTGTCGGGCCCCGGGGTGGTGGCGGCAGCCATCAAGGAGGCAGGCAACTGCGACTTCTCCACCTTGGCGGAAACCATCAAGAAAACCGCCTTCAAAATCACCCGTATGGGACAGCTTGTGGCGTCTGAGGCTTCTCGGCGTCTGGGCGTTCCCTTCGGTATCGTGGACCTTTCCCTGGCGCCCACCCCTGCCGTTGGCGACTCGGTGGCGCGTATTTTGGAAAATATGGGCCTTGAGCGCTGTGGCGGTCACGGCACCACCGCCGCCTTGGCGCTGCTGAACGATGCCGTCAAGAAGGGCGGCGTTATGGCGTCCTCCCACGTAGGCGGGCTTTCGGGCGCCTTCATTCCTGTGTCCGAGGACGAGGGTATGATTGAGGCAGTCGCAACGGGCGCCCTCTCCATTGAAAAATTAGAGGCGATGACCGCCGTTTGCTCGGTGGGTCTGGATATGATTGCCGTCCCCGGGGACACCCCTGCGGACATTCTCTCCGCCATTATCGCGGACGAGCTTTCTATCGGCGTTGCCAACACCAAGACCACCGCCGTCCGTGTCATTCCCGCCATCGGCAAGACGGTAGGCGATACGGTTGCCTTCGGTGGGCTTTTGGGTGACGCGCCCGTGATGCCCCTCTCCCCCTATTCTCCTGCCGCCTTTATCGGTCGCGGTGGGCGTATTCCCGCTCCCATTCATTCCTTGAAGAACTGACGTTCCCCAAGGCGCCGTGCAAGCACGGCGCCTTCCTGCGTCCGGCAGATTTTCAACCCCTACAAGGCAGGCAAAGGCCTGCGGAAAGGACACTATGGCATATATCACCCCTCTGCGCCTGGGCTTTATGATGGCAGGGTGCGTTTTAGGCGCCGGCTTCGTATCGGGCCAGGAGCTGTATCAATTCTTTTCCTCCTACGGGCCCCTGGGCATTGTGGGCTTTATAGCGGCGATGCTGCTGCTGGGCCTTGCGGGGGTTTTGATTATGCGTGTCGCCCAGATAGGCGGCATCTTTGAGATGGACGGCGTCATCGTCACCGAGAACCGTCCCTTTTTGCGCTTTCTCGTGGGAGCGGTGGAGAGCCTGATGCTCTTTGGCATCTATATCATTATGGTGGCAGGGGTCGGCTCTATGACCGAGCAGCTCTTCGGTATTCCGCCCTATATAGCGGCAGGAATATTCTGCCTTGTTGCCGCCGTTCTCTCTGCCAACGGCATTGCCGCCCTTTCGCGCTTCTTTTCCCTCTGCGTGCCGATACTGACCGTTGTTGCCTTAGGCATTGCCCTTACGGGCGCTGTCCGCTTCGGCGGCGACGGCTTCTCCCTTGCCCCCACCAACGTCCCCTCCTTCTTCTTTCCCCACTTTTCGGTTTCCGCGGTGCTGTACGTTTCGTATAGCATTCTCGGTGCCATCGGTATTCTGGTGCCTGTGGCGGCAAGGACAGAGCATAAAAAAACCGTTTGGCTGGGTATGGCTATCGGCGCTGGGCTTCTGACCTTAGTGGGCGGCAGTATTCTTCTTGCCCTTGCCGCTTACCCCGAGGCGCTTTCCGCCTCCCTGCCTATGCTGGCGCTGGCGTCTGCCTTGGGCGCCCCCGTTGGGTATATCTACGCCGTCCTGCTTCTTCTGGCAATGTTAGGCGCGGCGCTCTCCTGCCTTGGCGGCGTTTGTGTCTATCTGAAGCAGCGCCTCCCCGTGCAAAACGGCTACCTCTATGCCCTCCCCCTTTCCCTTCTGGCGTTTCTCTCCAGCTTCTTCGGCTTCGGCAATCTGATTTCGGTGATTTACCCCTTCTTCGGGTACTTAGGCACCGTTGCCATCGTCATCGTTCTTATCAACTATTTCCGCCTGAAAAAAGGAAAATAACTCCACACGGAAAACCAATAAAAAAGGGAGAGCTTTTCGGCGATAAACCGATTTGTTCTCTCTTTCTGCTTGTTATAAGCGTCTGCTATACAGAACCTGGCTGTCCCCTTGAAGTCCACAAAACGGCGTTGCTCCCGTGAGCAACGCCGTTTGCTTTTTGTCAGGCTTCCTCTGCCCCTTCGGGCTTTTCCGCCTTGTCCGCTTTTTCGGTTTTTTCCGCCTTTTCGGGCTTCTCGGTTTTCTCGGCTTTTTCTGCCTTCTCGGTCTTTTCGGCTTTTTCTGCCTTGTCCGCCTTCTTGGCGGGCAAGCCCTCGCTGCCCGTCAAGCCAACTGCCTGCTCTACGGGCAAGGAAAAGGCAATTCCCTGTCCCGCGGTTTTCAGCCCTACCTCGTTATAGAGGGCGTGCAAAATATCGTCACGCAGGGAGGCGGGAACCAAAATCAGCACAATCTCCTTTTCTGGCTCGATGGTAATATGGAAAAACTGCTCTGCCTCTCGGTTGGCAGTGCCGTGGGCGTGAATCACCGTGCCGCCCGTGGCGCCGAACTTTCTGGCGGCGTCCATGACCTCGTCGCTATATCCCGCGTTAACGATGCAAACGATGCATTCGTGCTGGTATTTCATCATCTTGCTCATCCTTTCTTCCTCTGTTGCCTGCCTTAGGGCAGGGGCGTCTATCGCTTACGTTCTCTTTTTATCCTCTGTCGGTGCGTTATACGCCCGCTGGTTGCAAAGGAATTGATAAATGGCAACGCCAATGGTACCCGACACGGGAATGATAAAGGACACGCCCTTGCCGTTTTTGATGGTGCGGAATTTCTCCTCCAGCGTTTCCAGCGCCGCCTTGGCGCCCTCGCTACGCAACACGCTGAGGATAACCGCCTTTTCGGTGTCCACCAAGCCCAGCAGCTGCAGGGTTTCCGTTTTCGCCGTTCCCTTCGCCGCCATCGTCATCTGCATATTGGCGTCAAAGGATTGCAGAAGGTCGGCGTAAAATTCCGCCTTGCTTCTGGACACGATGGTCACAAGCAGAACGGGGCGCTCGGGTAGAGTCGTTTTCTTTTTGGGACGCTTCACCGCCTTGGGGGGCGTCCTTTTCTTTTCGGCTTCCATAGCCAACCTCCTTTCATAGGCAATTTACAGTGCTTTCGGCACCTTTCTTATTTTCCAAACAGTTCTTATACGTCAAAATCCATAATTTGCTCGTCGTCTGCCCCAAGAATTCTCGACCAAGCAATCTTCTCGCGCACTCTCTTGGCAATAATGGCGCGGAAGCCCAAAAGCTGAATGGCAATCAAGGGGGTCATAGCGACCATCGCCACCACGCCAAAGGCGTCGCTGAGAATTTTCGCCTCTCCCTGCAACGCGGCGCAAGCGCCGATAGCAAAGGGCAGAATGAAGCTGGAGGTTAAGGGACCGCTGGCAACGCCGCCCGAGTCAAAGGCAATGGCGGTGTAGAGCCTCGGCACGAAGAAGGAAAGTCCCAAGGACAGCATATAGCCGGGGACAATGTAATACAGCAGGCTGAAATCCAGCACAATCCGCAGAGCGGAAAGCGCCACGGAGATGCCAACGCCGATACAAAGGGCAACCATCATGGATTTGCGGCTGACCATACCGTCGGTGACCTCCTCTACCTGCTTGTTCAAAACGTGAACGGCAGGCTCTGCCAGCACCGTCAGAAGCCCTAAAACGAAGCCGATAGCCACCGTTGCGAAGGGCGCCGCCTCTGCAATCTGGGTACCCATCTTGAAGCCCATAGGCAAAAAGCCCACGTTTGCCGCCGTCAAAAACAGCACCAAGCCCAAATAGGTGTAGATAATGCCAACGCCAATTTGCTTGAGCTTTGCCAGAGGCAGCTTCAGATAGGTGTATTGCAGCACCAAGAAGAATACCACAATCAAGGCAATCGCCAGGGCAACCTCCTTCATCACCGACAGGGCGGCAAGAAGGAAGGAGAGAAGAATATTATCCTTCATGGCGTAGTCTGCCATCTCGTAGTGCATCTCTCCCGAGGAGAAAATGCCCAGAAGCAGCACCGCCAGAATGGGGCCAACCGAGCAAAGAGCCACGATACCGAAGCTGTTTTCCCCCTTGTCCTTGCCACCTAAGGTGCCCGCAATACCAACGCCGAATGCCATCAAGAAGGGAACGGTGATGGGGCCCGTGGTCACGCCGCCCGAATCAAAGGCGGCGGCAAGAAGGGAGCTGTTGCCCTCCAACAGCAGCATCGCCGTCAAGGCGAAAAGTGCCAGATAAAAGAACATCAAAAGGGTGGATAGGTGCTTGCGGAACATCATTTTCAAAACCGAAAGCAGCAAAAAGAGTCCTACGCCAAGCCCCACAGCACCAATAAGCAAAATAGGGGAGATGGCTCTCTCCAACTGCTCTGCCAGCACCGTCAGGTCTGGCTCGGCAATGGTGATACAAAGCCCCATCGTAAAGGCAACGCCAAGCAGTAACGGCACCTTGCGGGAGCTGGTCAAGGAGGCGCCCATATGCTCGCCCATAGGCGTCATCGCCCAGTCAGCACCCAGATTGAAAAGCCCGATGCCCACAATCAGCATCACCACCGTGAAGAAAAAGGATAGCATCTCGTAGGTGGTGAAATGCACCAAGGGGGTCAGATTGCACAGAAAAACAAAAAGAGCAATTGGCAAAACAGAGGACGCCGCTTCCTTGATTTTCTTCCAAAGCACCGTATTCATTGCCAATTCCTCCTTTCCTGTTTTGCTTGGTTTTCTTTCACCAAAGCACTCGTTTTTTAGATCTATCTTTATTGCTTTTTGTTGAAATCTCTACGTATCCTGCTTGTATATAGTATAGCATATACATCATTTTTTCGTTTTTCCGCGACCTGTCGAAGCACTTTCGTTTTTCTTTTTATAGTAATCCCATATCGCAAACTTTTGTTTTCGTCTGTTATCCGTACTACTTCTTTGAGAAGAAATTTTTTGTTTCTTTAAGCCAAACAAGCTCATTATTCTTTTTCTCCCAGGTACCATTCCGATTTCTCATAATACAGAAAATCGGAAACAATCTCTTCAGCCTTATCCAAAAACGCTTCACCAATCTTCCTATCAGTACAATGCACTTTATATTTTTTGAATTCGCATAGCCTGTACGATTTGAGAATGACTTTTTTTGCCTCAAATACTATTCCTATTACATAAAACTCATTATTGTAGCAGCACAAATCTATGACGAGAGGAAACAATATTTCTTCGGAGACCCCATTATAATATTCAACCGCATATTCATCCTCAATAATTTTCATCAACTCATCATATTGCTTACTATAACACAAAAACTCGCGCTCGTCGGTTCTCAAAGTGGTGTATTGATTTAACAAGCTCCGTATATATGTGCTTTTGGGGATTTTACGCAAAGCAAGAACGGAAAACATTTCTGAAAAAAGCTGCATATTTTCTTTTGATAAGCGAATATCTATTTTAGCTTGATGATACTTTGTTTTCTTGTCATCAAATTTCACTAAATTAAAAACATCGTCAAGCTCATAGAATATTTCATCTTTAAACTCCGGTTTCACCTTATCGCCAAACCGTTTTTCAAGAATTTTCCGCAACCGTTCTCTTTCCCTTGTCCTTTTTAAATGCAACAAGGGTAAAATTACATTATAAAAACCATTTTCGTTATACGAGCCGTCATTGTTAAAAAAGCAAAAAGCAGCCACATCCTGTTGCAATACATAATATGTTGTTTCAGAAAGTCTTACGCTAACGCGCCCATCCTCAAAATCAATCATTCTTCACCTTTTTCTAAAAGCAACCATCTCAACGCAGCAAAAACTCCTCCAAGTCAAACCGCTTATCGTAAATTTCAGGTTGCGAATTATACTGCTTCGAAGGCATTTCCGCAAATTTCTTAACCATACATCTCCCGTACGAAAATTTCAAAGCCCAAACCGGTTCCGCATTCAGAGCGTTATCCTTCTGAAAATAAAGCGCCCCTCTTTCTTTGCCATCCCTTTCCAAAGAGAGGATAGAATAACTTTCTTCAAATTTAATAATTGAGGGGTATTCGCTATCTTCATCCACGGCAGACTCGAAAAAGACCATATCAAAATACAACTCATTATTTTCGTGGTCGATATAGACGTTCTTCAAATCGTTTTCCAAGATAAAATAAGTGTTGCTCGATATGCTCAAGCGAATATGAATATACTCTGTAGTCACGTCAAGCATATTTAACGTATCGTCGTGGAACGGAACCAAAAACGGGTCCTTCTCCAATTCATTCCAAACGCTCATTTCTTCTTCCTCATATTATAATCTTTATCCAGCGGGGCAAGGTGTGTCTGCGGCTTCCCTTTTTTGCACGGAACTCCGTATCTGTCCAAATAGTAATTATCGTTATTTTTTGAGCTCGGATTGTACCAATGATAATGCCTATCGAACCCATCTTTTTCATCGTGATGGGCAACCCTTTGATGATTGCTTTTTCTGAGGTATTCCGTTATATCAGGCTTGTATCTTCTACCATTCGGATGTGTAATATCCAACCAACCTTTACGCAACAAATCTTTATGGTTGTTTGGGAGGTAAGAACCGTTATAAACGCCAAATCTTTTACACCAATTATTATATTGTGCTTGGCGACAATCTTGTAGCGTTTTAGGAGTATCAATGTGAACGTAATGGTCTGGTTTTTTGGTGTTCCTATATACAAACCTATCAAACAGCTTTTGTACGAGGCTCTTTTTCATTTTCATTTTCCTTTCTAACAATAGTTTTATCGTACTACCATTATAAAGGTTTCCAAGGCCGTTTGTTAGGGGACGAACAAATTTGTTTTTGTCTGACAAAATCCACTCCTTTTGCTTGTTCTCTTTGGTTTAGTCTTCAAAGAAGCCAATCTTTTGTCTGACAAAATGTTAGACATTTCTTTTCATAATTGATTTTTATAAAAAACTTTTGCCCTTTGTATCTATTTTAACATGACTTTGCCATTTAGGCAAGCGATTTTGCGAAAAACTTTATTTTCTTTTTCTTGCCTTTTCTGCCCTGTTTTATCCGTCTGCATTGTGAGGCTTGCGGGGGTGTTATTTGTTCTGCCAAGGTTTATTGCTTGGCTTTCGCTTTTTCGCCTGCTTTTGCATCTTTTTGCGGCTTGAAAATGCCTATAAAGTTCCGTTTTTCCGCAAAAAACGGGTTTTTCTTGTCAAAATGCAAACAAAGGTTTACAAATTTTCCGTAAAAAGTGCCGTGTAATGCATAAAAAAAGAGCAAGAGTAAAAGGACACAGCCTTCTAATCCTGCTCTTTTTTGCTTTCTGCTTGTCTTACAAGCAGATGCGCTCTTATTCAGCGGCGGGAGTTTCTTCCGTCTTGGGCTCCTCTGCGGCTACCTCTTCGGCAGCAACGGGGGCGCTGGCGGGCTCCTCTACAGGAGCGGCAGCTTCCTCTACGGGAGCAACTGCTTCCTCTGCAACAGGAGCGGCTTCCTCAGCCTTCTTCTTGGGGGCAGCCTTCTTGCGGGTAGCAGGCTTCTTAGCAGCCTTCTTTTCCTCTACTACGGGCTCCTCCTTCTTCTCCTCAGCCAGCTTTACCAAAGCCATCTCGGCGCCATCGCCGCGACGGGGACCGAGCTTATACACGTGAGCGTAGCCGCTGGTCAGCTTTACGTAGCCGGGAGCAATTTCGTCAAACAGCTTCTTAGCCACAGCCTCCTTGGTGATATAACCCATGGCGGTGCGGTAAGCAGCAAGACGGTTTTCGGTCTTTGCGTTCTTTGCCAAGGTAATCATCTGGTCTGCGATAGCAGCCACTTCCTTAGCACGGGCATATGTGGTTTCAATCTTTCCGTTCTCGAAAAGATAGGTAACCAATCCTCTCAGCATCAGATTTCTATGAGAAGTCACTCTGCCGAGCTTTCTGTTTCCGGACATATCCTTTTACCTCCTTGTTAGATTACTCCTCAACCTTCTTCAGGTCAAGACCCAAAGAGTGGAGCTTCTGTATTACTTCTTCAAGCGATTTTCTACCGAGATTTCTGACCTTAATCATATCCTCCTCGGTACGGCTAATCAAATCCTCAACCGTATCGATGCCTGCGCGCTTCAAGCAGTTGAAGCTACGAACAGACAGGTCAAGCTCCTCAATGGTCATCTCAAGTGCTTTAACCTTCTTGGTTTCCAATCTGTCAATCATGATTTCGGCGTTCTTTGCCTCATCAGACATATCAACAAAGAGGTTGAGATGCTCATTCAGAATCTTGGCGCCCAGCGAAATGGCTTCCTTCGCTGCGATGGTACCGTTGGTCAGAACCTGCAGGGTAAGCTTGTCATAGTCGGTGATGTTACCGCCGACACGGGCAGGCTCAACCTTATATTCTACCTTGTAAACGGGCGTGAAAATAGAGTCGGTGAAAATCATACCAATGGGCGCGCCAACGCCGCAGGACTGTTCCACGAACTTCTGCTTGTTCTTATCGGAAGACACGTAACCACGGCCGTGGTCAAAGGTGATTTCCATATAAAAATGCTCGCCGTTTCCAACCGTAGCAATGTGCTGAGACGGATTCAGAATTTCAAGCTCCGCGTCAGGCATAATGTCGCCTGCGGTCACGTCACAGGGTCCAACCGCCTCGATAATGACGGTCTTGGGGCTCTGGGTGTGAAGCTTTGCGATGATTCCCTTTACGTTCAGAACGATTTCAGGGCAATCCTCTTTCACACCGGGAACGGTGGAAATTTCGTGAAGCACGTCTCTGATGCGGATAGCCGTTGCGGCGTATCCGGGTAAGGAGCTGAGCAAAATGCGGCGCAGGGAGTTACCCAAGGTAATGCCGTAGCCTCTCTCCAGAGGCTCAACAACAAACTCTCCGCGGCTGCCGTCTTCGCTCAGGTCAACCGTCGTAATATTGGGCTTCTCTATCTCAATCATTTCTAATCCTCCTATTTAATTTCAGTATTTTGCCCCACAAGCGGGGAAAAGCGCACGTGCGGGCGGCGGCAAGGTGCATAGCGCAACAACACTATGCGACGCCTTGCATTCGCCAAGCCTCGCATATGCAAGGGCGGGGATTATTTGGAATAGAGTTCGACGATAAGCTGTTCCTCGAAGGGGAAATCAACGTCAGCTCTCTCGGGCATATTGAGAACCTTGCAGGTGAGATTAGCCTTGTCAACGTCAAGCCACTTAGGAGCAACAACGCTCTGGAGAAGCTCAGCAAGCTCCTTAACCTTAGCGGAGTCGCGGCTGGACTCTCTGACAGCAATCACATCGCCGGGCTTCACCAGCAGAGAAGGAATTGCAACCTTCTTGCCGTTGAGAGTGAAGTGAGCGTGGAGAACGAGCTGACGGGCTTCCTTACGGCTGGCAGCCATACCCATTCTGTATACCACGTTGTCGAGTCTTCTCTCCAAGAGGATGAGCAGGTTTTCACCGGTCATACCCTCCTGAGCTTCAGCCATTTCGTAGTACTTTACGAACTGTCTTTCCAACACACCGTAGTAACGGCGTGCCTTCTGCTTTTCGCGGAGCTGCTTGCCGTATTCTTCTACCTTCTTACGAGCAGCGCCATGTTGTCCGGGAGCAGTGCTTCTGTGGTCAAAAGCGCATTTACCGGAGGTGCAACGCTCACCCTTCAAGAAGAGCTTGGTGCCTTCTCTGCGGCAGAGCTTGCAGCTGGGTCCTGTATATCTTGCCATTTTTTATGACCATACCTTTCTTTATACTTTTTTTAGTTGTCAGCGTCCGCTATTATACGCGACGACGCTTAGGAGGACGGCAGCCATTGTGAGGAATGGGGGTAACGTCCTTAATCATCGTGATTTGCAAGCCTGCGGTTGCAAGCGCACGAATGGCAGACTCACGTCCGGACCCGGGGCCTCTTACGTAAACCTCTACCGTCTTCAAGCCGTGCTCCATAGCCAGCTTTGCTGCGTGCTCGGATGCGGTCTGTGCGGCATAGGGAGTGGACTTTCTGGAGCCCTTGAAGCCCATTTCACCGGCAGATGCCCAGGAAATCGTGTTGCCTGCGCCATCGGTGATGGTGACGAGAGTGTTGTTGAAAGTAGAACGGATATGAGCCGCGCCACTTTCGATATTTTTGCGTTCACGACGCTTTTTCGTAACAACCTTTCTGTTCGGTGTTGCCATCTGTTCTCACTCCTTACTTCTTCTTGTTCGCGATGGTCTTCTTGGGACCCTTGCGCGTTCTTGCATTGGTCTTGGTTCTCTGTCCTCTGACAGGCAGACCCTTACGGTGTCTGATGCCACGGTAGCAGTTAATTTCGGTCAAGCGCTTGATGTTGAGAGCAACCTCACGGCGCAAGTCACCTTCTACGTGGTAGGAGGTTTCAATCTCCTCACGGAGCTTAGCTACCTCTTGTTCAGACAAGTCTTTTGCACGAGTGTCGGGGTTAATGCCCGTCTTCTCGAGAATGTCGCGCGCGCTCTTTACGCCAATACCGTAAATATAGGTCAAGGCATATTCGATACGCTTGTTATTCGGAATATCAACGCCAGCTATACGAGCCATTTGGATACTATCCTTTCTTTCAAATTACCGCAGTTGCGGCTTCTTTTGGGCTTATCAGCCCTGTCTTTGCTTATGCTTGGGATTTTCGCAAATCACCATCACACGGCCTTTTCTCTTGATGATTTTGCACTTTTCGCAAATCTTCTTGACGGAAGGCTTAACTTTCATGGTTGAATACCTTTCCTTTTTCCGTTATTTTTTTCTCCAAGTGATGCGGCCCTTGGTCAGGTCGTAGGTGGAAACCTCCACCGTTACCGTATCACCGGGAAGAATTTTGATATAATTCATACGCAGCTTGCCGGAGATGTGGGCAGTAATGATATACCCATTCGGCAGCTTTACCTTGAAGGTTGCGTTGGGGAGTGCTTCCACTACAACGCCATCCTCAAATTCTATCAAATCGTCTTTTGCCATTCTAAGACCTTTCCTTTCAAATGGTTTGCCCTTCGGCAGAATAATAGGTTACCTTTGCGGTGCTTGCCGTGACTTAACCGTCGCCAACGTCCGTCAGTATCTCCGCCCCGTGTTCGGTAATCGCTACCGTGTTTTCGTAATGGGCGGACAAGCTGCCGTCAACCGTGACAACCGTCCAATCATCCTGCAAGACCCTAACCGAATGCCCTCCGGCATTGACCATTGGCTCAATGGCAATGGTCATTCCCGGATACAGACGCACGCCTCGTCCCGCCGTACCGAAATTGGGTACCTCGGGGTCCTCGTGCAACGCCTGCCCGATTCCGTGACCCACGTAGTTGCGAACCACCGAAAAGCCGGCGTCTTTTACGCATTTTTCCACGGCGCTTCCTATGTCACCGATGCGGTTTCCTGCCATTGCGAATTGCACGCCGTCATAGAAGGACTGCTTGGTAACAGCCATCAGACGCTGTGCTTCCTCGCTCACAGAGCCGACAGGGAATGTCCTGGCGCTATCTCCGTGGTAGCCGCGGTAGTACGCACCGACATCGATTTTGACAAGGTCACCTTCCAAGAGGATTTTGTCTTCGGAAGGAATACCGTGAATGACTTCCTCGTTTACACTGATACAGGCACAGCCAGGGAACCCGCCGTAGCCGAGAAATGAGGGCTTCGCGCCGTGCTTCTCAAAGAAAGCGCGAAGTCGCTCATCGAGGTACTTGGTGGATATGCCCTCACGCACAAGGCCGTGGGCATACGCCAGCGCCTCACCGGTAATTTTACCGGCTTCTCTCATCCGTTTCAACTGTTCGGAATTTTTTACAATAACCATAGCTATCAAACACCCAACGCAGCCAGGGTCAAGGCTGTGGTATCACTTACCTCTTCCTGCCCATCTACCGTCTTGAGAATACCCTTGTTTCCGTAGTATTCCTTCAGCGGCTCGGTGGTGGAGTGATAAATAGCAAGACGACTTTGAACAACCTCGGGCGCATCGTCGCGGCGCATGCTCAGAACGGCACCGCATTTATCGCAATGCTCTCCGTCCTTAGCGGGCTTATACTTCACGTGGAAGGACGCCCCGCATTTGTCGCAAACCCGACGGCCGCTCATTCTCTCCACAATCGCCTCATCGGCAACCTCCAGAGAGAGAACGACGTCAATCTCAACGCCCATTTTATCGAGTGCCTCTGCCTGGGGGACGGTGCGGGGGAATCCATCTAAAATGAATCCACCCTCGCAGTCCTTTTGGGACAGTCGCTCATTGATGATACCGATAACCACGTCATCGGGCACCAAGGCGCCGGCATCCATAAACTGTTTCGCGGCAGTTCCCATTGCGGTTTCTGCCTTGACTGCTTCCCGAATGATTGCACCCGTAGAAATGGTGGGGATGGAAAGCCTCTCCGCCACAATTTCAGCCTGCGTTCCTTTGCCTGCGCCGGGCGCACCCAAAAAGATAATTTTCATACAATGCCCTTCCCTTACCTATCAGTTCAAAAAGCCCTTGTAGTTGCGCATAGAAAGCTGCGCTTCCAAATCTCTTTGAGTTTCCAAAGCAACACCCACAACGATGAGCAGCGACGTGCCACCGAAGGTGAACTGGCTTGCCATCTGGGACACCATACTGGTAAAGTAGGCGGTGTCCACCAGGGCACCAAGGCTGTTAGCCTCCCAGTAGCTTGCCAGGATGCTGCTCGCCATAGGGCTGATTGCCAGGGGCACCATAATAATCGGAATGATTGCAATGATGCTCAGGAAGAATGCGCCCATCAGCGTAACCTTGGAGAGAACACGTCTGATGAAGTCTGCGGTGGGTCTTCCCTGGCGAATACCGGGAATCAAGCCGCCGTTCTTCTTCAGATTGTTCGCAACCTCAATGGGATTGAAGGAAATCTGAATATAGAAGTAAGAGAATGCAATAATGAGAATGAAAAGAAGCACGGGATAGAACCAGCCGTTAGGGCTCATAAAGAGGTAAGCACCCTCCCAAAACGTCTTGCACTCGGCAAAGCTTGCGCGAGAGGTTACGCCGCACAGCGCCATAATCGTCGCGGGAAGCGAGATAATAGAGGACGCAAAGATAACGGGCATAACGCCGGACATATTGAGCTTGATAGGAAGGTTGGTGCTTTGACCGCCGTACATTTTTCTACCCACAACACGCTTCGCGTACTGTACGGGAATGCGGCGCTCCGAGCCGGTAACGAATACCGAGAACACCGTCATTGCCAGTAAGAACAGAATGAAGAACACGCCGAATACAACGGCGAGAGTTCCCCACAGCGCAGGGTTCTTGCCACCGAAGCCGGTGATTGCCAAATCCACCAAGGAGATAATCTTGGAGGGAAGAGCGGAGATGATGTTGGCAAACAGAATCAAGGAGATACCGTTACCAAAGCCATTTTCGTTAATCTTCTCGGCAAGCCACATAACCAGGGCAGCGCCTGCACAGTACGAAACGATGATTACGAAGGCACCGAGGACGGTTTTGCCCTCATCAGCCAGCATACCGTTGTTCTTCAGAAGCAGGTAATAGCCGATAGCCGTGATAACCGCCAGAATGACGGTGGCGTAACGGGTCAGATTGTTGAGAATCTTCTTACCCTCTTCGCCTTTTTGCGCCAGCCTCTCCAATGCGGGGATAGCAACGCTCAAAAGCTGAATCACGATAGATGCCGTAATGTAGGGCGAAATACCCAGGGCGAACAGCGTTGCCGTGGACAAGGAACCGCCCGAGAGCGTATTCATATAGTCCAGAATGGTTCCGCTGAACGTCGCTGCGAAGGAAGACGCGTTAACAAAGGGAACGGGAATAACCGTACCTACACGATACAGAAGAAGAATGAAAAGCGCGAACAGAATCTTCTTTCTGATATCGGGCAGCTTCCACGCATTTTTGAAGGTCTGAAGCATATTAAATCACCTCAGACTTTCCACCTGCTGCCTCTATCTTTTCTTTTGCAGTGTTCGAAAAGATTTTTGCCTTTACGGTGAGTTTTTTAGTGACTTCGCCTCTGCCCAGGATTTTAACGCCATCGCAGACAGCGTCAATCACGCCTGCACCGAGGAGAGCGGCTTCGTCAACTACTGCGCCGTCTTCAAAAATATTCAATGCTTCTACGTTTACAATAGCATAGCATTTTCCGAATTTGTTGTAAAAGCCTCTCTTGGGAAGCTTTCTGTAAAGCGGAATCTGTCCGCCTTCAAAACCGGCGCGTACACCGCCGCCGGAACGGGCGTTCTGCCCTTTATGACCTCTACCGGCAGTCTTTCCGTTTCCGGAACCTGCACCTCTGCCCTTACGGTAGCCTGCTTTTACAGAGCCCTCCGCGGGAGAAAGTTCATGGAGCTTCATGTGTTTTCCTCCTTTTTATTCCGATTAAACGGTTTCTACCTTAACGAGATGGGAAATCACGCGAACCTTGCCCTGCAATACTGCATCGTTATTGGCAACCTTGCTGTCGCCAATCTTGCGAAGTCCGAGAGATTCTGCGGTTGCCTTCTGCTTCTTCTGGGCACCGATAAGGCTTCTTACGAGTACAACTTTAACTTGTTCCATTTCGTCGTCCTCCTTAACCCTTTACCTGTTCAACAGGGATGTCACGAATAGCGGCAACCTCTTCTGCGGTTCTCAATGCCTTCAAGCCCTCGAACACTGCCTTAGCAACGTTCACGGGGTTGTTGGAGCGCAGGCACTTTGCACGAATGTTCTTAATGCCGGCAAGCTCCAGAATGCTACGGGCGGTTCCGCCTGCGATGATACCGGTACCGGGAGCAGCGGGCTTCAGAAGCACCTTACCTGCGCCGTAAACACCGAGAATCTCGTGGGGAATGGTGGAGCCCTTCAGAGAAACCTCAATCATATTTTTCTTTGCGTCCTCAATTCCCTTGCGGATTGCGTCGGGAACCTCGGCAGCCTTTCCTAAACCGAAGCCTACATGACCGTTGCCGTCACCGACAACCATCAATGCTGCGAAGCGGGCAATACGGCCACCCTTCACGGTCTTGGAAACACGGTTCAGAACAACAAGCTTTTCCTGAAGCTCAGTGCTTGCTGCATCAAACTTTTTTGCCATGATTTTACTCCTTCATTAAAATTCAAATTACTTTGAATGTGTACAAACCGAAATCAGAACTTCAGGCCGCCCTTACGAGCGCCTTCTGCCAATTCCGATACACGTCCGTGATAAATATAGCCGCCACGGTCAAATACAACCGCGGTAATGCCCTTTGCAATGGCTCTTTCGGCGATGATTTCGCCGATTTTGGCAGCGGCTGCCTTGTTGGAGCCGATACCCTCAAAGGTCTTTTCCAGCGTCGAAGCGCTGACAAGAGTGGTTCCTGCCACATCGTCGATAATCTGTGCGCTGATGTGAGCATTGGAACGGTAAACAGCCAGACGAGGCATTTCTGCAGTGCCGGAAACCTTGGCTCTGACTCTGAGATGTCTCTTAAGACGCTGCTTGTTTCTATCAATTCTCTTAACCATTGTCTATGCTCCTTTCCGTTATTTACCGGCTTTTCCGGCCTTGCGGCGGATATGCTCACCGGTATACTTGATACCCTTGCCCAGGTAGGGTTCGGGAGGTCTCTTCGAGCGAACCTTCGCTGCCATCTCGCCGACCTTCTGCTTGTCGATACCGCTGACAACGACGGTGGTGTTGTTGGGGGTGGTGAAGGTGATGCCGTCACCCTCCTCAAAAATAACGGGATGAGAATAACCAAGGTTGAGAACCAGCTTGGTGCCCTGCTTCTCGGCCTTGTAACCGACACCGTTGATTTCCAGGGTCTTGGAGTAGCCTGCGGTTACACCGATAACCATATTGTTAATCAAGGTACGGGTCAAGCCGTGGAGAGCTCTGTCCTCCTTCTCATCGGAGGGACGGGCAACGGTCAGGACGTTGTCCTTAACCTCGATGGCCATACGGGGAGAAACAGCGAGAGAAAGCTCGCCCTTAGGTCCCTTCACGGTCACCTTTTCATCTGCAACGGTAATCGTAACGCCGGCAGGAATTTGAATGGGGTTTCTTCCAATTCTAGACATATTCTCTACCTCCCGATTACCAAACGAAAGCGAGCACTTCGCCGCCAACGTTTTCTTGTCTTGCTTTCTTGTCGGTCATGATACCCTTGGACGTGGAAACGATGGCAATACCCAAGCCGTTCATCACGCGGGGCATATCCGCACAGTTGGAATAGATACGCAGACCGGGCTTGGACACGCGGCGCAAGCCGTGGATAACCTTCTGCTTGCCCTGGGTGTACTTCAGAACGATGCGAATGGTGTTCTGCTTACCCGTTTCTACGATGGAATAGGACTTGATAAAGCCCTCAGTGAGAAGAATGTCCGCAATAGCCTTCTTCATATTGGAAGCGGGAACGTCAACCGTTTCGTGCTTCGCGTCATTTGCGTTGCGGATTCTCGTGAGCATATCTGCAATCACGTCTGAAATTTGCATAATTTTTATCCTCCTTGATGCAAGTTCATAATGCTTGCTGCCACGCCTTTCGCGCGGCGGCTTACCGGTGGTAAAAGCAACGGGACGATTCCCGTCGGCAGAAGAAGCGAGGTGCGCCGCATTTTGCGCCCTGCTCTTTCCACCATCACCCTTGCGGTGAGCTTTCCTGCCGATGAGTGAAGAATGTTACCAGCTTGCCTTTCTGACACCGGGAATCTCGCCCTTGTAGGCCAGCTCACGGAAGCAGATACGGCAAATACCGTACTTACGAAGGTATGCGTGAGGTCTGCCGCAGATTTTGCATCTGTTGTACTCGCGGGTGGAGAACTTCTGCTGCTTCTGCTGCTTAAGAATCATAGATGCTTTAGCCATTTTTCCTTACCTCCTCTATCATTTCGCAAACGGAGCGCCCAGCAGCGTGAGAAGCTCCTTGGCTTCCTCGTCCGCATGCTTGCCGCAAGCCGTCGTTACAAAAACGATATCCATACCACGAACCTTTTCCACCTTATCGTACTCGATTTCGGGGAAAATCAATTGCTACTTCAGGCCCAGAGAGTAGTTGCCGCGGCCATCGAAAGCGTTGGGGTTGATGCCCTTAAAGTCACGAACGCGGGGCAGAGCAAAGCTGAACAAACGGTCCATAAACTCATACATGCGCTCGCCGCGAAGGGTAACCTTCGCACCAATCTTCATACCCTCACGGAGCTTGAAGTTTGCAACCGACTTCTTTGCATAGGTCGGAACTGCCTTCTGTCCGGTGATGAGGGTTAGGTCAGCGATGATAGCATCGATAACCTTTGCATTCTCCTTTGCGTCACCTGCGCCGACGTTGATAACAATCTTGTCCAGCTTGGGAATCTGCATGGGGCTCTTGTAGGAGAACTTGCTCATCAAAGCAGGAGCAACATCGCTTTTATAAAGTTCACTTAATCTCGACATGTCTTACTCCTCCTGCTCAAATAATCTCGCCGCACTTGTAGCAACGGCGAATCTTGGTCTTCTTGCCGTCCGCGTCGGTCTGGAAATCAGCTCTTACGCGAACGCCCTTGTTGCATTTAGGGCAGTACAGCTGCACCTTGGAAGCGTAAATAGCGCCCTCGGTCTTCACAATGCTGGAGACCTCGCCCTGACGGCGTGCCTTGTTGTGCTTGGACACGATGTTTACGCCCTCAACAATTACCTTTCCCTCTTCGGGGGAAGCGGCAATTACCTTACCCTTAACGCCCTTGTCGTCACCGGAGATAACAACAACAACGTCATCCTTTTTTACATGAAGCTTTTTCATTGTCAGTTGTCCTCCTTCTTACAGTACCTCGGGAGCCAGGGACAGAATCTTGGTGAAGTCCTTGTCACGAAGCTCACGGGCGATTGGGCCAAAAATACGGGTTCCCTTAGGGGTTTTGTCTTCTTTAATGATAACGGCTGCGTTTTCATCAAACTTGATGTAAGAGCCATCGGCGCGACGAACGCCCTTTACGCTTCTTACAACAACCGCTTTCACAACTTCGCCTTTCTTCACGATGCCGCCGGGAGCTGCCTTCTTAACGCAGGCAACCACCACGTCGCCGATGTTGGCGTAGCGACGGCCGGAGCCGCCCAGAACGCGAATGCACATCAGCTCTTTCGCACCGGTATTATCAGCGACCTTCATTAATGTTTGCTGCTGAATCACTGGTTGTTTCCTCCTTTTTCGACAAGCTTTTTGACCTGCCTACTTTCTTAATGAAACTAAATTATTTTGCTTTTTCGATGATTTCAACCAATCTCCATCTCTTGGTCTTGGAGAGAGGTCTGGTTTCCATAACAGCTACCTTGTCGCCAACGTTGCATACGTTTTCAGCATCGTGTGCGTGAATCTTCACGGTGTGCTTCACGATTTTGTTGTACATGGGGTGGCGAACGTGGTCCTCAATTGCCACAACGATGGTCTTATCCATCTTGTTGCTGACAACCTTGCCCACTCTTACTTTTCTGAGCTTGCGTGTTTCCATCATTTCATTTTCCTCCCCTTCATCATGCGTTCTTCTCGTGGAGAATCGTCATCACGCGCGCAATGTCATGCTTTACATCCGCAATCTTGTGAGGATTGTCAAGCTGGTTAATTGCGTGCTGGAAACGGAGATTGAAAAGCTCTTTTTTCAGCTCTGCCAGCTTGTCGTTCAACTGCTCGGCAGACATTTCTCTGAGTTCCTTAACTTTCACAGCTTAACCCTCCTGTTGCGCTTGCTGGTCTTCGCGCGTCACAAACTTACACTTGATAGGAAGCTTGTGCATGGCAAGACGCATTGCTTCTCTTGCGGTGTCTACCGGAATACCGTCCATCTCGAAGAGGATTCTGCCGGGCTTAACCACGGCAACCCAGTACTCAGGAGAACCTTTACCGGAGCCCATTCGCGTTTCAGCAGGCTTCTCGGTAATGGGCTTGTCAGGGAATACCTTAATCCAAACCTGACCGCCACGCTTAATATATCTGGTCATTGCAATACGGGCAGCCTCAATCTGCGCGCCGGTAATCCAAGCGGGCTCCAGGGCTACTAAGCCGTAAGCGCCGTTGCTGATTACGTTACCGCGAGTTGCCTTACCCTTCATACGGCCGCGCTGCACGCGTCTGTATTTTACTCTTTTAGGCATTAACATCAGCTTCTACCTCCCTCAGTTCTTCTGGGAGCGCGTCCTGCGGGCATACGGGGAGCGCGGTTGTCGCGGTTATCGCGGCGCGCGCCGTCGTTGCGGCGAGGAGGGCGTCTGTCGGTGCGCTCAGAGCTTCTCTTGCCTGCGTTTTCGCTTTCAGCAAGGATTTCGCCTCTGTAAATCCACACCTTTACGCCAATCTTACCGTAGGTGGTATTGGCTTCCCAAAAGCCGTATTCGATGTCCGCTCTGATAGTCTGAAGCGGAATGGTACCCTCGTGATAATGCTCGGTACGAGCGATTTCCGCGCCGCCCAAACGGCCGCCGCAGCTCACCTTGATACCCTTTGCGCCAAGGCGCATGGTTCTGCCGATTGCCTGCTTCATCGCGCGGCGGAATGCCACACGGTTCTCAAGCTGAGAAGCGATGCTCTCTGCAACCAGCTGTGCGTTCAAATCAGGGTTCTTGATTTCAACCACGTTCAGGGCTACGGGACGGCCAATCATAGCCTCCAGCTCTGCACGAAGCTTTTCGATTTCCACGCCGCCGCGACCGATAACCATACCGGGCTTTGCGCAGTGGATGAAGATTCTGACACGCTGTCTGTCGCGCTCAATCTCAAACTTGGGCGTGCCTGCAGCCTGCAGCTTCTCCTTCAGGTACTTTCTGATTTTGTAGTCAGATACCAAGGTATCGCCAAACTCTTCGTCCTTGGTGAACCATCTGGAATCCCAGTCCTTGATTACGCCAACGCGAAGACCATGAGGATTTACTTTCTGTCCCATGTTATCTGACCTCCTTCTTTTCTCTTACAACCATCGTAACGTGGCTGGTTCTCTTCAGGATGTGGAATGCTCTTCCCTGTGCTCTCGCCATGATTCTCTTCAGGGTGGGGCCGGGGCATACGAAGCATTCTGCAACGTAAAGATTGGTGGTGTCCATACCGAGTGCTTTCTCGGCATTCTTATGCTCTGCGTTCGCAACTGCGCTCTTCAGGAGCTTAACCAAATATTCGGAAGCGCCTCTCTGGGTGTTCTTCAAAATGGCCATTGCAGTATCGGTATCCTTGCCTCTGATAAGATTCAGGACAATCTCAACCTTGCGAGGAGAGATTCTGGCGTACTTCAAATACGCTCTGCCTTCGGCAGCGTTCTTTTCAGCAGCTTTTCTCTCTTCGAGCGCTTGTCTTTTTTCTTTCTGCATTATTAGGCTTAGCCTCCTACAAAATTGTTATTATTTACCGTTGTTGGATGTTTTGGAACCTGCATGGCCCTTGAACGTGCGGGTAGGCGCAAATTCACCGAGCTTATGACCGACCATATCTTCAATGATATATACCGGAACATGCTTTCTGCCGTCGTAAACGGCGATGGTGTGTCCGACGAATTCAGGGAAGATAGTGGAAGCACGGGACCAGGTTTTCAGAACATTCTTCTCACCCTTTTCGTTCATAGCCACGATTCTGTTATACAGCTTGGCTTCCACGAAGGGGGGCTTTTTCAAACTTCTGCTCATTGCTCTTCCTCCTTATCAGTTGCCGCGGCGCTTCACGATAAATTTATTCGTTCTCGCCTTTTTGCTTCTGGTCTTATAACCGAGAGCCGGCTTGCCCCAAGGAGTAAGCGGTCCGGCATGACCGATGGGCGCACGGCCCTCGCCGCCGCCGTGAGGATGGTCTACAGGGTTCATAACAGAGCCGCGAACGGTGGGGCGGATGCCCATATGACGCTTCTTACCGGCCTTACCGATTTTGATAGTGTCATGCTCAACGTTGCTGACCTGTCCGATGGTTGCCTTGCAGTCCAGACGAACGATGCGAACCTCACCGGAGGGCAGACGAACCTGTGCCGTGCCGTTCTCCTTAGCCATCAGCTGAGCAGCTGCGCCTGCGGAACGGACGAGCTGGGCACCCTTGCCGGGGTAAAGCTCGATGTTGTAAATAACGGTACCAACGGGAATAGCGGAGATGGGCAGCGTGTTACCGGGCTTAATGTCGGCGGTCTCGCCGGAGTAAACCACGTCGCCGTCGGTCAGACCAACGGGAGAAATCACGTAGCTCTTCTTGCCGTTCTCGTTTTCAAGCAATGCAATGTAGGCGGTGCGGTTAGGGTCGTACTCAACGCCGATAACCTTTGCAGCACCCTCATCCTGGCGCTTGAAGTCGATGATTCTGTACTTGATTTTGTTGCCGCCGCCCTGATGACGAACGGTGATTCTGCCGTAACTGTTGCGTCCCGCATGCTTCTTCTTGGTGACTACCAGGCTTTTTTCGGGGGTGCTTTTGGTAACCTCGTCAAAAGAGGGAGTCGTCATATTTCTGCGGGAAGGAGTTGTAGGCTTATAATTCATGGTAGGCATTCTCTTCTATCCTCCCGATTAGTTCAAGCCGTCGAAGAAGGCAATGCTCTTGGAATCTTCCGTCAGAGTCACAATCGCTTTCTTCCACTCGCCGGTGTAGCCCATATGAGCGCCAAGTCTCTTGGGCTTCTTCTTCATAGTAATGGTGTTTACGTCTGCAACCTTAACGCCTGCAAACATTTCCTCAACCGCGTGTGCGATTTCGGCCTTGGTTGCGTCCTTGGCAACCTTGAATGCGTAACGCTTAGAAGCAATCATATCCATCGATTTCTCGGTGATGATGGGCTTCAAAATCAAATCTGCTGCGTTTCTCATTTCGCGTATACCTCCTGAATCTTTTCAACTGCGCCCTGCGCCACAACGAACGTATCGCAGTTCAGGATATCGTACACGTTCAAGGAGTTGCTGACGGTGGTCTTAACGCCCGCGATGTTGTCGCAGCTCTTTACGACCTTTGCGTTGTCAAGCTTAGCCTCCTCGATTCCGGGCAGAACAATCAGCGTCTTCTTGGAGGCGCCGATAGCCTTCAGCATGCTAACCATGGTCTTGGTGCTGTAGCTCTCGGTAGCAATCTTGTCCACAACAATCATCTCGTTTGCGGCAACCTTGCTGCTGAGGGCGCTGAGCATAGCGACCTTCTTGGTCTTTCTGTTCAGGCTGATGCGATAGCTGCGGGGCTTGGGACCCAGCGCTACGCCGCCGTGCGTCCACTGAGGAGCGCGGGTAGAGCCCTGTCTTGCGTGGCCCGTTCCCTTTTGCTTCCAGGGCTTCTTGCCGCCGCCGGAAACCTCGGTACGAGTCAGGGTGGACTGGGTGCCTTGTCTTTGGTTCATCAAATATGCTCTGACAGCGGTATGGAGGACAGTTTCATTGACGGTTACGCCAAAAACTGCGTCGGACAGCTCAATCTCGCCAACTTCCTTACCGGACATGTCCACAACTTTCATAATAGACATTCGTTCTTCCTCCTTCCGTTATGCTTTCACCGAATCGCGGATGAAGACGATGCCGCCCTTTGCACCGGGAACAGCGCCCTTCACTGCGATAAGGTTCTTTTCTGCGTCAATCTTAACAACGGTAAGATTCAAGATGGTCACTTGCTCATTACCGTACTGACCTGCCATCTTCTTGTTCTTGAAGATTCTGGCGGGGTCGATAACTCCCATAGAGCCGGGCTGACGGTGGATAGGACCGGTGCCGTGGGTCATACGAAGGTGGTGATGATTCCATCTCTTGATAACGCCCGAGTAGCCGTGACCCTTGGTAATTCCCGTAACGTCGACCTTTTCGCCTGCGGCGAAGGTATCGACAGAAATTACAGAGCCTGCGTCCAGTGCGGAGCAATCTGCAAGACGAAATTCCTTCAAGTGTCTCTTAGGAGCGATGCCGGCCTTCTTGAAATGGCCGAGCTCAGGCTTGGTCAGGTGCTTTTCCTTTGCGTCAACGTAAGCAAGCTGAACAGCCTCGTAGCCGTCGTTTTCAACGGTCTTCTTCTGTGCCACCTCGCAAGGACCTGCTTCAATCAGGGTTACGGGGATGACGTTTCCGACTTCATCGAAGATCTGGGTCATACCCAGCTTCTTTCCGATAATGCCTTTTTTCATTTTTTCCTCCATGATTATTGGTTGATGCTTTGGATTATCGGTTGCCCGACAGCATCAACTTGACCACTGGATGTGGGTGAACTGTGTTTTACGCTTTGATTTCAATCTCAACGCCGGCGGGCAGCTCGAGGTTCATTAAAGCCTCAACCGTCTTCTGCTGGGGATTGAGAATGTCAATCAGGCGCTTGTGAGTGCGGGTTTCAAACTGCTCGCGGCTGTCCTTGTACTTGTGAACAGCGCGGAGAATGGTGATAACCTCTTTGTCGGTGGGAAGCGGAATGGGTCCCGATACCGTTCCACCGTTTCTCTTGGCTACCTCAACAACCTTTGCCGCTGCCGCGTCAACGAGGGTGTGGTCGTAGCTCTTGAGCTTCACTCTGATTTTTTCCTGTGCCATTTTGGTTTGCCTCCTTTGTTTTTTTCGGAGGGCGATTTTCATTCACACTGTGCCGTGCGTTTCCGAACAGCCCTGTTAAAATCCGGGATTCTATCGCCCTTTTGGGGGCTATCCCCGGAAACAAGTGTGCGTCTTGCTTCGCCCGTTTTTCGGACATACTCCACGGAAATTACCCGTTTTCACGGCAACCTCCCGCTTCATCGCATATCAAGCCTTACTATTATAATGCATTTTTCCTAAAATTGCAACCCCTTTTGGCAAAATAAGTAGAAAATTTTTCAAAAATTTTTGGAAGTTTTTTGTGCATTTTTCACAATATTCCCCCAAAATGGAAAAGAGTTACATTTTATTAATATATTTAAGCTACAATAAAAGCAGCCTTTTCTTGCCCAACGGCAATAAAAGCAGGCGGCGCCTTCCCTTTCGCGAAGCCTTTTTTCGGGGGCTGGCGGCGCGCGTATATATTATATATATTAAAATGGAAGGAAACGGCGCGTTTTTCGCCCCTTTTTCCATCTCTCATTCCACTATTCAGAAAAGAAAGGAAGCTTTTGCTTCACAAAAGCCAAGGATTTGCACCATGAAGCTCTCTACCAAGAAACTGCACCTTATCGCCCTGATTGTCGCCCTCGCCTTCGCCCTTTTGCTTACGGTGGCGCGGACGGTTCTGGTTTTAACGGCGTATGACCCCCTGCTTGGGCATTTTGCCCCCGGGTTCTTTGCGGACTACGGCTTTGCGCTTTTGGGCGCCGTTGCGGTTATCGCCTTCCTTTTCTTCGTCATTATGACCAGAGAAAGCACCCCCGCCGTTTCTCTCGCCACCGCCCCCTTCCAGATGCTGGCGTCTGCCTTCGTGGCTATTGCCTCCTTCGCCTGGCTTTTGGACACCGCCCTTTCCCTTATGGGCAAGACGGCCACCACCGCGGAAACCGTGCTTCTCATTCTGACCCTGCTCTTCGCCGTAGGCGTGATTGTCTACATGGCGTCCACCGTGCTTTCCGCCACCTCTCTTACCCTGACCGCAGGAGCGGCAATGGCAACAGCGCTCTTTTCTATCTTCTATGCGATGCTTGCCTATTTCAATACCGCCTTTACCCTGAATAGCCCCATCAAGATTTTAGACCAGGTCACCTTCCTTGCCCTTCTTCTCTTCTTCTTAGCGGAGTCCCGTCTGCGCCTGGGCAAGCGAGGCCGCGCCTTCTATCTCTTCGCCGCTATGACGGCGCTGGTGCTGACCGCAGCCAACTCCCTGCCCGGCTTGATTTACTTCGCCGCCAAGCAGTCCCCCCTCGTTGGCTCCTTTATGCACGATTTTCTGGTGCTTGCCTTCTTCCTCTACGTGCTGTCCCGTCTGCTTCCTATGCTGTTGCAGGCAGAGCAGAGCGAGGAGCACCGCCCCAAGGCGGTGCTGACCGACGAGGACAAGGCGCCCCTGCCCCGACCCGACAATCCTATGTACGATACCTCCGCGGAGGCAACCATTGATTTTGACAGAAAGCGCCGTTAACCTATGAAAAAGCTTTTAATTATTGACGGAAACAGCATTATTAACCGTGCCTTTTACGGCATTCGTCCCCTGTCCACCAAGGACGGCAGACCCACGAACGCCATTTACGGTATGCTGAACATCGTGTTGCGGCATTTAGAGTCCTGCAAGCCCGAATATGCCGCCGTTGCCTTTGATTTGAAGGCGCCCAACTTCCGCAAGCAGCGCTTCTCCTATTACAAGGAGGGGCGTCACGAAACGCCTCCCGAGCTTCTCGCCCAGTTTGACGACGCCAAGGAATGTCTGCGCCTTTTGGGCTTTCACACCATAGAGCAGGAGGGCTACGAGGCTGACGATATTTTAGGTACCCTTTCCGCTATGGCGGAGAGCGAGGAGGACGTGCACGCCTACGTGCTGTCGGGGGACAGGGATTTATTGCAGCTGATTTCCCCCCGTGTCACCGTTCTGCTTGCCCAGACGGGAGAAACCCACGTCTTTGACAGGGACGCCTTTTTCGCCAAGTACGGCATTGAGCCCGAGCAGCTGGTGGATTTGAAGGCGTTAATGGGCGACTCCTCCGACCGAATTCCCGGCGTTGCGGGGGTAGGAGAGAAAACCGCCGTCAAGCTGATTTCCGCCTTCGGCTCTCTTGACGCCCTGTACGAGCATATCGAGGACCCCTCGATTGCCAAGGGTGTACGGGAAAAATTAAAGACCTACAAGAGCGACGCCTACGATTCCCAGTGGCTCGCCCGTATTTGCCGCCAGGTACCCTTAGGGCTTTCCTCCTTGGAGGATATTGCCTATTCGGGGGTACACACCGAGGCAATCTGCCAAAAATGCCTTTCTTTGGAGCTGATGCAGCTGCACCGCCGTTTATCCCAAATGGCAGAAAGCCCTGCCGCCCAGACCCCCTGCGCCCTCTGCGACGAAAAGCAGGAGGAAGCCTCCTCTGCCTACGAGGCGGTAGACGCCAGCACCCTTCTCTCTTCTTTAGGCTCCCGCTTTGCCGTTGCCTTAACCCAAGAGGGGGCGCTGTTCTATAACGGCGAGAGAACCCTTGCCTACACAGGCGCCCTTGCGCCCCTTGCCCCTCTTTTTGCCCCGAAAAACCAGGTTATCTGCTTTGACGGCAAGCAGCTTTTGCACGCCCTGGCAGACGCCGATATGTCCCCCGACCCGCTCTTCGTGCCCAAGGACGTGCATCTGTACGCCTACGTTTTGCGCTCGGAGAACGGCAAAAAGGGCTGGGACGCCCTTGCCGAGGAGGAGGGCATTTCCACTGCCTCTATGCCCGAGGCGCTCTATCGCTTAGAGGGCGTTTTGCGCCGCCGCTTGGAGGAAACGGGGGCTTTGTCCCTTTTGGAGGAGGTGGAGCTTCCCCTTGCGCCCATCCTTTTCCGTATGGAGCGGATTGGCTTCCGTATGGACACCGAGGCGATGACCGCCTTTGGCAAGCAGCTGTTTGAGCGCTCTCTGCTTTACGCGGAGAACATTGTGGCGATGGCAGGGGTAGACTTTAACATCAACTCCCCCAAGCAGCTGGCTGACGTGCTGTTCAACCGCCTGGGGCTTCCCACCAAGGGCATCAAAAAGACCCAGAACGGCTATTCCACGGATGCGGACACCCTGGCATCCCTGCGGTACGCCCACCCCATCATAGAGGAAATCCTCACCTACCGTCAGCTGACCAAGCTCTACTCCACCTACGCCGTGGGGCTTTGCGAGGCGGCGGACGAAAACGGGCGTATTCACACCGATTTCAAGCAGGCGCTCACCGCTACGGGCAGACTTTCCTCTGCCGAGCCCAACCTGCAAAACATTCCCATCCGCACCCCTCTTGGCAGAGAAATGCGCCGTTGCTTTATCACCAAGGGCGAGGACTACCTGCTTGTGGATGCCGACTACTCCCAGATTGAGCTTCGCCTTCTGGCGGCGTTCTCGGGGGACGAGGCTATGTGCCGCGCCTTTATCGCAGGGGAGGACATTCACAGACAAACGGCAGCCGCCGTCTTTCACGTAGAGGAAAGCCAGGTCACCGACGAGGAGCGCAAATGCGCCAAGGCGGTAAACTTCGGCATCGTCTACGGCATTGGTGCCTACTCCTTGGCAGGGGATATCGGCGTCAGCGTTGCCGCCGCAAAGGAATATATGGAGCGCTATTTTGCCAAATATCCCGCCATTTCCGCCTATTTGGAGGGCTTGGTGAAGCAGGCGGAGGCGGTGGGCTACACCGACACCCTTTTAGGGCGCCGCCGCTATATCCCCGAGCTTTCCTCCTCCCGATTCCAGCTGCGTGCCTTCGGCAAGCGTGTGGCTATGAACAGCCCCATCCAGGGTAGCGCCGCCGACATCATCAAGCTGGCTATGGTTCGGGTTGCCCGTCGCCTTGCCGCGGAGGGGCTGGACGCCTCCCTGGTGATGCAGGTGCACGACGAGCTGATTGTGGAGGCTCACAAATCCCAAGCCGACAGGGTCGCCGCTATTCTCAAGGAGGAAATGGAGGGCGCTGTATCCCTGCCCGTTCCCTTGACCGTCAGCATCGGCATCGGCGACAACTGGCTCTCGGCGGAGCATTAACCTGAAAAACACAAAAATTTCACCCGAAGCCTATTGTATTTTCCTGGAAATTGCGTATAATAGAAGTATAAAAGGGAGTAACTCCGCTATATGCGCGTATCCGGCGTCATCACGGCATCTTGCCCGCCGGGTACCTTTCTTGCAAAAGAAACGAGTAAGACTTTTACCGAAGGACCTTTCTCTCGGTAAAGGTCTTTTTCATTAAAAAGAAAGGAAAACCGTTATGTCAACTTCTGTTTACAAATCAACCGTTGAAGAGCTTTATCGGGAGCTAAAATCCGATAAAGAGGGGCTCTCCACCCAAGAGGCGCAGGCGCGCCTGGCTCAGAACGGTCCCAACAAGCTGAATGAAAAGCCCAAGGTGCCCCTCTGGCGCCGCTTCCTTGCCGAGCTGAAGGACCCGATGATTCTCATTCTGCTGGCGGCTTGTCTGATTTCCACCGTCCTTGACGTGGTGGAGCGAGCCATTCCCTACGATTCCTTTATTATTCTGTTCGTGGTGCTTCTGAACGCCATTTTGGGCGTTGTCCAGGAAAACAAGGCAGAGGCGGCGATTGAAGCCCTGCAAAAAATGTCTGCCGCCACCACCCGCGTGCTACGGGACGGGCAGGTTGTCCGTGTCAAAAGCGAGGAGCTGGTTGTAGGGGACGTGGTGCTGCTGGAGGCAGGGGACGCTATTCCTGCCGACTGCCGTCTTTTGGAGTGTGCCGACCTGCAGGTAGAGGAGGCAGCCTTAACGGGTGAATCCCTGCCCGTACACAAGGAGCTTGCCATTCCCAAGGAGGAAAACGGCAAGGAGGTGCCCTTAGGCGACCGCAAAAATATGGTATATATGGGTAGCGTTGCCGTTTACGGGCGAGGCGTTGCCTTAGTGGTGGCAACGGGTATGGACACCGAAATGGGCAAAATCGCCGCCGCCATTACCGAAGCCAAGGAGGGCTTGACCCCCTTGCAGAAGAAGCTGGCGCAGCTCAGCCGTATTCTGACCTTTGCGGTTATCGGCATTTGCGTCTTTATTCTCCTCTTTAACAGCGTCCGCGCCCTCGTTTCGGGCACGCCGTTTATGGAAATTCCCTTCCTGAATTTCTTTATGGTTGCCGTTTCCCTGGCAGTAGCCGCCATTCCCGAGGGACTGGTGGCGGTGGTGACGGTGGTGCTTTCTATGGGCGTGACCCATATGGCGGAAAAGCAGGCAATCGTCCGCAAGCTGACGGCCGTTGAAACCCTGGGCTGTGCCCGTATCATCTGCTCGGACAAAACGGGGACGCTGACCCAGAACAAAATGACCGTTACCGACCATATGGGGGACGCCGAGGCGGTTGCCACGGCGATGGCGCTTTGCTCCGATGCCGAAATGAACGAGTCGGGAGAGATTGTGGGCGAGCCCACCGAGGCGGCGCTGGTTGCTTTTGCCGCGTCCCTTTCCCTGCAAAAGGCGGCCTTGAAGGCGGCGCTGCCCCGTGTGGCAGAGGCGCCCTTTGATTCCAAGCGCAAAATGATGTCTACCCTGCACAGGGCAGAAGCAGGCATTCTCCAATACACCAAGGGCGCGCCCGATGAAATTCTGAAGCGCTGTGTCAGCTACGAGGAAAACGGGCAGCTTCTTCCCTTAACCGAGGAAAAGCGAGAGGAAATTCTCGCCAAAAACAAGGAAATGGCAGACAGAGCGCTGCGCGTTTTGGCCTGCGCCAAGCGCCTCTACCCCGCCCTTCCTGCCGACACCTCTGCCGCCGCTATAGAGCAGGAGCTGATTTTCGTGGGACTGACGGGTATGATAGACCCTGTTCGCCCCGAGGTGAAGGACGCCATTCGCCAATGCCGCGAGGCGGGCATCACCCCCGTGATGATTACGGGCGACCACAAGGATACCGCTATTGCCATTGCCAAGGAGCTTGGCATTATCACCGACGCCTCTCAGGCCATTACGGGTGCTGAGCTTGAGGAAATGGACGAGGAAACCTTCCGTCAGCGTGTGCAGGATATTTTCGTCTACGCCAGAGTACAGCCCGAGCATAAGACCCGTATTGTCAGCGCCTGGCAGGCGCAGGGCTGTGTCACGGCTATGACGGGTGACGGCGTCAACGACGCCCCCTCCATCAAGACGGCCGACATCGGCATCGGTATGGGCATCACGGGTACCGACGTTACCAAAAACGTGGCGGATATGGTGCTGGCAGACGATAACTTTGCCACCATCGTGGGCGCCGTGGCAGAGGGACGCCGCATTTACGATAACGTCCGCAAGGCCATTCAGTTTCTTCTGGGCTCCAACCTTGCCGAGGTTTTAGCGGTGTTCACCGCATCTCTTTTGGGCGTCACCGTGCTGAAGCCCACCCACCTTCTCTTTATCAACCTGATAACCGACACCTTCCCTGCCTTGGCGCTGGGCGTGGAAAAAGCGGAAAAGGACGCGATGCGGCGTCCGCCCCGCGGCTCTCACGAGGGCATCTTCGCAGGGGGCTTGGGCATTGACGTGCTGTACCAGGGCACCTTGGTCGCCATTCTCACCCTTGTCGCCTACTTTATCGGACAGCTCACCGACCCTGCCTACGTAGCAGGCGGCGAGAGCGCCTTGGGTATTACGATGGCCTTCTTCACTATGTCCATGTGTGAAATCTTCCATTCGCTGAATATGCGCTCGGGACGCCATTCCCTCTTTTCCCTGCGCACCCTCAACAAGCCTCTGCTTTTGGCTATGCTTGCCTCGGTTCTTTTCAGCACCCTTATCATCGAGGTGCCCTTCTTGGCAGTCCTCTTTGATTTCGTTCCCACGGGACTTGACCTTTCTCACTATCTCGTCAGCCTTGGTCTTTCCATTCTGATAATCCCCCTTGTGGAGCTTGTCAAGCTGCTCCAAAGAACGGTGGCAAGAGCCAAGAGCCGCCGCGCATAACCCTCGCCGCCAAGGAATTTTCCTTGGCGGCGCAAATTTTTTCGTATAGGCTTGATTTTTTCAAGGCTTTGTGGTATGATAAGAAGGACTTATCAGAATAACCGCTTGACAAGCGCCATAGCCGCCCTCGTAAGGGAAGAAGCTGCGCCTGTCGGGCTTCCAGGAAAGGATTGGATATTCATATGAATGTTGCACTGTTAGGCTTCGGAACGGTAGGAAGCGGCGTTGCGGATATGCTGACCCAGAACAAGGACGTACTCTACGCCAGAGCCGAGGCGCCCGTGGAGCTGAAGTATATTCTCGACATCCGCGACTTCCCCAACTCTCCCTACGAAAAGCTTTTCGTCAAGGACTTCTCCGTTATCGAGGCAGACCCCTCGGTTGACGTGGTTGTAGAGGTTATCGGCGGCGCCACCAAGGCGTACGAATTTACCAAGCGTGCCCTTTTAGCAGGCAAAAGCGTGGTTTCCTCCAACAAGGAGCTGGTTGCCACCCACGGCACCGAGCTTTTGGCGATTGCCAAGGAAAAGGGTGTCTACTACCTCTTTGAGGCGGCAGTTGGCGGCGGTATTCCCGCCCTTTCGCCCCTGGTGGACGACCTTTCCCACAACAGAATTTCCGAGGTATCGGGCATTCTTAACGGCACCACCAACTATATTCTGACCCAGATGTTTACCCAAGGCGCCCCCTTCTCCGCGGCGCTTGCCGAGGCGCAAGCCAAGGGCTATGCCGAGAAGGACCCCACCGCCGACATCGAGGGCATTGACGTTTGCCGCAAAATCGCCATTCTGGCGGCGCTTGCCTTTGGCGCTATGGTGCCTGCCGCCGCCATTCATACCGAGGGCATTACCGCCATCCGCAAGGAGGACGTGGCGGCAGCGGAGAAAATCGGCTGCTCCATTAAGCTTCTTGGCCGTGCCATCAAGGAAAACGATGGGGACCTCTATATTATGGTCGCCCCCTTCCTCATTCCCAAGAGCCTTCCCCTTGCCGAGATTTCGGGCGTGTATAACGGCGTCCTCATTCGGGGCAACTTCGTTGGGGACGTGATGCTTTACGGCCGCGGCGCAGGCTCCTATCCCACCGCCTCTGCCGTGGTGGCAGACGTTGACCATATTGCCAGAGGCACCGTTGCCCGTCCTGCCTGGACGGATGCCAAGGAGGGCACTCCCAGCGACTTCTCCTCCTTCTTCTGCCGTCATTACGTGGTAGCGGAGGGCGCCGAGCAGAGCGCTATCGGCATTATCTTTGGCGAAATCGAGCCCATCTCGGGCGAGGAAAACGCCTTTTTGACTCCTATGCTTTCCGAAAGCAACTGGGAAAGCTGCAAGGAGCGCTTTGCGGCTTGCGGCGGCAGAATTGTCAGCCACATCCGCCTGTATTAATATGCTTTCGTATACGGTCAAAAAGGAAGAGGACGGGCTCTTATTGCGTACCCTCCTGCGAGAGCGACTGGGTCTTTCCCATCGGGCGCTGGTGGAGCTGAAGGCAAGAGAGGACGGCATTCTTCTCAACGGACAGCGTGTCACGGTGCGCGCCGTTTTGCGCGAGAATGACCGTATACAGCTTCATACCGAGGATACACGGGAGGACGTCAACGAGGCAATTTTGCCCTTGCCGCTTCCCGTTTCCGTTTTATATGAGGATGAGGATATCTGCCTTGCCGAAAAGCCGTCGGGAATGCCCACCCATCCCTCCTACCGCCATAGAGAGGACACCTTAGCCAACGCCCTTGCCTATTATTACCGTGGGCGTCCCTTCGTGTTCCGTGCCATCACCCGTCTTGATAGAGAAACGGACGGGCTGACGCTGTTGGCGCTCCACAAAACCGCCGCCCACGCCCTTTCCCTTTCCCTGCAAAGAGGGGAAATCAGAAAGGAATACTGGGCGCTGGTCCACGGCAAGACACCCGCGCAGGGCGAAATCCGCAAGAAAATCCGCCGCGAGGGCGCCTCGGTTATCAAGCGCTGTACCGTCCCCGATGAGGAGGAGGGCGACGAAGCCCTCACCCGTTTTTATACCTTTGGAGAAAAGGGCGGCATTTCTCTTGTGCGCGTCTTTCCCGAAACGGGAAGAACCCACCAAATCCGCGTCCATATGGCGTCCTTGGGTCATCCCCTTCTGGGCGACACGATGTACGGCGCCCCTTCGGGCGTTTTCCCTCGGGTTGCGCTTCACGCCGCCCGTCTTTCCTTCCCCCACCCTACCACAGGGGAGCCCCTTTCCTTTCTTTCTCCTCTTGCCCCCGATATGCAAGAGGCGGCAGAGGCGCTGGGCTTTTCCTTGGAGGCATTTTCCGCTTTTTGTAAAGAATAGTTTACACAACCCGAAAGGATATTGAAATATGGCTAAAAAGCTAACCGTATTCGGCTTTACCGACGTACATTCCCAGCAAGCGCAGCTGGATTACCCCACCCGGGTGCGTCGCTCGGCATACCTGGCAGTAGAGGACGCCCTTGCCGCCTTCGGTCCTGCGGACCTTTCCCTTTGCGGCGGCGACAACCTGTCCGATTATCCCTATTGGGAGCGCTCCTGCGGTCTGCCCAAAAAGAACTTTTTGGACATCAAGGAGAAATACGTCCGCTGCTTCGCCCCCTCCGCCAAGGGAGAGCGAGTGCTGTACGTAGCGGGCAACAACGATATGTACATTGGGGACGCCCCTGTTGGCGAGGAGCCGTACAGCACCACCGAGTTTTATCTGACGGGGCCTATGAACGAAACCCTGGGTACCCTTCCCGAAAGCGAGGCGTTTTTCGTCCGCTGTGACAAAAAGCCTGCGGAGCTTCCCTATCTTGACGCCTTTCATTACGTGGTGGACGGGGTGGACTTTATCGGCATCAACATTGACCCCAACACCGCCTTCAACTCCCACGAGGGCTACTACACCGATGAAACGGTGGATTGGGTGGCAAGAAAGCTGGACGAAATTGACCCTGACGGCTACAAGCCCGTTTTCCTTGTGGGACATCTCTCCGCCTGGTTCTACTACGGCGGCACCGACCTGAAGGAAACGATGATAAACGGGGACGTTGCCCGCTTTTACTCTGCCTTGGAGGGACACCACAACCTCTTTTACCTCTACGGGCATATGCACGGCGAGGACTGTATGTACCGTGATTCCTCCTCCGCCGTTCTGCATATCGTTAAGCAAGAGGACGGCTCCTTCCTTCCCTACGATAACAACCAAGGGCAGAAGGATTCCCTGCGCCTGCCCGATTACGCCTTTTCTCTGGTGCATATGGGAGGGCTTCGCCCCTTCGCCGCCGAAAACTTCGAGGAGGACGGCATCTGGGGCTACGGAGGCGAGGAGGAATACAAGCTCTTCCCCAAGACCGCTACCCCCAAGTTCGCCCAGTACCTGGTGATGGAGGTGGAAGAGGACAAGGTCACCTTCCATATCCGCAACGTCGGCTCCTTGGAGGGCTTCGCTATGGGCAAGGACGTCCCTGCCCCCTATACCGTGTACCTGCGGCGTCCCGCCGAGGGAGCGGCGCTGTGAAATAAATCCCTTCGGGATTTGTGAAGCACCTGCTTCGCAAGCGTAAGGCTCCTGCGGGCGTTAAAGAAAAGGCTGACTCAAACGAGTCAGCCTTTTTTGTTTGCATAAAGTTTACTTCTTTTAGCTTATCTTTTCCACTTGGTATACAGAACATCATTGGGCTTGGGGCCGCCGTGGTGACCGTAATAGACGGTGATGAGGCTGCCGTCATCCAGCTCTGCCGTGGAGGGATAGCCGAGGTCGTAGGTTTCAAAATCCTCATCGAGGATATATTCATCTCCCCAGCTTTCGCCACCGTCAGCGCTGAAGATGGCGCGGATGCCGTAGGGCTTTTCCCGTCTGCCGTAGCTGCAAAGCACCTCACCCGTGGAAAGGAGCAGCAAGTGGGGCGGCGAGCCGATAACGCCCAGGTCGCGCCAAGCGCTCCAGGTGCGTCCGCCGTCATAGGACTTGGTGATAAAGGTAGCGAAGCAGCCGCCTCCCGTGCTGCCCGCCTCGGAGCGAATGGCGCCCAAAAGGCTGCCGTCGGGAAGCGCCAAAGCATGTGGCTCGTGCAGCACGCGCCAGGAAATGTCCGCGGGCTTTTGGCAAAGGCCCCGTTTTTCCCAGGTCTTGCCCCCGTCAAGGCTGGCGTATGCCCAGATTTCGTCCTTGTCGATGCCGTCCTCTTCTCTGGAAAAGCTACCCTTTCCCAGATACAAAAGGCTTCCGTCGGGGCAAAGACAGGGACCGTGGGGCGCCGTCACAGGAACACGGATGTTCTCGCTCCAGGTTATGCCGTAGTCCTCGGACAGGCGGACAAAGGAGCCTGCCTGCCGCGCCTCTTCGGGAAGAGAGGCAAGCCCCTCGATAACTCCTGCAAAGCCCTTCTTGATTTCGTCGCTTCCTGCCCAGGTTAAAAGACTGTCCTTGTTGGACTCGTAATAGGTGGCAGGGTGATGAAAATGGGAAAGCAAAAGCCGCCCTTCTCCCATATAGAGAAGCCCCGCGTCACGGTCGTCCGAATAGGTATCGTTTACCACGATAGGGGGCGACCAGGTCTTGCCGCCGTTTTTGCTGATAAACATCGCGTTCTTGCCAAAGGGGCAAACGTGCGCGCAGCGGAAGGAGGAGGCAGCCGCGTAAAGCGTTCCCTCCTCATCTCGGCAAACGGTAGGCCACCCCTGGTAGCAAAAGGAGGAGCCCTCCAGATGGCTGACAGCGCCCTTTTCACAAAGGGTGGGGATTTTCGTATCCTTCATATTGTTTCGTCCTTTCGGTTCTATCGTCTGTGTCGAAAAGCGGCGAGCATCTGCCCCCGCTTTGTTCATTGTAGCATAGAAGGCGGCGCTTTGCAACGCAAAAAACACGCCATTTTCCCCCTAATTGTGGCGCAAATTCCCATTTTTTCTTGAAAAAACCTACAAAAAAACGCTTTTTTGCGATTTTTTTGGTTTTTTTGCGATAAGAACGAAAAAATTTTGTGAAAGGGCTTGACAAAACCATTGACTTGTGATACAATTCATTCGTTGCGATTTTGCTCCCCTGCGGGGTATCCTCGGGATACATCGCGCAGACAGTAAAGCCGTTTTCCGCACAAGGTGATGATTCGCCGTAAGCGGAATGGACGGTTGCAACGTGCCGTGCAAACGGTAGGACACCCTAAAGGGTATCCTCGGGTGTCTTGCTTTTCGACGGGCCTTGGCTCGGCGAAAAAGCAATGACACTAAAGCGGAATCGAAAGCAAGCTTGCTTTCAAAAGCAGGTTGCTTCCAAAAGTTAATATGCAGGTATGGCGGAATTGGCAGACGCGCTAGATTCAGGTTCTAGTGCCTTCACGGGCATACAGGTTCAACTCCTGCTACCTGCACCAAAAACCAAGTCGAAAGGCTTGGTTTTTTTATTAACTTTTGAAGATAGCTGCTTTCAGATTTGAAGCAGGTATGTGCGGAAACAAGCGCCGAGGCGCTTCGGCAGACGCGCGAGCGTCAGGTTCTAGTGCCTTCACGGGCATACAGGTTCTAACTCCAAAACTTGCAAAGCAAGTTTCATACCTGCACCAAAAACAACCTAAATTGAACCGCAAGGGACAATTTAGGTTGTTTTTTATCCATTGCGAAAGCAATGGTATATCATCACGCCTTAGCGTGTATATCATCCGCCTTGACGAGCACCTCTCGTCAAGGCGAGTATATCATCAGCCGTAGGCTGTATACTCTTTCGCAATGATGATATCCAGCCCTTCGGGCTGATGATATGCCGCAATAAATTGCGGATGATATGCAAGGCTTACGCCTTGATTTTGGGTTGAACCTCGTTCATTCTGCGAAGCGGAATGAAGGTTCAACAGCTTAAAAACGCAACCAATCGCGAAATATCCCGTTTTTGCTTGCAAAATGCGGTCATGAGACCGCAAGGGATATTTGCAGGCGGCGCAAAACAAGCGCGCCCGATGCTTTCGCCAAATGCGCCGCTTCTACCTAGCACCAAAAACCAAGTCGAAAGGCTTGGTTTTTTTATTAACTTTTGAAGATAGTCGCTTTCAGATTTGAAGCAGGTATGTGCGGAAACAAGCGCAAGCATCAGGCTTTGTTGCCCCTTAATTACAATATTTTTATAAAACCGTTGACAAAAACACTACAAATGTGATATACTATACATAGCAACGAACTACAAATAGGAGGAATACAAACAATGTCTGACAAAAAGCTTGTAATATCATCCAAAAAATTTCGCGGAGATTCTTCTGTGGTGTCTGTAAGGCTTCCTAATGATATGATAGAAAAGCTCGATACGATTGCAGAGCAAACGGGGCGCACGCGCAACGAAATCATTCAGAAGTGCCTCGCGTTTTCTATTGAAAACATAGAAGTTATTGACAACAAATAGAGGAGAGCATCATGGCAATCTTTAAGTGCAAAATCTGCGGCGGCTCGCTTGAATTAGGTAGCGCGCAGTCCGTCGCTGTTTGCGAATACTGCGGTACAAGACAAACGCTGCCAAAGCTTGACAATGAGCGCCGCGCCAATCACTATGACAGAGCAAATCACTTTCGTCGCAACAATGATTTTGACAAGGCGATGGGCATTTATGAAACCATTCTGGACGAGGACAGCACCGATGCCGAGGCATATTGGTCGATTGTTCTTTGCCGCTATGGAGTTGAATACGTAGAAGATCCTGTGACGCATAAGAGGGTTCCCACGGTAAACCGCGCACAGTTCACCTCCATCTTTGACGATGAAGACTACAAATCCGCTATTGCTAACGCCGACGAGCACCAGCGTGAGATATATGAAGCGGAAGCAACGGCTATCAACGAAATTCAGAAGGGGTTCCTTGCCATCTCGCAAAAGGAAGATCCTTTTGATGTGTTCATCTGCTATAAAGAAACCGACGCAAGTGGCAGAAGAACGCCGGACAGCGTCCTTGCGACCGAGCTTTATAACGAGCTGACACGCGAGGGCTTCAAGGTGTTTTTCTCTCGCATCACCTTGGAAGACAAACTTGGTATAGCATACGAGCCGTACATATTTGCGGCATTGCATTCCGCAAAGATAATGGTGGTTCTTGGCACTCGTCCCGAATACTTCAACGCCGTTTGGGTAAGGAACGAGTGGAGTCGATTCCTTGCGCTTATCAAAAGCGGCGAAAAGAAGGTGCTTATCCCGGCATACAGATATATGGACCCGTATGACCTGCCCGAGGAGTTTTCTCATCTGCAGGCGCAGGATATGTCAAAGCTGGGCTTTATGCAGGATTTGATTCGCGGAATCAAAAAGATTATTGGATTCGATAATCAAAGCAATACAGTTAACAAAAAAACTATCGCTACAGGCTTTAATGCCGCTACAGAGCCCCTTTTCAAAAGAGCGTCCATGGCATTGGCAGACGGAGAATTTGACATTGCGGATGCCTTTTATGAGCAGATATTGAATCAGGAGCCCGAAAACGCCGAGGGTTATGTGGGTAAGCTGTTAGTGGAATTGCGCTTAAAAAGCAAGGGCGAGCTTGCCAACAGTGAAACATCCTTCGCAGATAGCAATAATTTTAAGAAGGCCCTGCAATTTGCAAGCGAAAAACTTAAAAACGAGCTTTTGCATACGCTGCAAACGGTCCATACTCGTATTGATAATAAAAAGAAGAACGAGGTTTATGAAAAGGCGAAAGCCTTGTTGAACAACGCAAGGGATATCCCCACCTGTAAGAGCGCCAAAAAGCTTTTTCTGTCTGTTTTGGATTATCTTGATGCGGAGCAATGCGTGGCAGCCTGCCAAGAAAAAATAGATGCCCTTCAGGAAGAATGGGAGCAACTGCGTCTGGAGCAACGAAGAAAAGAAGAAGACCGCAAGATTGCCATAAAAAAAGCCAAGAAAAGAATTTTGATTATCGGTATATGTGTACTGATTGCCGCTCTCATCTCGGCTGTGGCATACGTTCTTATTTCTCGCATTGTCGTTCCCAATGCACAATACAATGCCGCATTAGAAATGATAGAAGAGAAAAAGTTTGACGATGCCATCGCTCTTTTGAAGGAAGCGAAGGAAACCACCCTGCTAAAGCAAACAATTCCAAAATTTGACGAAGCAATAGAAGAGGCGAAGCTTAAACAAATAGTCGAAAAAAATGTAGGCTACGAAGCCTCTATCCGCGACTTTTTGGAGGGTGGCATCACCGTGCATATCGTGTACCAATGCGAGGGCGGAATTCTTATAGGCTCAGATTCCAACGAGATACTCTATACCTCCGAAGCGATGTTTTCGGGCTTGCTTACCTCGGAACGAGCGGGATACCATTTTGTGGGTTGGAAATGTGAGATATATCAATATCAAGAGGCTAAAAAGCATTTTGATTTCGTTTTCAAGGCAACCTGGATTAACGAGGAACAGGCAATTAAGTAAAATTTGAACGGCGATACAGCCACAAACCTTCTCTCTTATCCTTATCGCCGTTTTGCTTATGCGTTTTTGTGACGGTAGAATGAAGCGCAAAAACCAATCTTTAGGATTTATAAAACAAAATTTTCCACACATTAAGGAGGTACCTTATGCCCAAAATTGCAGATATCATTAAATATGAGGGTGACAACAGCACCTTTATCTGGAAGCATCCTTACGAGGATTTTAATTCTCTGACACAGCTTATCGTTCACGAAAGCCAGGAAGCTATCTTCTTCTTGAACGGTCAGGCGCTTGACTCGTTCGGTCCCGGTCGCTATACACTGGAAACACAGAACATTCCGTTGATTGGCAAGGCGCTAAACCTTGCCACGGGCGACGCAACCCCCTTTCATTGCGAGGTCTATTTTATCAACAAGACCGAGCAAATGTCTATCAAATGGGGGACGGATTCTAAGGTACAGTATATTGAACCCACATACAGATTTCCAATCTCCATAGGCGCATCGGGCGAGCTGTCCCTGCGCGCTGACAACGCAAAAAAGATGCTTCTCAAATTGGTGGGAACGGAAACCCTCCTCAACCAGCAAACGCTTGTCAGCTTCTTCCGCGCATTCCTTATGACGAGAGTCAAAACCTATATTGCGCAAGTAATGAAGTCGAATGCTATCAATGTTTTTGAGATTGATGAGAACCTTGCCACTTTCTCCGATGCCATCAAAAAGCTCCTTATCAACGATTTTGCGGAATACGGCGTTGCTCTTGAACAGTTCTTTGTTACCACTGTTGTCAAGCCTGACGGTGAAAGACAGTACGAAAAATTCAAGGAACTCCATTTCCGTCAGTATGCTGATATTGCCGAGGCAAAGCTTCGTCAGCAGGTTAGCGTGATTGACGCGGAAACCGAGGCACAACGGCTTGTTATCGATTCGCAGGCGCAGGCAACCAAGCGCGCGCAGGAGGGATACACCTATGCGCAAGAGCGTGGATTTGACGTTGCGGAAAAGGTGGCTTCCAACGAAGCTGTCGGTCAGATGACCAACCTGGGCGTTGGGCTCGGCACGATGGCGGGGGTTGGCGGTGTCGTAGGCGGTGTTGTTGGCAACGCCGTAGGCGATGCGCTCCATAATACCACCCCCGCTGCTCCTGCCGCGGCAGAAGGCGGCTTCTGCGACAACTGCGGCGCAAAGCTCGTTCCCAATGCGGCATTCTGCGATGCGTGCGGAACGGCAGTAGCCAAGGCAAATGACACTTGCGCAAGCTGCGGTTACAAATTTGAACGTCCCGGTCAATTCTGCCCCAAGTGCGGAACAAAGAGATAAGGGAGGAAAAGACGAATGAAAAAGAGCTTCAGAATATATTCTTTAATATGGGCGTTATGCCTTGCGGTTTTCAACGTTATCGTTTTTGTTACCCCGAAAGAAATCGGTGGTGCCAGCAAATTCACCCATTCCTTTTGGATAGGCTACATATTCATCACGGTAGCATTTGTCGGTCAACTTGTTTGTGCGTTTTTCGCATTTAAGGCAAATAACCTCAAAAAGTTTTTTTACAGAATTCCGCTGATTTCTCTTAGCTACGATGGACTTGGTGCTATGCTGATTGCGGGAAGCATATTTATGGTAATCCCCGTGCTTCCTGAATGGATAGGCATCATCGTATGCGCAATAACACTTGCGTTCCAGACCGTTGCCGTTCTCAAAGCAACTGCCGCCGCAGGTGTTGTCAGCGATATAGACGAGAAAATAAAAGCACAAACATTTTTCATGAAGAGCCTTACCGTTGATGCACAAGCTCTTATGAACGCGGCAAAAACAGATGAGCTTTTTGAGGAAGCTAAAAAGGTGTACGAAGCAATACGTTATAGCGATTCTATGACAAACGATGCGCTCTCTGCGCTTGATTCTCAAATAGAAGGACAGTTCAAAGCCTTTGCTGATGCTGTCGAAGCAGAGGACGTAGACGTCGCGAAAGCAAATGCCGCCTCGCTTATTGAATTGATGAAAAAAAGAGAGCAAAAATGCAAGCTTCTAAAAGCCAATTAACCAAAAAGGAGGCTTATTGATATGAAAGCAAGTACACACCACGTTGGATACGGCCAAATAGAGTATAATGAAAATTTTTGGACGGGGAAACGCGAGCTTACCGTTAATGGAGAAAAATTGACAAAGAAAAAGAGAAACGTCTTTACGTTAAGCAGTGAAAACGGAGATTTGGATTGCCGAATCAAAGGAAGCTTTTTAACAGGCGCAACCTTATACATCGATCAGGACGTGATACAGCTATCCGAGTCTTACAAGTGGTACGAGTTCCTTTGCTCTGCCTTGATTTTTGTGTTTGTGTTAGTATGGGGAAATGTTCCACAGCTTTGTATGATTATGCCCATTGTCGGTGGCGCCATAGGCGGCGCGATTAGCGGTTTAAGCGCTTGCATCAATCTGTTTTTGATGAAGCACGTAAAGCCGGTAGGCTACAAGCTTTTTATGTGGTTTGGTATATTTCTTTTAACGATTAGGCAGTGCTCCATGGTCGCGAATTTTATTCTGCTCTCCCTTTATTGATTTCTACGCTGCAAAAGATAACAAAAAAGAGAGGATATTTCGGTTTTGCCGATTTATTTTCTCTTTTTCATTTTTGTAGGGTGCTATACCTGCCGCTCGCCGCCGACAAACACCGCCTGCACGGTGAAGGCGGGGTCAAAGATGGCGAAATCCGCATCCATATCGGGGGCAAGCCTGCCCTTGCGCGCCAGCTTCATGATGCTTGCGGGGGTTGCGGTCATCATACTGACAGCCTCGGTCAGCGGAAGCCCCGCCTCCTCTACCGCCACACGCACCAGGCGCTCTGCCGTTGCGATGCTTCCCGCAAAGGCGCTTCTGTCCATCAGCTTGCAAACGCCGTCCTCTATGATAAACTCGGTGCCCTGCATAAAGCCGTGCGTCTTGTCTGTCCCTGCCAGGGCAAGGCTGTCGGTGACAAGGGCAATGCTCTTTGCCCCCTTTATTTTGTAAACCAGGCGGATAAGCTCCGGGGGCAAGTGCTTTCCGTCGCATATAATTTCAACCTTCATTCCGTCCAAAAGATAAGCGCTCTCAATCACGCCAAGCCGCCGGAAGCCCTGCTCCCGTGTGACGGTAGAGGTGCAGGAATAAAGATGCGTAACCAGCTCGCACCCGCCCTCATATGCCCGTACCGCATCCTCGTACACCCCGTCGGTATGCCCCATAGAGGCAACAATGCCGTGCTTTTGCAACGCCCGTACAAAGCGCCCGTCCCTATCATTTTCGGGGGCGTAGGTCCATCTGGCAATAGCAGGCGCATATTTTTCCAAAAAGGGCATATACGCCGCCGCGTCGGGAGGCGTCAAGAAGGAGGCGGCTTGGGCGCCTGCCTGCTTGAAGGAAAGATAGGGGCCCTCTAAATGGGCGCCTATAAGCGTCCCCTTAACCCGTTTGTCCTGTATAGCCGCCCACACGTTGGCAACGGATGCCGCCATATCCGCAAGGGGCGCGGCAGATACGGTGGGACAGATAGAGGTGGTCCCGTGGCGCAAATGAAAATTGCAGCCGCCGATTATCTCCTCCACGCTTCCCTCAAACCGATAGCCGCCACCGCCGTGGGTATGTATATCCACAAAGCCGGGGCTGACGTAATAGCCCGTCATATCGTATTCCTCGGAAACGGGTAGCTCCCTTTGGGTCAGCTCCACTATCCTGCCGCCCTCAAAATACACGTACCCGTCAAGGATACGGTCATCTACTATAATTTTATCGGATTTTATTCGTTTCATCGCAATCTTATAGCAGCGCGCTGCTGTCGGCATCCAGATACAGAACGGCGCTTTCGTGGCGGCGCAGAACGGTAGCGGGACATTTTTCGTTAATGGCGTCCGTCAAGGTGGCATAAACTGCCCCTGCCTTGGTCTTGGCAGGCACGATGCAGAAAAGATGCTTCCCTGCCAAGAGCGTGGGCACGGTCAGGGTGATGGCCGTTTTCGGCACTTCGGCAAGGCTGGCAAAGCAGCCGTCGTTCACCTGCTGGTTGCGACAGATTTCGTCAAGCGTCACGGGCTTGACCGCCTGCCTGTCCTCAAAATCCGCCACAGGCGGGTCGTTGAAGGCAATATGCCCATTCTCCCCGATGCCCATCACCACGATGTCCACAGGCTTTTCTGCCAAAAGAGCGGCATAGCGAAGGCACTCCGCCTCGGCATCCTCGGCGGTGCTGTTAATATAGGAAACGCTCTTGAAGGGCGCAAGCCCAAAGATATGCGCCTTAAGAAAATTGCCAAAGCCCTGGGGCGCATCGGCAGGAAGTCCGATATATTCGTCCATATGAAAGGCGTTCACCCTCTCCCAGGGAATGTCCTTGTCGGTGACAAGCGCCTCCAGCACCTCGTTTTGTGAGGGCGCGGCGGCAAAAATCATACGAAGCTCATCTCGGGTTTCCAAAAGTGAAAGCATACACGCCTTGATGTCCGCGGCGGCGGCCCGTCCCATTTCGCCTCTTGTTTCGTATATCTGCACCCGTAAAAGGTCCTTTTGTAAGCTCTTCATTCAAATAACTCCTTAAATTTGGTTACCGCATCGGCAAACGCCGCCTGTTTGTCTGTATACTGATAGGGGTTCCGGAAGCGACGACCAACTAATGCGTTCAGTCCCGAAAAGGTTTGTAGATGGGGCTCCAAGGACACGAAAAAGTCCTCCTTGGCATATGCCCTGTGGGCAGAAAGTATCTCCTTTATGCTTGCCTCGCCCTTGCCCGCCGGTACGACTGCCCCCGCAAAAAGCGCATCCTTTATATGGAAATAGGCAATATCCTCCTGCAAAAGCGTGTAGGCATCGGGGTAGGGCTCTACCCCCTCCAATACGAAGTTCCCCATATCGAACACGCATTTCATTTCCCCGTGAAAATGCCGCATAAGCTCCTTGCAGCGAAGGGGGACGTCGCCATATATGGCTGCCTCGTTTTCGTGACAAAGCACAACGCCGTACTCCCGCGCCAGGGTAACCAAGCGCTCTAATACCCGTAGCACCTCTTCTCTTTTGTCGGTGATGCTCTCCCCCTTAGGGGCATAAAAGCTGAACATACGCACAAAGGGCGTTTCCAGAATCCGCGCCGTTTCAAAAACACGGCGCGCCACGGTAAGGTGTGCCTCTATATCCCCGTCTAACCCTATCTTTCCAAGAGGCGAGCCAATAGCCGACACCCCAACGCCGTAGCGTTCTAACAGCCGCTTGGCTTCCTTTGCCTCCTCCTTCTCCAAAAGAGACACGTTTTTTCCCAACAGGTACCGCACCTCAATGCTTCCGATACCAAACCGCCCCAGCCCCTGTAGCTGCTCCTCAAAGGAATCCGCATATTCATCCGCAAAGGCAGAAAGCTTAAACTGCCGCATATCAAATTTCCATCCTTCCCACAAGCTCCTCCTTGCCGCTTCGCAAGGAACGGTCAATGGCGTTCATAATGAATACGGGGCTTGCAAACGCCTCGTAGCTTTCGGTCTGCGCCTTGCCCGACAGCAGCCCGTAAAACGCCTCCTTTTCACGCAAGAAGCGCAAAAAGGCGTCCGCGTGGGAGTTTTCACAGCCCAGTATGACGATTTTTTTCATACCGCTTGTTTCCTTTCTCTCTTAAGCCGTCCTTGCCCTCAATAACGCAGGGGCAACGGATTTTGCGCGTGGACCGTTTCGATAACCGAAATAATCGCCGCCGCCATTTCAGGGGTAACCGTCATGTCCTTGCCTTCCGTTATTTTATAATATAGCTGCTCGTACAGGCTTGCCGTCCCCACGTCAAAGGCGGTGCCGCCGAATTTTTCTTCCTCCGTGTGCTTCACCAGCTCCTCGGAGCAATACAGGGGATTTCCCTCCCCATCCTGCAAGAAGCCCTCCACAACAGGGCGCTCGGGGTTTTCCCCGTCGCAAATATAGGTCATCTTGTAGGCGAGGGGGGTTGCCTTCAGCGTTCCCCGCGTACCCTGTACCTTGATATTGTAATCGGAATAGGCGTCTATCGAGGAGATTTCAATGTCCACCAGGGGGCCTTGAGGCGCGGCAATCAGTATCTTTGCGTAGTCGTCCGCGTCGCCGCTGGTCAATGCCGTATCCAGCCTGCTGTATACCACCCTTGCGTTCTCGTCAAAGTCCAAAAAGCCCAGCGCCATTCCAATGGGGTGGGGCCCTGTATTGTAGGCGCTGCCCGCGCATTTCTTTTGCAGGGTCTGCCAGTCCCAACGGCGAGAAAGGCTATTATACCGAATGCTTATCTCTTTGACCTCGCCTAAGCGCCCCTGGCGGATGGTGTTATACACAAAGGTATAAAAGGGCGCTAAAAAGGTCTGCTGAAACACCGCCAGCACGGCTCCCTTTTCCTTGGCAATCTTTATCAGCTCATCGCACTCGTAGCGAGAGCGTCCAAAGGGCTTCTCCACCAGCACGTTTTTGCCGTGAAGCAAAAGCGCCTTCGTTATCGGATAGTGCATCTCCGAATAGCTGGCGTTTACCACAAGGTCAATATCCTCTGCCTCAAATAGCGCCTCGTAGGAGGCAAGCGTCTTACAGCCGGGGTACAGCGCCTCGGCAATTTTTCTGCGCCGCTCGTCCGCCTCTACCACGTATTTGACCGTATAGTATTGGTTGGCTTCACTGCGATAATAGCTGCCGTGAATGTTCTTTCCGCTTCTTCCCTGGCCTATAATGGCAAGATTCAGTTTTTTCATAAGCACCTCTCCTTTTGGGGATTTTCTATCTTTATTATGCAAAAAGGTTTTTGAAAAGTAAATAGCAAAACCTGTATTTTATATTGCAAAAAATGAACAAGTATGATAAAATAGAAACAACGAAAAGAGGGGGAACGGTATGAACGATTATATCCTGACAAGCGAGAAAATCTTTTTCAAGCACGAGGTTTCCGAAAACCTGCCCTGTAACACCTATTCCGCCCATACCCACAACCTTTACGAGCTGCTGTATTTTTTGGACGGGGACGCCACCCACGTGATTGAGGACAGAAAATACAAGCTCAAAAGAGGCGACCTCATTCTGATACGCCCCTACCAATACCATTTTATCCAAATTGATGCCCCTGCCAGATACGAGCGCTACGGTATCCTCTTTGACCCCGAGCGTCACGGAGTAGAGGGGATTGACAGACTCGGTGAGGACATAGAGGTTCTCAGCCTTGCGGAAAACGGTATTGCGGACAGCATATTCCAGCGGTGCGACCTATACCGCCAGAGCAGCGACAGCAAAACCTTTGAAAAAATTCTCCCTCATCTTTTGTCGGAGCTGTTTTATTATATCTCTCTGTTTCCTCAGCCCACCTCCCCAAGAACCACGCCCCTCTCCCCCTTGATTTCGGAGGCGCTGAAATACACCAACGAGAACCTTTCTACCGTGTCTGGCATCAAGGAAATCGCCGCGCACCTGTTTATCAGCGAAAGCTACCTGTTTCGGCTGTTCAGACAGGAGCTGCACCAAACGCCAAAAAAATACATTCTGGAAAAGCGGCTTTTGCTGGCACAAAAAAGGCTTCTTTCAGGGGAAAAGGCTTCCTCGGTCTGCCGAAGCTGCGGCTTCGGGGACTACACCACCTTTTATCGGAATTACACCGCCTTTTTCGGCCACGCCCCCTCCGACAATCCGTAAAAAAAGCAGACATACAAGATTTTTCTCTTGTGTGTCTGCTTTTTTATCTCTTTATTTGTAATCGCTTAGCTTGCAGGCTTCCTTGGAAGCCTTGAAAAGCCCTCTTACCCGACAAGCCCCACTATATGTGCCACGAAGATAACACACTATCTGCGGTCCTTGGCTTCCTCAAGCCGCTTTTCAATATCCGTCACAATCTCACTCATTTTCACGTTCAAAGCGCAGCTAATACGGTAAAGCGTTTCCAACGTCGGCTTGCGCGTGCCTCGTTCTATGGCGCTCAGATGCGTTCTGCCGATATCGGCAAGTCCGCTTAAAACCTCTTGCGACGCATTTTTCTTCCGACGGAAATATGCGATAGATTCGCCAACGATTACAGAATCCAGATATTCTTGCAGCATACTCATCACCTCAAGAATATTGTACTGTTTCTGCCTGTTTTTATTGAATACATATGTTGACAATTGAACACATTTGTGTTACAATATATGCGCAAACAAAAATAACAGACGATAGGAGCTATAAAATGAGAGAATTCCTTTCTAGTTTACCGTTGCCGGTTGCGTGGATAGTCGCCATTGTAGGAATAATATTGGTCGTTCTTCTCGTGAAGCTCATTATAGCGGTTTTCCACCATCCCCTATATAGCAGAATCGCGGGGATTCTGGTTGCCATTGGTTCCTTCGTTGTCGGGCTCATTCTTCCTAACGCCAAAGATGCGGAGCCGGGTATTGTATTTGAATATGCGATTTACCTCGCTGTTCTGTATACTTTTTCTTATCTCTTCTCAATGAGCGCAGAGGTGTTTGACACGTATTGGGACGGAAGCTATACGCTTTCCATATCCAAGGACAGCATCGATTTGAGCAAAACCATATCAGGCGGCTTCTTCGAAAACTTCTTCGGCTCCGCCTTTATAACGTATATCCTTTCCATCTTTGCTTTGTCATCTTTAGGATTTCTGATATGGTTAATTCCCATTGTCCTGGCTATTGTAAATATCTGCCTGCTTGTTTCGGTCATTCGCGGCTGATATCCTATACAAATAAAAAAGGAACAGACTTTTGTCTGTTCCTTTTTGAATGAAATGCGTTGCGCCTTTGGCGCACGCCATTTATCTTCCCAAAAGGGCGGCGCCGAGAAGCGCGGTGTCCTCTTCCTTGTTGGGGAATCGGACGGCGCATTTATCGGGAGAGCTACGGGTGTACTGCTCACGGAGAACGAACTCCATCATCGGCTTCATCAAAGCATCTCCCACCTGGGTGAAGGGACCGTCCAACACCAGCTCGTTAGGCTGGAACAGGTTGATAACGTTGGTAATGGCGCAGGCAAGATAGTCGGTATACACCTTCTTCGCCTTTTCCGCCTCGGGGGTATTCAGGGTAAAAAGCTCCGTCACCGTCAAGGAGTCAGCCTCCTTTACGCCCGCATCCTTGGCAATGCGCTTTACGCCGCTGTTGGCGGCATATGCCTCAAAGCAGCCTGTTCTGCCGCAGGCGCAGGGATAGCCACCGTGCTGCACGGTCAAATGCCCCAGTTTGCCGCCTAACTGCGCGACGCCTGCATATACCTTCTTGTCAATAACGATACCGCTCTTGACGAAGTCGTCAATCTCCAGCAGCACCAAGCCGCCAACGTCATTTGCCAGGTATGCTTCGCCTAACGCCTTGGCGCTCATCAGGGAGGTGCCGTAGCACTTGATACCGATTTTCTTTTCAAGCTCTGCCGCAAAGCATTCGGGAGAGCCCTCGGCATTATCCGTAGCAGCGCCAACGTAGGCAACGGCAGAGGCGTCAACGCCTCCTTCGGCAAGCAGCTCCTTCGAAAGCTTCGCAAGGTCCTTGCCCTCTTTTTTCACAAGCAGCGTATACGCCCCGTCATACAGGGCAGCTCTCGCTTCGCCCTTCTCCATAGCCGCGCTAACAATATACATAGCAATCTCCATTCTTTTTCGCTGGTTATACTGAAATTATGCTACCACGAAAGGCATAAAAAATAAAGCAGTTGCCCTTAAAATTCACAGAAAATTCACAACAAACGAGGCTTGGTTTGTTATACTTATAATGACAAAAAATTTAGAAAAAAAGGAGTTATTTTACTATGGCATTGACATACATTACCAACGGTAAAATCGTCCTTCCCGATTCGGTTGTTGAGGGCAAAGCGCTTGCCTTTGACAGCGAAAGCGGAAAGATTGTCGGTCTTGTTGAGTCCGTTCCCGCCGATGCGGCCGTCATCGATGCGGAAGGCAATTACATAGCGCCCGGCCTTGTGGATATCCATATTCACGGATATCTCAACGAGGACACCTCCGACGCCAAGCCCGAGGGCATCCGAAAGATGGCGTACGGCGTGGCTGAAAACGGCGTTACCAGCTTCCTGCCCACCACGATGACCGTATCCCAGGCAGAAATTGACGCCGCGCTGAACGCCGTCCGTTCCTTGAAGGAGGAGTCCAAGACCTGGGGCGGCGCCGAAATTCTCGGTGTGCACGCCGAGGGTCCCTTCATCAACCCCTCCAAGAAGGGCGCGCAAAAGGAAGAAAACATTCAGAAGCCCAATGCTCAGTTCCTTATCGATAACCAGGATATCATCCGCATCGTCACCCTGGCGCCCGAAATGGACGAGGGGCACGCCGCCATTAAGGAGGCTGCCGAAAAGACGGGCATTCTCATTTCTATGGGACACACGGGCGCAGGCTTTGAGGAAGCCGTTTCCGCTGTAAAGGACGGCGTTGGTCACGCAACGCACCTCTTTAACGCTATGACGGCGTTGGCGCACCGTGACCCCGGTGTTGTGGGCGCTGCCCTGTCCACCGACGTTACCGTTGAGCTGATTTGCGACACCTTCCATATCCATCCCGGTGTATTCTCCATTATCGCCAAGCAGAAGCCGGGCAAGCTTTGCCTTATCACCGACTGCACCAGAGCTGGCGGTATGCCCGACGGCGAGTATGACCTTGGCGGTCAGCCCATCTTCCTGAAGGGCATCGAGTGCCGCCTGGCTGACGGCACTATTGCGGGCTCCGTCCTCAAGCTGAACGTTGCCGTGCGTAACGTGCTGGCAAACACGGATTTGAGCGTTCCCGAGGTGGTTGCGGCAGCAAGCTACAACCCCGCCCGCGCCATCAAGGCAGAGGGCAAGGGCGCCCTTTTGGCAGGCTATGACGCCGACATTATCATTGCGGACGAAGTATTCAATATCAAGAGAACAATAAAGAGAGGTAACACGATTTATGAAGCTTAAGACGATTGCACCCCTTGACCTTGGTTATACGCCTATGGCGCTGGTTCTGAAGGACTTTGACGCAAGAGCCAAGAAAGAGGGCGGCCAAAAGATTGTAATTGGAATTGAGAGAAACAAGGGCTATATTTCCACCTACGAAATGACCGTATTTGCCGATGGCACGGGTCACGACGACGAGAACTTCGACGTTGTGGAGCGTGTTGTCAAGTCCCTTCTGTGGGTACGCGGCGGCTACAAGGTTATTATCGCGGGCTCCGACGTGATTGGCAACAAAATCAAGGCGGCGTACGATTTCGGCGGTCTGCGTGAGTTTGACCGTGGCTTTATGGCAAGAGTGTACGAGCGTCCCTTCGAGGTTTCCGTGGTTTCCTTGGAGAACGCCCCTGCCGAGAACGAGGCGGCTGAGCCCGTTGGCAGACACCTGGCAGGCTGCCGCATCGGCTTTGACGCAGGCGGAAGCGACCGTAAGGTCAGCGCCGTTATTGACGGCGAGCCTGTGTACTCCGAGGAGGTTGTTTGGTTCCCTAAGACCAACTCCGACCCCAAGTACCACTACGAGGGAATTTTAGACGCTATGAAGACGGCGGCTTCCCATATGCCCCGTGTAGACGGCATCGGTGTTTCCTCCGCAGGCGTTTACGTAGACAACAAGATTATGATTGCCTCCCTCTTCCTGAAGGTTTCCGATGAGGATTTTGAAAAGCACGTTAAGAACATGTATCTCGACGTTGCCGCAGAGCTGGGCCGTGAGCTTGGCTGCGAAATCCCCGTTGAGGTTGCCAATGACGGTGACGTAACGGCGCTGGCAGGTGCTATGTCCTTGGAGGACAACGGCATTCTCGGTATCGCTATGGGTACCAGCGAAGCAGGCGGCTACGTGGATATGGCTGGCAACATCACCGGCTGGCTCAACGAGCTTGCCTTCGTTCCCGTTGACTTCAACAAGAACGCTATGGTAGACGAGTGGTCTGGCGACTACGGCTGCGGCGTTAAGTATTTCTCCCAGGATTCCGTTATCAAGCTGGCTCCTGCCGCAGGCATCGAGCTTGACCCCGCTCTCAGCCCCGCTGAAAAGCTGAAGGTTGTGCAGGGTCTGATGCTGGAGGGTCACGAGGGCGCCCGCAAGATTTACGAAACCATCGGCGTTTACTTCGGCTATGCCGTTGCATACTACGCTATGTTCTACGATATCAAGCACGTGCTGCTTCTGGGCAGAGTTTCCTCCGGTGAGGGTGGAAACATCGTTCTCGATTTCGCCAAGAAGGCGCTTGCCGCCGAGTTCCCCGAGCTGGCAGAGAAAATCAGCATCGCTCTTCCCGATGAGAAGAGCCGCCGCGTCGGTCAGTCTGTGGCTGCCGCAAGCCTTCCCAAAATCAACTAAAAACCCAAAGGGGCTGTCCAAGCGGACAGCCCCTTCTCTATAAAAAGCAGCCGAAAGGCTGCTTTTTTGCCCCTTTGGGGCTTTTTTATTTCCAGGTATCAACGATACTTTCGAGCAATCTTTGCTTCTCGTAGGATAAAGCAGAAAACGCTTCCATAAAGCTGTGTAGCTCTCCGTCCGAGCGGTTGCCACGCAAAATATAGTCGGCGCTGACGCCAAGCACGTCGCAGAGCTTAATCAAATTTTCGGGGCGAATTGCTTTTTTGCCCAGCTCCAGATTAGAAATCATCTGGACGGAAACGTCCATTTTCTCTGCCAGAAGCTCTTGGGTAAAATGCAGCTCTCGCCGTCTTTCCCCAATGCGTACACCCATTTCCTTTAATAGCTTCTCATCACCCATAGCAACACCTCTCACCCTTTTATACCTTGATTATATCGCCTATGGGTTTATTTTTTAATCACTTATAGGTTGACTTTTATCACCTATGGGTGTATAATAGTGGTGCAATCTTATTTTTCCAAAGGAGTTTTCCACTATGTCATTAAGAACGCATTCTTTTGTTTGGGGTGGGCTTGCCTGCGCCCTTTCCATTGGCATCGGCATCGCCGTAGGCGTAAACACCCAGGATTTTTCTAACATTCTCTTCTTCATTGTGGCAGGCATTTTGCTGTTCACCCTGATTTCCTGCATCATTCTGTGCAACAATTTTGTGGGTGGAATGGTCGCAACGGTATTCAGGTGGGGCTTCGTCCGTATGCCCGGTATCATTTTTGAGCTGAGCCTTGACGGATGTCTGTTCCTCATCGGCGTAAAGGTCCTGTTTTGGATTATCAGCACGCTCATCAGCCTTTTGTTCGGCGCGTTGGCAATTGCGCTCGGTATGGTCTGCTCTGTATTCGTGTATCCCTTTGCGCTTTACGAAAGCTTCAAGGACCCCTTAGACTAATAAACTATAAAAAGGAGCAAAAACAATGAAAAAAATCTTATTGCTTTTATTCGTATGCCTGTTATCCCTCGTCTTAATCGCCTGCAACGGCGGTCAAGGCGGCGGAAATGAAGGCGGAGGCTCCACCGAGGACGGCGGCAGCACCGAGGGTGGCAACGACACCCAGGGCGGCGGCAGCACCGAAGGTGGCGACAACACCCAGGGCGGTGGCAGCACCGAGGGTGGCGACAGCACCCAAGGCGGTGGTAGCACCGAGGGTGGCGACAGCACCCAAGGCGGTGGAAACATCGAAGGTGGCGACAGCACCCAGGGCGGCGGTAGCACCGAAGGTGGCGACAACACCCAGGGCGGTGGAAGCACCGAAGGTGGCGACAATACCCAGGGCGGCGGAAACACCGAGGGTGGCGACAACACCCAGGGCGGTGGAAACACCGAGGGTGGCGACTCGACCACTACCACCTTTACCGTTTCCTTCGTTTCCAACGGCGGCTCTGCGGTTCCTTCTCAAACGGTGGCAAGCGGCTCTCTGGCAACCTGTCCCGAAAAGCCTTCTTATAAAAACCATCGTTTTGTTGGCTGGTTTACCGATGCTTCTCTGCAAACCCCTGCCGATTTTTCCAAGCCCATCACCGCACCTACAACCTTTTATGCGGCGTGGAATGAAACGGTGGATATTGTGGCTTACCTGCGGACACTGTTGAGCGGCTACACCTTGAACCCCTACAAATACGTTCCGGAGGCTATGCGTCCCGATTATGCCGCTAACCTCGTTTCTCCCTCGGACGTTTCACCCGATTACTCGAGCTTTGTGAACGTTTCCGCTATTGAAAGCCACGGCTTTGGCGAGCAGTGGAATATGGTTTTAGAGAACATCAGCCAGTCCAGCGTTTTCTTCAATGCGCTTTCGGTTGTGGAAACCGTAGCTTCCTCCTCTATCACCATTTTCAACAACTACATCGACAAAAACCCTGCTGACACGGCGCACCACGCCTTTGCCAACGGTATTTACAACGTAACCGTTGACTTTGACGGCAGAATTCTCTATTATGTTTTGGATTATACCGCAACCTTCCCTGTCATTGGCGAGGCAGCGGCGCAAATCGCCCTTGCTATGGACGTTACTACGGGAACCAAAACCGTGCGCATACAGCTGGGCGACGCCAATGCGCTGACCTATGTGATGACACCGAACAGCTATGAGTTTGCCATCAAATATCTTGGCGTCAGACGCGCATATTTCTCTATGCAGCAGGCAGCAAACGGGGACGTGACGGGACACATTTATGAATACCTTACCGTTTCCTCCGTAGAGGTTGCCAGCGCCGCTGATTTCTACATCACCGACTCCTACGTTACCGCCGTTGGCAACAAGGCAGACGGAATGATTGGCTTCAAGGGCTATATCAGCGAGGTATACAAGACCGCCACGGGCAAGCTTTTGGGCTATGAGGTGCGAGAGGAAATGACCATTCTCGGCAAAACCGCTACTTATAATACCCTTTGGTTTGACCTGGATATGATTAGCGGCATCAACTCCATCAAGTACATTCCCGCAACTACCACAGAAGGCGCCAACGGGGAGGAGGAAACCACTCCCGCTATGCTTTATATCAACGGCTCCTCTACGGCTTGGGAAACCGTCAACTTCGGTGGAATCGGCGCTAAGATGTTCTCCCGCCGCTTTGACATTGAGTTCCGCACCCAGTATTTCTACTCCTATGACAGCGCCAAGGACGAATACGTCCAGCACGCCGTACAGGTGCCCATGCTGTTCGTGCAGGAGGAAAAGTACAGCGACCTTACCAAGGATGTCAAGGACGCCAACGGCGTCACCGTTTCGGTAGCGGTCAACGCCGCCGACTTGAACAAGATACAGTCGGACTACGATACCTGTGTTGACGTGTTCATTCTGAACAAGGACCTCTTTACCGTAGATAACATTCTCGCCTTTATCGGTGCTAAGGTTGGTTTTGACGAGCCTTGACGGTTAAAAATTTGCCGCCCGTGCGACTTGCACGGGCGGTTTTTTTGCGTAGAGTCACCGAAAAGGGGCGTTTTTTGCATTTCGCAACCTGCGGTTGACAAAATGATTGGTGGCGGTTGGTTGCACGCAACCAAGTTTTGTGCTATAATAGGGGTGCAAGGAAAGGCAAGAGCTTTGGTTTTCTCTTGCAGACGATAGCCAGACGCCGCCTATACCGAAAAAGGCTTAGCTTATACTGAAAGGAAGGTTACAGACATGACAACGGCTGAAAAAATTATCAAATTGCGGAAAAGACAGGGCTGGTCCCAGGAGGAGCTTGCCGACAAGATGGGCGTTTCCAGACAAGCGGTTTCCAAGTGGGAAAGCGGACAGGCGCTTCCCGATTTGGAAAAGCTCTTACAGCTCAGCGCCCTTTTTGAGGTTTCTACCGATTATCTTCTGAAGGAGTCCGTAGAGGAGGAGGCGGAGGACACCGCCGCCCCCAAGGCAGAACCTCGGCGGCTGACGGGCGAGGAGGCAGAGGCGTATCTGGCAGGACGGCGCCGCGCCGCCGTGCAAATCGGCTTCGCCACTCTTCTTTGTATTCTCTCCCCCGTTGCGCTCATTTTGCTTGGCGCCGCCGCCTCGCTTCCCTCCCCGATGCTCACCGAAACGGTGGCAGGGGTGGTGGGCTTTATTGCCCTTTTCCTGCTGGTGGCAATTGCCGTGGCTATGTTCGTATACAGCGGCTTGAAGGGAGAAGCCTACCGCTTTATTGAAAAAGGCGAGTTTATTCTTGCCGCAGGCGTCAAGGACGCCCTTGCAGACCAACGGGACGCCGCCCGCGGCGGCTACATTCTCGGCAACGTGGTTGCCGTTTGCCTTTGCGTGCTTTCGCCCGTTCCGCTGATTCTCTCCACCTTTATGCAAAACGATATGCTGACGGCAGCGGCAGTCGGCGTGCTGCTTCTGTTGGTTGCCATTGGCGTTTTCCTCTTTATCCGCTGCGGCGTGGAGAACGAAGCCGTCAAACGCCTCCTGAAGGAGGGCGAGTTTGCCGAGGGCGAAAAGGAAAAGAGCCGCTTGAAGGAAAGCATCGATACCCTGTATTGGTGCCTTATCGTGGCTATCTATCTCACCGTCAGCTTCACCACCCACGCCTGGCACATTACCTGGCTTGCCTTCGTCATTGGCGGCGCCCTCTCGCCCCTTGTGGACGTTATCACCAACGCCATCGGCGGCAAAGGAAAGAAGTAAAGGGCGTTGCGCCAAGGGCAGAGCGCAATGAATTGCCCTGACGGGTATGAAGAATTTTGTCGAGATGTGGACGTTGGCGTTGCGCCAACGTCCACTTGATATATTTGCCTTTGACAAATTCGAGCTATTGCCGCTTTGCGGCAATTGGATATGAGAAAACCCGCATCTGCGGATTTTTCTCGATGCGTTGCCCCATTCTCTTGACAAGTCCATACTTTTATGCTACAATACAAAAGATAGTTCATTCATTTAATCATCTGGTATAAGGAGAAACGCATATGTGGAATATGGAAATTGTCAAGCCCTTGGAGAAGCCCCATTTCAAAACCGCCCTTTTTGATTTTGACGGAACGGTCAGCCTCATTCGCAGCGGCTGGCAGGAGATTATGGTGCCTTATTTTATTGAGGTGCTGTCCGAGGTTGCCGCCCCCGAGGAAATGGAGGACATTCCCCGTATCGTACGGGACTTCGTGGACATTCTGACGGGCAAGCAGACCATTTTCCAGTGTATGCAGCTCACCGAGGAGGTCGTCAAGCGCGGCGGCGCCTTTGTGGAGCCTATGGAATACAAGCGGGAGTACCTGCGCCGTCTTTCCATTCACACCAAGGACAGAATAGAGGGGCTCAAAAGCGGCAAGTACGCCCCTGCCGATATGGTGGTTCCCGGTTGCATTGAGTTTGTCAATGCCTTAAAGGAGCGCGGCATTTCCTGCTATCTTGCCAGCGGCACCGACGAAAAGGACGTTCTGTACGAGGCAAGCCTTCTGGGACTCGACAAGGCGTTTGACGGGCACATCTACGGCGCCCACGATTATATGACCGACTGCTCCAAGGAAATGGTTATCAATTCCCTTATCAACGAGGGCAAGCTGCGTCCCGAGGAGCTGATTTCCTTTGGCGACGGGTACGTGGAAATTGAGCTGGTTGCCAACATCGGCGGCTACACCGTGGGCGTTGCCACGGACGAGGCGAACCGCAGCGGCGAGGTGGACGATTGGAAGAGAGGCCGCCTTTTGCAGGCAGGGGCTTCCGTCATCATCCCCGACTTTTCCGAATACGAAAAGCTGCTCGATTATATTTTTGCATAAATCCCATACAGAAGAGCCTTGGCGCGCCAAGGCTCTCTTTTTTCGTGAAAAAGTAATTTTTTTCGCCTTCTTTTGTGGGTGGAAGTCCCTATTCCTCTTGACAAGTCGGGTCGGGTATGCTACAATTTTAGATGTATGACAATCTTTGCCAGTGATAGCCTCAGGGCGGCAGAAAGAGGAATATATTGAAACACGCAACCAACGCGCTTCTGATGAAGGAGCAAAACAAAAAGCTGATTTTGCGCACCATATACGAAAACCCCTGCTCCCGTGCCGCTCTTGCCAAGGCAACGGGCTTGACCAAGGCAGCCATCACCGTTCTGATTGACGAGCTGTTGGCGGAGGGCTTGGTGTACGAATGCGGCGCCCAGCAGTCGGCTATCGGTCGCCGTCCCATTCTCTTAAGGATTGCGGGCGATTCTCTGTACGCCGTTGGCGTCAATATTTCCCGTCGCCATTGTGAGCTTGGTATTCTCAATCTGTCGGGCAAGGTGCTGATAAAAAAGCGCTTCGCTACTCACACCATGACCCCCCGCGAGGTGCTTTCCCAGATAGTGGAAACGGTGAAGGCGGATATCAAGGAGTTAGGCATTGACCCTGCCCTTATTCGCGGCGTTGGCGTCACCGCCCCGGGTCCTGTGGACTATCGCAACAAGAAAATTTTAACGCCCCCTCGCTTCACCGCCTGGCACAACGTGGATTTGACGGTGCTGTCCGAGCAGCTGCATATGCCCTGCTACGTGGAAAACGTGGCAACGGCGTACGCCATTGGCGAATGCCACTTTGGCTGCTGCGTGGGTAAGACCCATTATATTTCCCTCTTAGTCAACGACGGCGTTGGCGGCGGCATCTTCAACGAAACGATGTACCGCGGCAAGAAGGGGCTTGGCAACGAAATCGGGCATATCTCTATTGATTACCAGGGCAAAAAATGCAACTGCGGCAACCGCGGGTGCTTAGAATGCTACGCCTCCATCCCCAACATTCTGGAGGGCACCGCGTTCTCCTCCTGGCAGGAGGCAATGGATGCGGACGCCGAGGCGCTGGTGGAAAAGGAAGCGGAATATCTTTCCGTCGCCTTGGTAAGCGCTATTAACCTCTTTGACCTGCAAACCGTCGTCATCGGCGGCGACCTGGTATACAAGGGCGAGGCGCTGGCGACTGCCATTTCCAAGAAGCTGAAGGACAAGGTTATCACCAAGCAAAGCGTGGAGGTTCTGCTCTCCCGTATGGATAGCGCCGTTTTGGCGGCAGGAAGCCTGGTGGTAGAGCATTTCTTTGAAGTAACCTGATTTTTGGAGCAACCCTATGTATACGCAAAACCTACATTTACATACCGCCTTTTGCGACGGAAAGGATACCCCTGAGGAGCTGGTACTGTACGCCATCGAGCACGGCGTGCAGTCCCTTGGCTTTTCGGGGCACTCTTATATGTATTTTGCCCCTTCGCGCTCTATGAGCCTGGAGGGCACTGAGGCATATAAAAAGGAAATTCTCCGCTTGAAGGAGAAATACGGGGACAGGCTGGATATTTTCTGCGGCTTGGAGATGGAAATGTACTCCGAGGTACCCCTCGTGGGCTACGATTATCTCATAGGCTCCTGCCACTACCTGGATATTGACGGCAAGAAGGTGGGCTTTGACAGAAGCGCCGAGGAGGTCGGCTCCGTCATTGATACCTATTTTAACGGCAACGGGCTTGCCTACGCCGTGGAGTGCTACCGCCAGGCGGCGCTGCTTCCCCGGTACGGAAGCTTTGACATTATCGGGCATTTTGACCTGGTAACCAAGCACGCCGAGAAGGTTCCCTTCTTTGATACCGAGTCCCCCCTCTACCGCGAGGCGGCGCTTGACTCTCTGCGGACCCTGGCAAGCTCCATTCCCCTTTTCGAGGTCAACACGGGCGCCATTGCCCGCGGCTACCGCACCTCCCCCTATCCCGCTCCCTTCTTGGTGGACGAATGCCGCCGTCTGGGGCTTGGGGCGGTTATCACCTCCGACTGTCACGCCAAGGAGGACTTAACCTGTCACTTCAAGGAGTCGGCTCTCTATTTGGAGGCGCACGGCTTCGATTCCGTCTACATTCTGACAAAAGAGGGCTTTGTCCCTATGAAGCTCAAGGAGTTTATCTGAAAGGAGCCGCGCTTTATAAGCCTCGGCTTGTAAAGAACTGTTTACAATGAACGCAATTACCGTCGTTATGCTTTGCTTCTCGGCACTCGGCGCCATCGACCGCATCTTTGGCAACAGGCTGGGGCTGGGAAAGGAATTTGAAAAGGGCTTTATGCTTTTGGGCGTTATGGCGCTCTCTATGATAGGTATGATAGTCATATCTCCCTTCTTAGCCCAGCTGCTTGCCCCCTTCTTTGACTTTTTCTATTCCGTCTTTCGCATTGACCCCTCGATTATTCCCGCCTCTCTCTTTGCCAACGATATGGGCGCCGCCTCCCTGTCCCAAAGCATCGCCAAGGACCCGTTGCTTGGGGGCTTCAACGGCTTAGTGGTGTCCTCTATGATGGGCTGCACCATTTCCTACACCATTCCCGTTTCCCTTAACGTGGTGGCAAAATCCCACCACAAGGATATGCTGACGGGCTTTCTTTGCGGCATTGTGACCATTCCCTTCGGCAGCTTTGTGGCAGGTTTAGTCTGCGGCATTCCCGTTTTAGCGCTTCTTTTGAATCTCTTGCCCCTCTTTCTCTTTGCCGCCCTGGTGGCGGTGGGGCTTTACCTCTGCCCAAACGTCTGCGTCAAAATCTTCGAGTGGCTGGGCTTTTTGATGAACGCCCTTATCACCGTGGGGCTGGTGCTTGGCGTTATCGAGTATCTGACAAAATGGGAAATCGTCCCCGCCTTTGCTTCCTTAGAGGAGGCAAGTATGATTTGCGTCAACGCCGCGGCGGTGATTTCGGGCGCGTTCCCTCTCTTGTTCCTGGTGGGCAAAGTGCTTGCCAAGCCTCTGGGCTTTGCCAGCCGCAAGCTGCAAATCAACGAAACCTCCGCCTTGGGACTGCTCTCCACCCTTGCCACCAGTATGCCCACCTTTGAAATGATGGGCAAGATGGACAAAAAGGGAACGGTATATAACGCCGCCTTCCTGATTTCCGCCGCCTTTACCTTTGCGGGACATCTGGCGTTTACGATGGCGTTTGACGCCTCCTATATTTTCCCGATGATAGTAGGCAAGCTGACAGCAGGCGTCTTGGCACTTCTGGTCGCCCATATTCTCTACAAGCGTATGAATCCGGGCGAAGCGCCCCAGCCTCTCCAAGACCCCCAAGAGGGCTGATTTTCCCGAAAATAAAAAAGCACTTATGTAAACAGTTCTTGTCATAAGTGCTTTTCTTTTTATTCTGCCGTGATAATAGCGGTGGCGTCCTCCTTGCGACAGAGGGTATAGAGCAGCCGCTTGTGCAGCTTGTGGGCTTCAAAGAGGAAGATGCTTTCCTTGGCGTTTTTCATCAGCAGCTTGCGGATAGCCGTCTGGCGCAGGTCAAAATCCGATATGACCCCCTCCTCCTCGGAATAGGCGGCGGTGGTGAAAAAGGCAATATCCACGTTCAGCTCCCGCACGTTCTCCTCGGCAATAGAGCCCACTAAGCACATATCCTGCTCGTAATATTCGCCGCCGATAAGAATGGCGGGGATATGCAGGCTCCCTGCCGTCAGAATCGCCTTGACGGAATTGGTGACGATGGTCATATTCTGGTGCTTGGCGACCAGGGGTATCACGTACTGGCAGGTAGAGGAGCTATCAATAAAGACGGTCATTCCGTCCCGTAAATATCCCTCGCACCGTCGGCACAGCTCCTCCTTTTCGCTTTTGCCAAGCAAAAAGCGCTGAGAGATGGGCATTTCTCCCTCGTTGATTTTCAAAACCGCGCCGCCTCGATAGCGGCGAAGGAAGCCGTCCTTCTCCATCTCGGTCAAATCCCGTCGCACCGTCATCTCCGACACGTAGAGTGTACGGGAAAGCTCCCCCACCGACACCTTGCCCCGCTCGTACAGCAGCGCCATTATTTCCTTTTTCCGTCCCTCTAACTCCATACCCGTTTGTTCCTTTTTGTTTGAAAAATCGTTTATTTGCAAACATTTCGAACATATCTTGATTTCGAAATGTTTGAATGCTATAATTATAACAGGACATTACCAAAATGTCAACCACTCAAAATACATAGTGCAAGGAGAAAAAATATGTTAGTTACCATGAAGGAGATGCTCGGACACGCCAAGGAGCATCATTACGCCATTCCCGCCTTTGACGTGAGCAACTACGAAATGATGCGCGCGGTGCTGGACGTGTGCGAGGAGGAGCGCTCCCCTGCCCTGTTGATGATGCTGGGCGTGGATTTGGCGGGCAAGGGTCTTCCCCTCTTGTCCTCGATGGTGCGCGCCGCTTCCGAGTTTTACACCGTTCCCGTTTGTCTGCATCTGGACCACGCCACCAATATGGAGGACATCAAGGCGGCGGTAGAGGCAGGCTTCAGCTCCGTGATGTACGATGGCTCGGCGCTTCCCTTTGCCGAGAACGCCGCTATGACCAAGGCAGTAGTCGACTATGCCCACGCAAACGGCGTCACCGTAGAGGCTGAGCTTGGACACGTTGGAAACGCCATGGTTGGCAACGAAAACGATTCCGTGGAGAACGAGGACCCCGAGGACACCCTGACGCTGCCCGCCGAGGTTATCAAGTTCGTAGAGATGACGGACGTGGACGCTTTGGCAGTTGCCATTGGCACCGCCCACGGCGTATACAAAAAGACCCCCACCCTGCGTATTGACCGCTTGGACGAGATTACTGCCGTTTGCGACCGCCCCTTAGTGCTTCACGGCGGCAGTGGCACCCCCGACGACCAGATGCAGACCGCTATTCATCACGGTATCACCAAAATCAACATTTATTCCGACGTGGTCGGCGCGATGAACGAGGGCTTGAAGAACAAGCTCAACTCCATCAAGAACCCCTCCACCTGGCCCGCATTCGTCTTTGAGGAGGCGCGGGTGAAGATGAAGGAAGCCATTCGCACCAAGATTCGTGTCTTCGGTAGCAACGGCCGCGTATAAGAGAACCCCGACGCCAAGCAAGAAAGGAATACAGCGATGAACACCAAAGCAGTGCGCCTGTACGGCGAAAAGGACTTGCGCTTGGAGGAATTTACCCTTCCCACCCTCCAAAGCGGCGAAATTCTGATTAAAATCATTTCGGACAGCGTTTGTATGTCTACCTACAAGACAGCGATGCAGGGCGCCAAGCACCTGCGTGTGCCCGACAACGTAGCGGAAAACCCCGTTATTATCGGTCACGAGTTCTGCGGCGAGATAGTAGAGGTAGGCGACACCTGGAAGGACGAGTACAAGGTAGGCGAGAAGGTGATTATCCCTCCCGTTTTGAGCTACCTGGGCGGTCACCAGACCATCGGCTACTCCTTCCACGACATCGGCGGCGTGTCCACCTACTCCGTTGTATACGAGCATATCATTCAAAACGGCTTTTTGATTAAGCTCCAGAGCGACGCCTACTTCAAGGGCTCGCTCATTGAGCCTGCCTCCTGCGTTTTGCGCGGCTACAAGGCAAACTACCACTTAGACGAGGCGCTGTTGCCTGTTGTCAACATCAAGGAGGGCGGCAAGGTTGCTATTTTAGCAGGCTGCGGTCCTATGGGCCTTGTGGCTATTGATATTGCCCTGCACGGGGATGTGACCCCCTCCTTGGTGGTTATCACCGACCTTGACGAGCAAAGGCTTCGCCGCGCCGAGGAGATTTTCAGCCCTGCCGAGGCAAAAAAGAGAGGCATCACCTTGATTTTCGCCAACACCTCCGACAAGGATACCCTGTTGGGCTTCACCGAGGGCAAGGGCTACGACGACGTATTCGTCTACGCCCCCGTTCCCGCCGTTGTGGAATTAGGGGACGCCATTCTCGGCTTTGACGGCTGTCTGAACTTCTTTGCGGGTCCTATGGACAAGGCCTTCAGCGCCACGGTAAACTTCTACAACGTCCATTACACCCAGCACCACTACGCAGGCACCAGCGGCAGCACCCCCGAGGATATGAAGGACATCGTCCGTCTGATTGGCGAGGGACGCATCGACCCTGCGGTGATGGTGACCCACGTTGGCGGTATTGACGCCGCTATTGACACCACGCTGAATCTGCCGCACATTCAGGGCGGTAAGAAGCTGATTTACACCCACATCAATATGCCCTTGACCGCCATTGCGGATTTCGCCGCCTTGGGCGAGAAGGACGCCCGCTTTGCGACGCTGGCGGAGCTGGTTGCCAAGAACAAGGGACTCTGGTGCGCCGAGGCAGAGGCATACCTGCTTAGCAATTTCTGATATTTTTCCCATACAAAAAGCCGCTTGCGGAAATCCGCAAGCGGCTTTTTATTTTTTATTTGAAGAACCAAAAAGCGATGTCCCTCTTCTTATTCTCTTTTCCAGGAGCCCGGACGAAGCAGAACCAGAATGGGGAAAAACTCCAAGCGTCCCGCCAGCATATCGAAAATCAGGACGCACTTGGAAAGAATCCCAAGCCCGCCGTAGTTGCAGGTGGCGCCTACCGCCTCAAAGCCGGGACCCGTATTATTGATACAAGCCAGAACGGAGGAAGCATTTGTCAGAACACTCTCGCCGTCTAAGGACACCAGAAGAAAGCTCACTACGAATATGGCTAAATACAAAATCAGGTAGGCGGAGGTATTGGCAAGAAGCTTCTCCTCTGCCGCCTTGCCGTTGATACGGATAACCTTCACCCGTTGAGGGCGAAGCACCTGGTAGACGTTGCGGAGCAAAATCTTTACCACAATCAACAGCCGCGCCGCCTTAAAGCCGCCGCCCGTGCTTCCCGCGCAGGCGCCCATACACATTAAGAAAAACAAAATTGCCTTAGAGAAGGATGGCCACAGTTCAAAGTCCGCTGACACGAAGCCCGTGCTGGAGCCAATGCTTGCCACCTGGAAGAAGGCGTGCCGCAGGGTTTCCCCAAAGGAGCCAAAGAGCCCCGACTGCAAGAGATTCCAGGTGATAAGCCCTACACTGACAAGGATAATTGCCCCGAACAAACGAAGCTCCTCGTCCTTCAAGACGTCGCGCAAACGGCGCAGCATCAATAAATAATAGCAGGTAAAGTTTACGCTGAAAAGCAGCATAAACACGGTGGTGACTATCTGCGTATAAGCGCTATACTCCATCATGCTGGTGTTTTTCACGCCGAAGCCGCCCGTTCCCGCCGTGCCAAAGGCAGTCAGAAGGGCATCAAAGGCGGGCAAATCCACCAAAAGCAGTAAAAAGTCCAGCACCGTCAGCCCGATATAGGTCAGATACAGCACGATTGCCGTTTGCCGCATACGGGGCATTAGCTTACCAACGCTGGGGCCCGGGCTTTCCGCCCGAAGCAGGTGCATCGTAAAGCCCTCGTTTTTGCCGCTGACGGGGGCAACCGCCAAGACGAACACCAGCACGCCCATACCGCCAATCCAGTGGGTAAAGCTGCGCCAGTAGAGGATACCTGCCGAAAGGGTCTCCACGTCCCCAAGAATAGAGGCGCCCGTGGTGGTAAAGCCCGACACGGTTTCAAAAAGCGCATCAATGAAACGGGGAATTTCCCCCGAAATCACAAAGGGCAGGGAGCCAAACAGACTCATCAAGACCCAGCCAAGCCCCACGCACGCCATGCCCTCTCCCGTGAAGAAGTCCTTTTTAGCGCCACGGGACAATAGCCCTAACAGCGCCGCTACCCCTCCCGTTACCGCAATGCTGATGGCAAAGCCCTTTACTGCCGAAAGAGCCGAAACGCCAAGACTGATAAACAAAGCAGGTAGCATAAAGACGGCGCAGGTGCCTAAAATGAGGGCAAGGATTTTGCCTATCATCTTATAATTCATAGAAAGTTCTCCGTTTTATTACTCCGTCAATGCTTAAAAATATCGTTAAACTGCACAACGTCCGTATCGTGTCCCACCACGACTACCACGCTGTCCCCTACCTGGAAGGTCGAGTCACCGTTGGGAATTTCAATTTCCGTGCCGTGAGAAATGCTGACCAGCAGAATATTCTTCCGCAGACGAATGCTACGCAGAGGCTCACCAATATGAAGAGCGGATTCATCTACGATAAATTCCAACGCCTCTGCCTCGCCCTCAGCCAGGCTGTGTCCTGTCACGGCGGCGCCTGTCTGGTTTTCCATGGCGCGCACGTGGCGCACAATGTTGTCGCTGCAAAGATTTCTGGGGCAGACCACGCTTCCCAGCTCCAAGGCATCATGCAGGCGGCTATCGTCCATACGGCTGACCTTGGTAATCACCTGGGGCACGCCCTTCCCTTGGGCGTACAGAGAAAGAATCATATTGCGCTCGTCCGTTCCCGTCAGGGTTACAAAGGCGTCACACGAGGAAAGCCCCTCGCTTTCAAGCAAGCTCTCGCGCGCCGCGTCGCCCAGGGCAACGGATGCCTGGGGCAGCAGCTCCGAAAGAATAGCGCAGCGCTCCTCGTCCTGCTCGATAATACGCACGTCGATATGGCTTTTCAGCAGCTCCTCGACAAGGTAATAGGCAACTGTGCCGCCTCCTGCCAGCATCACGCGGCGGTTTTTGCGGCTAACGATACCCAGATTCTTCAACAGCAAGGAAAGCTGCTCAGTAGGAGCGGTAACAAAAATCTTGTCCCCCTCCTCCAAAACGAACTGACCGTCAGGCATAATGGCCTCCCCGTCACGCAAAACGGTACAAACCAACACCCGACACTTGACGATATCGTACAGCTTCAGAAGAGATACGCCGTTCAGCTTGCTCTTCTTATCAATGGCAAGCTCCACGATTTCCACGCGCCCCTTGACAAAGGAATCCCGCTTCAAGAAGCCGGGAAATTTCAAAAGACGCTCAATTTCCTTGGCGGTTTGCTGCTCGGGGTTGAAAACCATAGAAAGACCGAACGCCTCACGCATACGGAACGCCTGCTCCCTGTATTCAGGGTTGCGAATGCGCGCCATCGTATGAATGTTAGGGTTCAGTCGGTACGCCGTCATACAGGACAGCAGGTTTACCTCGTCCTTGCCCGTGGCGGCAATCAAAAGGTTGGCGTTTTCCACGCCTGCCTCTAAAAGAGTCGCCATCGAGGCGCAGTTGCCCTCCACGCTCATCACGTCATAGGACTCAATATTGGCGCCCAAAACCTCACTCTTTACATCTATTAAGGTTACGTCATGTCCGTCGGCGGTCAAATCCTGTACCAAGGTTTCTCCCACCGTTCCGATACCCGCAATTAAAATCTTCAATGCTTTCTCCTTTGCGCCGCCCGTTTGGGCAGGCTCTATAAAAAAACAGTATAGGGGTATTGTACCACATTTTACGAAATATGTCAACCTTATCCGCCCAAAATCCTCCTCTTACTTGACAGAAATATGCCCGTGCGGTATAATAAAGGCAGGAAACGACAAAAAAGAAAGAGAGTTTTATCTTGAAAATCCGAGTTTATCGCGCCTTGCTTCTTTTGCTTGCGCTTTGTCTTTGCGTCGCGGCGCTTTCTGCCTGCGGTCCCACCGTCAAGGAGCCTGTCGCCCTCTCCCTCTCCTCTCTTGGGGTACCCTACGAAGGACTTTCCGCCCGCAACCCCTGGGATATGATAGCCTACGGGGGATATTTATACGTGGGAGCGGGGGATTACGATGATAATATTTCTCCCGATGTCTTAATGCGAATGTCCTTGGACACCTTAAAGTGGGAGGCGCTCTCGGGCTACGAGGACGAGCAAATAGAGCGCTTTCTTCTGTTGGACGGCAAGCTCTATATCCCCGGCATTGACGCCAAGGAGGATTGGAGCTACGGCAACTATTACACCGTCGAGGGAGATACCCTTCGCAAGCACCGTGTTTTGCAGGGAGGGGTGCACGTGTGGGATATGGCGTCCTATGACGGCAAGCTCTTTGCAAGCCTTGGCTCGGTGGAGGGAGATTCGCCCCTTCTGGTTTCCGAGGACGGCGCCCACTTTGAGGAAGTACCCTTCGTGGAGGCAGACGGCAGCGAGGTCCTTTACACCACTCCCTTTTATGCCCTGCGCGTCTATGATTTGATGCAGGTGGACGGGGACCTTTACGCCATCGTCACACGGTACACCGAGGCAGGCGCCAAGGCGGAAAGACTGCTGTACTACTATGCTCCCGACGGGGCAATGCACTACGTATGCCCTCTCTCCGACGCCCTCACCTACGTGCGTCTGCGCTATTTTCCCATCATCAGCAAGGTGCCCGTTGGCGATTCTCTTCTGTTCTCCACAGGCAAGCTATACAGAACGGAGGATATGCGCTCCTTTACCGATATAACCCCCAAGGACACCACCTATATTGCCGATATTATTGAGGCAGAAGGAAAGGTATACGCCTTGGGCTTCACCCCCAAGGAGGACGGCGTCACCCTCTTGAACAACCTCTACCGCTACGAGGAGGACGGCTCTCTCACCCTTATCGCCTACTTTGAAAGCGCCGTGCCGCCCCTTGCCTTTACGGTGGTGGGCAACCGCTTTTTCGTGGCGCTGAACAAGATGAACGGTATTCTCGACTACCAAGGCGAAATCTTTTACGGCTCCTTGGAGCCATAGCCTATCAAAGGGGCTGTCACAAAAAGCAAAAGCCGATACGGAAGCAAACCGTATCGGCTTTTTTGACGGCGCGGCAAAGGCGCCGACGCCCTTTACTTGTCCCTTTCCGTCCACGCCCCCAGAGCGGAAAGCAGAAGGGTCAAAAGGGCAAGCGCCAGCATCAGAAGGAAGAGTCCATCGTACCCCCCTTTATCAATGATGCTCCCTGCCAAGGTAGGCGCCACCGAGGCGCCAAGGGCAGAAAAGGCGTTGATTAAGGCAACGCTCCGCCCAATGGCGGTCTTGTCCTTGCTATGAGCAGGAATATAGGTGGCATAAATGCCGCTGACACCCTTGACGAACAAAATCAGCAAAACCGCCATAACCAAGGTCAAAATCCCGTTCAGACGGTAAAGAAGCAGCATAAGCAGGGAAAGAAGCACGGCAGGCAGATACAGCCATAGCCCCGTTTGAAAATGCGCCCTGCCTCGCCTGTCGCACAGAGCAAAGCAAGCAACGGGCCCCACGGCGCTGACCAGCGGCAAAAGGGCGCTTAACAGAACGGAATAGGCGTCCTGAAAGCCGAAGGACTCCTTCAAAAGGGTGGGGAACCACCCCGAAAGCCCGTAATAGGCAATAGAAAAGATGCAGGCAAGCAAAGCGCAAAGCAAAAGTGCCCGCGGCAAACGAATGCCGCGAGGCGCCACCGAGGGTGGCGCGGAGGGTGCCGTATCTTCAGGCGTAAAGGAGTCGGGCGTCCCGACACCTGAAGCGTCAGCGGCATCTGCCCTTGCCTCTCTCCTTTCCTCTCTGCTTAACAGGCGCCAAAGCCAGGCAAGCAGGGGAAAATGCACCGCCGCCATAAGCACGAAGGACAGGCGCCAGGCGCCGAGAAAGACGAAAAGCGAGCCGAGTACATACGCAAAGGCGGTGCCAAGGGCAAGCCCTGCCGCCATATAGCGGCAAACCGCCCCCATTCTTTCCTTGGGGACGTACAGACCCAGAAAGTGCATCAAGCCGCCCACCGTTCCTGCCTGCAGGAAGCCCATCAGCCCCATCAGCACCCAGATTTGCCATAGAGCGCCGCAAAAGGGTACAAGGGCAAAGCCAACGGCGGAGAGAGCCAGGGTTACGGTGAGATACGGCTTCATCCGAAGCCTTGGCATCACGATGTAAAGAACAATTTGCAAAACGGCGTAGCATAGGTAATACAGAGTCAAACCAAAGCCAACCCTCGCCTTGGTTTCCGAGAGGGCGGAAAGAAGCATCACCGCCTCGGCGCTGTATAGAATTTTGATGCAAATGGTGGACATATAGAGCAGTAGGGACGCCGCTATCAGGGCATTGGTCTTTTTGCCGCCCACCGCCGCTTTTTCTCTTTTCATTGCCGTCCCTCCTTCTCATTTTATTGCGCCTATTATAGCACGCCCCTTTCTTTTTGTCAAGAAAAATGAAAAAACCTCTCTTTACGCATTGACAACCCTTTCCCATTATGCTATAATGTATTATTATAGCGCTTTTATAGCGAGCGCCAAACCATCAAACGGACTCTGTCCGGGAAAGGAACACCGTGGAAATATTGCGTAGCACCGACAAGCTCATTCCCGTCCATTCCGACATTCGCGGCCCCATCTTTTTGGAAGCCTTGCGTATGCAGGAGGAAGGCGAGCAGGTTCTGAAACTCAACACAGGAAACCCCGGCACCTTCGGCTTCACCATGCCCGAAAGTGTCAAAAAAGCTTTAATGGAGAATATGGACAAGGCGGTACCCTACTGTGATTACCGCGGTATGCCCTCTGCCCGTGAGGCGATTTGCGCCTATCATATCTCCCGTGGCTTCCGAAACATCTCCCCCGACGATATCTTTATCGGCAACGGCGTCAGCGAGCTGGTGCAGATGATTATCACCGCCCTTCTCAATTACGGAGATGAAATTCTTTTGCCCTGCCCCAACTATTCCCTGTGGGCGAACTGCACCCATATTGCGGGAGCCAAGCCCGTCTACTACGTCTGCGACGAGGCAAACGGCTGGAATCCCGATATTGCCAATATTGAAAAAAGCATCACCCCCAAGACCCGCGCTATCGTGGTTATCAACCCCAACAACCCCACAGGCGCCATCTATTCCAAGGAAACCTTAGAGGCGATTATCCGTCTTGCCGAGAAGCACAACCTGGTGATTTTGTCCGACGAGATTTATGACCGCCTGGTTATGGACGATGAGCCCTACTATTCCGTAGCGGCGCTGGCGCCCGACAACGTGACGGTTATCACCACCAACGGTCTTTCCAAGTCCCATTGCATCTGCGGCTTCCGCTGCGGCTGGATGGTGATTTCGGGTCCCAAGGAGCGCAACCGCGGCTTTGTGGAGGGCATCACCAAGCTTGCCACCATGCGTCTTTGCTCCAACGCCCTGACCCAGCTGGTTATCCCTGCGGCGCTGGCTGACACCGAAAGCACCCGTCAGATGCTGATTCCCGGCGGGCGACTCTACGAGCAAAGAGAAGCGGCTTTCCGTGCCCTTGCCAAGATTGACGGGCTTTCCTGCGTCAAGAACAAGGCGGCGTTCTACATTTTCCCCAAGCTGGACGTTAAGCGCTTCGGCATCACCGACGATAGAAAATTCGCCCTTGACCTGCTCCACGAGAAGAAAATTCTCATTATCCCCGGTAGCGGCTTTGACTGGCAGGCGCCTGACCATTTCCGTGTGGTTATGCTCCCCGAGGCTCCCCAAATGGAAAAGGCAATGCTTGACATCGGCGACTTCTTGGAAACCTATCATCAATCATAATAACAGAACGGGCTGTCTCATTTGAGACAGCCCCTTTTCACTTTTGGTGCATCATTTCACGTTAATAGTCGGGAGTTTGCGCCGTGGTCTTGAAGCGCCAGGCGGTGTCATCTGTCTTTTCCAGACTCGCAAAGGAGAGATGAGAGCCCGCAAAGACAATCGCCACCAGCCGCCCTGTCAGCGCGCCGCCGTCCTTGGCGGTGATTGTCACCTTGTCCTTGTTAAGGCTGGCGTCATAGCTTACCTGGTAGGGAGAGCTGTAATAGCCCTTTTCCTCTACGGCGTACTTGCCCGCCCCGTTAATCTTGATACTGACTGCCCCGTCTAAATACGCCTTGATTTTTTGCAGCTGCGCCTCGGTATAGGGGCTGTACGTAATAATATCCCCCTCCTTGACGATGTTCTGATAGCCTGCGTTTCTGTCATCATAGGCGTTCAAGAAGGCGTCATACGCCTGCACGGAGCTAAACTCACGGTATGCGTTGTTTCCTTGAGAATTAATATAGGCAGCCTTCAAGTATACCCTGCCCTCTTCACCGTTTGCGTAACGGATATCCAGATAGCCGATAGCGGCATAGCGACGGGAGAGATTCTCCGCCTTCAGATTGACCACCGACCCTGCCCATTCCTCATAGCTGGCAGTGGTTTTGTAAATCTTGGAGGTTTCTATTTCCAGATACTCATAGCCCTTTGCCGCCAGAAGCGCGGCAGTCAGCCGTCCTCCAATCTTAGCGGTGTAGTCGGTGGTGGCAATCAGGGTGCCAAGGGTAAAGCCATCCTTCCCCAAAAGCGACAGCAGCCCGTTATAGTCTGCCTTGTCTATTTGGGAGGTAAAGCGCAGTCCCACGTTCTCGCCAACGGCGTAAACGGACGCCGCCTCCGCGGTGGACGCTGTCACGGTGACTGCGTCAAAGGTGGTTTCTCCTGTGGCAAAAAAGACAGCGCCCGCAGGGAACAGGCGCACCTCGCCCCCCACGTCGGTTTTCCAGCCGATAAAGACCTCGCCGCCCTCTAAGGCAGGCGAAGCAGGCAGGGTAATCTCCCCTACCCCGACTTTTGCATATTCCTCTCCGTTCAAGCGGAATACAACCGCCTCTCCCTCTGCGGACACGGCAAGGACGCTGATACACAGCACCGCCGCCAGCAAAAGGGCGAGCCATCGTTTCTTCATTGCTTTTCGCTTCCTTTTCTTGGAATTTTCGCCATAGACAAAGGCACAGCGCCCAGCGCCCCTCTGTCCTTGGCTTGAAACAAAAAGGGAATGCCGTTTTGCGGCACTCCCTTTGATTGGCAATTATTGTGCGGCAGCGGACTTCTTCTTTTTCAGAATCAGTACCACGGCAACAGCGGCTCCGCCTACCAGTACAACGGCACCTGCGATGATACCGATGATGGCGCCAATGGGCATACCCGTGGAACCGCCAAGAACCGCAACGCCGGTTTCACCCTCAACGGCGACGGCGAAAACGGAGAAATGAGTGGTTTCAAAGGTTACGTAACCGTCCTCAACAGCGATAACGGTCAGCTCGGTAGCCTTGCCGTCCTCCGCGATGTGGTAAACCTTCAGCTCATCCTTGTTAAACTTAACAGCGGACTTGTTCAGAAGCATCTTTACCTGCAGAGTTCCGTTAGGCTGATAGCTCTCGTCCTCTGCATCGTACAGCGTAATGTCCGCAACCTGCAAAAGCTTGTCGCTACCGTTCAGCTTGACGCCCGAATAGTTGGCAATCTTCAAGGTCTTTACGTCAAGATAAGACTGCAAAGCAAGCTGGGCGGTACCGCCAACGGTGCTTGCCTTGGCATCATCCGAGGCAACGAAGGTGGTGAAGTGCTGCAGAATCTTCTCATCGCAGTTAGCGCAGGTAATCAGGCATTCGCCAAAGCCGCCGGCGGCAGTGGGCGCCTTTACAACCTCACCCGCACCGGAAAAATCGTGCTCACCCGTTGCGTTGGCAATCAAAGCGCTGCAATCGGTGCACCACTGTGCGTGACCGCAGTCAGCAGCGGCGCCGGGGTTGTGTCCCTTTGCGGGCTCAACCTCACGCATACAAGCGGTACAAATGATGGGGTCCGTGCAGGTAGGCTCTGCTCTGTCGTAATTCTTAGGGTCGTGGGGCAGCTTCTTGCCTTCCGTCTCACCGCAGGTACGGCAGGTCTTGGGGGCAGCACAGGTAGCCTCATCCCACGCGTGACCGGCGGGGGGCTCTAACTCTTCGAAGCACTTGGTACAAAATCTACCCGTTGTACACGTGGGAGGAAGGGGGCTGGGCTCATGGGAGCCTCCTGCGGAGCATTCGTCTGCATGAACGGAAAATACCATCATGGAAACGAGCAGCATAACTGCCACGAGCAAGAGCGGAAGTAAAACTTTTTTCTTCATGGTTCTTTCTCCTTGAAAATATTGATACGCAAAGGCTCCCAAGGGCGCCTTTTGTGGTATACACCTCTACTATGCATTGTACCATATTATTTTTCGTTTGTCAATAAAGTACAAAAAAATTCTCCCGTTTTTTCCTTCATTTATGTAATTTTTAGCATTTTGCCCATTTTTGCTTCCCGCCTGTTCCGAAAATCGGATGCTTTTTTTCCTTTTCTTCCTTTATATTATATATAAGCGGTGTCAAAAATTTTTCCGTTTTCCCCTTTTTTGCGTTTTTAGCCGTCTTGTGGCGCCCTTGTCAAAGATGCGCAAGGCACAGCAAGCGCTTCCTCCCTCTTTGTGCATTTTACCTAAAAAGGAAAATATTTTCAAGAAATTTTCCAAAAGGTATTTACTTTTTCGTTTTGCTATGCTACAATATAGCCGTGACATCCACCGACTTGACAAAAGCCGCCGAAAATACGGCGCGGAAAGGACTGCTTTATGCGTTTTTTTGAAAAAATCCGTTCCATTAAGAATAAAGAGGGGCTGACCACCCAAGAATTGAGTCAGAAAAGCGGCATTCCCTTGGGAACGCTGAACAAGCTCCTGTCGGGTGTTATCGAGGAGCCCAAGCTCTCCGTTGCCCTTGCTCTTTGCCGTGCCTTAGGGGTGTCCTTGGGCGCCCTTCTGGAGGAAGACGCCGTTTCTCTTTCCCAGGACGAGCAAAAGCTCTTGAAGGATTACCGTAACAGCGACGGATACGGCAAGGCGGCCGTCCGCGCCGTTGCCGAGATGGAAAGCGGCAGAACGGCAGACGCCTTAGGCGCCGAAAACGAGAAAAACCAAAGCCTCGCCGCCGACAGCAAGAGTGCCGCGATGATTACCATTCCCTTGTATATTCTTCCCGTTTCCGCGGGAACGGGCACCTTCCTTGACCACGCGGACAGGGAAAGCATCGACGTGCGCGCCGACGCCGCCACGGAAAAGGCAGACTTTGCGCTCCGTGTCAGCGGCAACAGTATGGAGCCCCGCTTCCGTCACGGGGACATCGTCCTGGTCCACCAGCAGCCCTCGGTCAATTTCGGTGAGCTTGGCATCTTTATTGCCAACGGGGAGGGCTATTTCAAGCGCTATATGGGAGATAGGCTTCATTCCCTGAACCCCGAATACCCCGATATTCCCCTTTGCCGCTTTGACGATTTTCTCTGCTGCGGTAAGGTCGTGGGGCATTTGCGCAAGAAATTCGCCTCCTGAACACGTAAAGAATTGTTTACATTTCGGGCGCCTGTCTTGCAGGTACCCGTCCTGGCGCTTTGCGCCGTAGAAAGGATGCCTCCAAGTGGGGGCAACAGGATTTTTTATGAAAGAAGAGCTTTTCCGCATTGAGGGTATGCACTGCGCCGCTTGCAGTGCCGCCGTAGAAAAGGCAGTGCGTCGGGAGGCGGGGGTGTCTGACTGCTCCGTCAACCTGATTACCGAAAAAATGCGCGTTTCCTTTGACGAGGGAGTCACCTCCTCCGCCAGAATTGCCGCAAGAGTCAGAAGAGCAGGCTTCACCGCCATTTTGATGACGGAGGCAAGGGAAAAGGCGGCGCCCCCCAAGGCGCCCTCCCTCTGGCAGGTTCACGGGCGATTGATTCTCTCCCTGGCACTTTCCCTCCTTCTCCTCTATCTCTCTATGGGGCATATGCTGCTTCGCGCGCCTCTTCCCGCCTTTCTCGCCCCTGCCACCTCCCCTCTTGTCTACGCCTATACCCAGATGGTGCTGGCGCTTCTGGTGATGGGGCTTGGCTTTTCCCGTTATAAAAGCGGGATTACCGCCGCTCTGCGCCTTGCGCCCAATATGGATACGCTGGTGGCGCTCGGTAGCCTTGCTTCCTTTATTTACAGCTTCGTGCTGACCCTGCTTTTACCGAAGGACCCCTCCCTTGTGATGGGGCTTTACTATGAGTCTGCCGCTATAGTGGTTGCCTTAGTTTCCCTTGGCAAGGCGTTGGAGGAGCGCGGCAAAAAGAAAACGGCGGGCGCCATTCGCGCCTTGGCGGCGCTTTTGCCCGACACGGCACGCGTTGTTCGTGAGGACGGGCTTTTGGAGGAGCTTCCCCTTTCCGCCTTGCAAGTAGGCGACACCCTTCTGGTTCGCACGGGGGAGCGCATCCCCGCAGACGCCCGCGTCCTTTCGGGGGAGGGCGGTGTTGACGAGTCTATGCTGACGGGAGAGAGCCTTCCCGTTCACAAGGCGGAGGGGGACGCCGCCGTAGCGGGCGCCGTTCTGGTTTCGGGCTCCCTGACTCTTTCGGTAGAGCGCTTGGGGGAGGATACCACCCTTTCCTCCATCATCCGCTTCGTGGAGGACGCCCAGGAGAAAAAGCCCCCTATTGCCCGTGCCGCCGATAAAATCGCGGGCGTTTTCGTTCCCGCGGTGCTTCTGATTGCCCTCTTGGCAGGGGTGCTATGGCTGATTCTCGGCAAGGGCGTTGGCTTTGCCCTTCGTATTTTCACCTCGGTTTTGGTAATTGCCTGTCCCTGCGCGATGGGTCTTGCCACCCCCACGGCGGTTGCCGTCGGAACGGGGCTTGGCGCCAAGCACGGTATTCTCATTCGCAGCGGCGAGGCGCTGGAAACGGCGTGCCGTGTAGACACCGCCGTCTTTGACAAAACGGGGACGCTGACCCAGGGTCGCCCTGCCGTTCACCGCTTTTTGCTGAGGGAGGACGCCGAGGCGCAAAGAGAGGCGCTGCTTGCCCGTGCCGCCGCGGCGGAGGAAACCTCCACCCACCCTCTGTCCTTGGCTATCAAGGCGCTTGCCGCCCAAGACGGCGCCCCCGCCCATCCGCTTCCCCAAAGGGTCACCTCCTTTGGCGGTAAGGGACTGTTGGCGGAATGGGAGGAGGGCTCCTCCCTTCTCTTAGGCAACGAGCGCCTGCTTTCCGAGCAGGGTGTGTCCCTTCCCGACTCTCTTGCCGAGGCGGCAAGAGCGGAGGCAGAGGAGGGCGCCGCTTTGGTCTACCTGGCGGAGAAGGGCGCGGCGCTTGGGGTTTTCGCCATCCGCGACCCCTTAAAGCCCGACGCCAAGGAGGCGGTTGCCCGTCTGCAAGGGGCAGGCATTTCGGTGCATCTTTTGTCGGGGGACTCCCGTCCTGCCGCCGCCTGCGCCGCTAAGGAATTGGGCATTACCGATTTCTGCGCCGAGGTTCTTCCCGAAGAAAAAACTTTTTATATAAAGGGCTTGCAAAACCAAAACAAATGTGTTATAATGGTCGGCGATGGCGTCAATGACGCCCCCTCCTTAGCATCGGCAGACGTGGGCTGCGCCTTGGGCGGCGGCACCGATATTGCTATGCAAAGCGCCGATATCGTGCTTTTGAACGAGTCCCTTTTCGGGGTGTGCGAGGCGTTGACCCTCTCAAAGCTCACCGTCCGCAACATTCGGCAAAATCTCTTTTGGGCATTTTTCTATAACGCCCTTTGTATTCCCGTCGCCGCAGGGGCGCTATACCCCCTTGGCTTTTTGCTCTCCCCGATGGTGGGAGCTGCCGCTATGTGCTTCAGCTCTCTGTTCGTGCTGAGCAACGCCCTGTCACTGGGGCGGCGGCGCTTATCCTCCCGTTAAAAAACAGTATTATATATAGTGAGGTTGGTTGATATCATGCACATTTTTAAGGTCGAGGGCATGCATTGTGAAATGTGTGTCAAGCGCATCGAGGCTGCATTTGAGGCGGAAAAGATGCACGCCTTCATCAATTTGAAGGAAAAAACCGTTGCCGTGGAAAGCGAAACGGATGCTCCCACCGTCATGGAGCTTTTAGAGGATTTGGGCTTTGAGCCTACCATGATTCAATAACGGAATAGCGTGAGCGCAAAAACGGCATTCGTTTTTGCGCTCATTTGCGGAAGCGGCGCACTTGGCTTTCGCCTCATTCTCTTTCCTATGAAGCGTCCTCTTTTCGCCGCCTCTGCCTGCCTCTTTTATATAATAAAAAAAAGGTAGGATTTTTTCGGCTTTTTTCTTGACAAAATCGCCGTAATAGTGTATACTTTAATAAGGCGTAAAAAGCCTATATGCTTTGAAAATTCTGATAGATTGGGGATGCGTTATGCAGGTTTTGGACAAGACGATGCTGGAGGAGCTGTTGCACACCGTTTCTATCTCCAAAAATTGTCTTTCCGTTATTCCCTTTCATCAATTTGTTATTTTGCCCGGTTTTGCAGATGTTCACGTGCATTTGCGAGAGCCGGGTTTTTCTTATAAGGAAACGGTGGCAAGCGGCACCGCCGCCGCGGCAAAGGGCGGCTACACCGCCGTTTGCTCTATGCCCAACCTTTCCCCCGTCCCCGACTCCCTTGCCCACTTAGAGGCGCAAAGAGCCATCCTCGAAAGGGACGCGCAAGTCAGCGTCTACCCCTACGGCTCCATCACCTGTGAGCAAAAGGGTGAGCGGCTTTCGGATATGGAGGCGATGGCGCCGTACGTGGCGGGCTTCTCGGATGACGGGCGCGGCGTGCAGAACGATGGGCTGATGGAGAGCGCAATGGAAAAGGCCAAGGCGCTTGGCAAGCTTATCGTTGCCCACTGTGAGGTCAACAGCCTCTTGCACGGCGGCTATATTCACGACGGCGCCTACGCCAAAGCCCACGGGCATCGCGGCATTTGCTCCGCCAGCGAGTATGAGCAGATTGCAAGGGACGTTGCCCTGCTTCGCAAGACGGGCGCCTCCGAGCATATCTGCCACGTATCCACCAAGGAGAGCGTTGCCATTATCCGCGCCGCCAAGGCGGAGGGGCTTGACATCACTGCCGAAACCGCCCCCCATTACCTGGTTCTGGACGAGAACGATTTGGAAGAGGACGGGCGCTTCAAGATGAATCCCCCCCTGCGCTCCCGTGAGGACAGAGAGGCGCTGCTTCTCGGCATTCAGGACGGCACCATCGATATGATTGCCACCGACCACGCGCCCCACAGTGCCGAGGAAAAGGCAAGGGGCTTGGAAAAGAGCGCTATGGGCGTTGTGGGATTGGAAACCGCCTTTCCCGTCCTATACACAGAGCTTGTCAAAACGGGCGTCATTTCCTTGGAAAGGCTTGTAGAGCTGATGAGCGTCAACCCGCACCGCCGCTTCTCCCTTCCCCTTGACGGCTTCTCCCTCTGGGATTTGAACGCCGCCTACACCGTCAACCCCGACGAATTCCGCACCCTCGGACGCGCCACACCCTTTGCGGGCAGGGAGGTCTACGGGCGGCACATTCTCACCGTCTACAAGGGAAAGCCCATTTTCTGATAAAAATTCTCCTTGCCTATGCGAGGAATGCACATATTGCAAGAAAGGTAGCAACTACTATGCCAAAAAGAACAGACCTGAAAAAAATTCTCATTATCGGCTCCGGCCCTATCGTTATCGGGCAGGCGGCTGAATTCGACTATGCGGGCACCCAGGCGTGTCTGGCATTGAAGGAGGAGGGCTACGAGGTGGTGCTGGTGAACTCCAACCCTGCCACCATTATGACCGACACCTCTATTGCCGACAAGGTGTATATGGAGCCGCTGACGCTGGAATACGTGGCAAAAATCCTTCGCTACGAGCGTCCTGACGCCATCGTCCCCGGCATCGGCGGACAGACGGGTCTGAACCTGGCTATGCAGTTAGAGAAAAAGGGCGTCCTTGCCGAATGTAACGTAGAGCTTTTAGGCACGGGCAGCGAGAGCATCGAGCGTGCCGAGGACAGAGAGCTGTTCAAGGAGCTTTGCCAGTCCATCGGCGAGCCCGTTATCCCCTCGGAAATCACCTACTCCTTAGAGGAGGCTAAGGCGGCAGCCGAGAGAATCGGCTACCCCGTTGTGCTGCGTCCCGCCTTCACCCTGGGCGGCACGGGCGGCGGCTTTGCCAACAACGAGGAGGAGCTGCTTGAGATAGGCATCAACGCCTTCAAGCTCTCCCCCGTTCACCAGGTGCTGATTGAAAAGAGCGTCAAGGGCTATAAGGAAATTGAGTTTGAGGTTATGCGCGACGCCGCTGACAACGCCATCACCATCTGCGGTATGGAAAACGTTGACCCCGTTGGCGTCCATACAGGCGACTCGGTGGTGGTTGCGCCCATTCTTTCTCTCTCCGAGAAGGATATGAAGATGCTGAACGACAGCGCCATCAAGCTTATCCGTGAGTTAAAGATTGAGGGCGGCTGTAACGTGCAGTTTGCCTTGAACCCCAACTCCAGCGAATACTATCTGATTGAGGTCAACCCCCGTGTGTCCCGTTCCTCCGCCCTTGCCTCCAAGGCATCGGGCTATCCTATCGCCCGTGTCACCGCCAAGGTTGCCGTGGGTATGACCTTAGACGAAATCAAGGTTGCCAACACCAGTGCCGCCTTCGAGCCCCGCTTGGACTATATCGTGGCAAAGTTCCCCCGCTTCCCCTTCGACAAGTTTGCCTCCGCTACCAATAAGTTAGGCACCCAGATGAAGGCAACGGGCGAGGTAATGGGCATCGGCTCCACCTTAACCGAGTGTATGCTCAAATCCGTGCGCTCCCTGGAAATCGGCGTTTGCCACCTTTGGATGAAGAAATTTGACGAGAAGACCGACGAGGAGCTTCTCTCCTACATCACGGTATACCGTGACGATACCCTCTACGCCGTGGCGGAGCTTATGCGCCGCGGTCACTCGGTAGAGGAGCTGCACCGCATCACCGCCATCACCGAGCTTTTCTTAGAAGCAATCGGGCAAATCGTTCAAATGGAAGCCATTCTCTCCGAAAAGAAGGGCGACCTGCGGACGCTTTACGCCGCCAAGAGCATGGGCTTCTCGGACAAGTATATTGCCAAGCTCTGGGGCAAGACGGAAAGAGAAATCTTCGACCTGCGTGAGAAGGAGGGAATGTTCCCTGCCTTCCGTATGGTAGACACCTGCCATACAAACGCCTACATTCCCTACTTCTACTCCTCTTATATGGGCGAAACCCAGGTAAGAATGGCAGACAAAAAGAAGATTGTGGTATTGGGCGCGGGCCCCATCCGTATCGGCCAGGGTGTGGAATTTGACTATTCCACCGTCCACGCCGTGCAGACCATCAAGAAATCGGGCTACGAGGCCATTATCATCAACAACAACCCCGAAACGGTTTCCACCGACTTCACCACGGCGGACAAGCTCTACTTTGAGCCTCTGACGGTGGAGGATGTGATGAACATCATCAAGTTCGAAAAGCCCGACGGCGTTATCGCCTCCCTGGGCGGTCAGACCGCCATCAACCTGGCAGAGCCCTTAATGCGCCACGGCGTCAAGCTCATCGGCACCGACTGCGACGCTATTGAGAGAGCCGAGAACCGGGACGCCTTCGAGAAAATTCTGAAGGACCTGAACATTCCCCAACCCAACGGCTGCGCCGTGACCTGCATTGAGGACGGCGTTGCCGCCGCTGCCAAAATCGGCTATCCCGTGCTTGTGCGTCCCAGCTTTGTACTGGGCGGCCGCGCGATGCAAATTGTAGGCGGCGAGGCACAGCTGCGCCACTATCTGAAAACCGCCGTTGAAATCGACGAGGACAAGCCCGTATTGGTAGACAAATACATTGTGGGCAAGGAGGTGGAGGTTGACGCCATTTGCGACGGACGCAACGTATTCGTCCCCGGCATTATGGAGCTTGTAGAGCGCACGGGTATTCACTCGGGCGACTCCATCAGCGTATATCCTCCCTTCAGCATCTCCGACAAGGTCAAGGGCATTATCCTGCAATACGCAAAGAAGCTGGGTCTTGGCATTGGCATCGTAGGACTTTACAACATCCAGTTTATCGTAGACAAGAACGAGAACGTCTATATCATCGAGGTGAACCCCCGTTCCTCCCGTACCGTTCCCTTCCTTTCCAAGGCAACGGGCTACAGCTTGGCGGACATCGCCACCGAGGTTATCCTCGGCAAGAGCCTGAAGGAGTTAGGCATCTTCGATATCTACCCCGAGGAAAAGAAGCGCTGGTACGTAAAGGTTCCCGTTTTCTCCTTCAACGAAATCAGAGGGCTTGACGCATACCTCTCTCCCGAAATGAAATCCACGGGCGAGGCTATCGGCTATGACGACAAGCATTACCGCGCGATGTACAAGGCGTTGCAGGCATCGGGTATGAAGCTGCAAAACTACGGTACCGTGTTCGTCACGGTTGCCGACTGCGACAAGGAGGAGGCTCTCCCCTTGGTGCGCCGCTTCTATAACCTGGGCTTCAACATCCAGGCAACCAAGGGTACGGGCGAATTTTTGAAGGCTAACGGCATCCGCACCCACATTCTGGGCAAAATCAGCGACGGCAGCGAGGAAATTGCCGACGCCATTCGCCAGGGCTATATCGCGTACATCGTGAATACCAGTATGTTGGGCGGCTCTGAGCACGCCGAGAATGACGGTCACCAGATTCGCCGCCTTGCCACCGAAAACAACGTGAATATCTTCACCTCCCTGGATACGGTTGCAACGGTTTTAGACGTTCTGGAGGAAACCACCCTCTGCATCTCTACCATCGACAGCTAATATACGTAAAGGAAGCACCATGCAACAGTCTTTTTTCACCGTTGACGAAAACGTGCAAATCGCCAAAAAGGTCTATAAGATGACCCTTCTCGGCGATACCTCTGCCATCACCGCCCCCGGGCAGTTCGTCAACCTTAAGCTGGACGGCAGCTTTTTGCGCCGTCCCATCTCCGTCTGCGACAGAGCAGATGGAATGTTAACTATTGTTTACAAGGTGGTAGGCGGTGGCACCGAGAAGATGGCTGCCTACGAAAAGGGCACCCGTTTGGATATTCTGACGGGGCTTGGCAACGGCTACGACACCTCCCTTTCGGGCGAGGCGCCCCTGCTTTTGGGCGGTGGCGTCGGCGTGCCGCCCCTGTATTTGCTCTGCAAGGAGCTTATCCAGCAGGGCAAGCGCCCCACTGTTATCCTTGGCTTCAACACCAAGGAGGAGGTTTTCTACGAGAAGGAGTTTGAGGCTCTGGGCGCTGCCGTTACCGTCACCACGGTAGACGGAAGCTACGGACAGCAAGGCTTCGTCACCGATGCCCTTCCCTCGCACTACACCCACTTTTACACCTGCGGCCCCGAGCCGATGCTGAAGGCGGTGCATCGTGCCACCGAAACGGACGGTCAGCTGAGCTTTGAGGAAAGAATGGGCTGCGGCTTTGGCGCCTGTATGGGCTGCTCCTGCAAGACACTGACGGGCTACAAGCGCATCTGCAAGGAAGGCCCCGTGATGCGGAAAGGAGAAATCCTATGGTAAAAACCTCTGTTTCCCTGGGCTCTTGGGTGCTTGACAACCCCATTATCCCTGCCAGCGGCACCTTTGGCTACGGCTATGAGTTTGCCGAGCTGTACGATATCAACTGCCTGGGCAGCTTTTCCTTCAAGGGCACCACAAGGGAGCCTCGCTTCGGCAACCCCACGCCCCGTATCGCCGAGTGTCCCTCGGGTATGATTAACAGCGTCGGACTGCAAAACCCGGGACTGGAAAAGGTGGTCACCGAGGAGCTTCCCAAGCTTAAAGCCTGCTTCCATAAGCCCGTTATCGCCAACGTCTGCGGCTTTTCCCCCGAGGAATACGCCGAGGTAGCGGCACGCCTCTCCGAGGAGGAGCAGGTAGGGCTTTTGGAGGTCAACATCAGCTGCCCCAACCTGCACGCGGGTGGCGTCAACTTCGGAAGCTCTCCCGAAAGCGCGGCGGAAATCACCGCCCGTGTCAAGGCGGTTTCCAAAAAGCCCGTTTACATTAAGCTCAGCCCCAACGTCACCGACATCGTGTCTATCGCCAAGGCGTGCGAGGCAGAGGGTGCGGACGGACTGACGATGATTAACACCCTTTTGGGTATGCGCATCGATATTGCCCGTCGGCGTCCTGTGGTTGCCAACAAGATGGGCGGCTTCTCAGGGGACGCCATTTTCCCCGTGGCGCTTCGCTGTGTGTACCAGGTGTACGAAGCCGTTTCCATTCCGATTATCGGTATGGGCGGCATCTCCTCTGCCGAGCAGGTGATTGAAATGATGCTGGCAGGGGCAAGAGCCGTGGAGGTAGGGGCGGCAAACCTTGTGAATCCCTACGCCTCGCGGGACATTGTAGCGGCGTTGCCTGCCGCTATGGAAAAATACGGCATACAAAATCTTGAGGATATTATTGGAGGTGCCCATGGGTAAGGACGTTATTATTGCTTGCGATTTTCCCAGCAAGGAAAGAGTTTTCGAGTTTCTTGATTTGTTCAAGGAAGAAAAGCCCTACGTAAAAATCGGTATGGAGCTGTTCTACGGAGCAGGCCCCGACATCGTGCGTGAAATCAAAAGAAGAGGTCACAAGATTTTCTTGGATTTGAAGCTGCACGATATTCCCAACACGGTTAAGAGCGCTATGCGTGTTCTGTCCTCCTTGGACGTGGATATGTGCAACCTGCACGCCGCAGGCACCATCTCTATGATGGAGGCGGCGCTTGAGGGCTTGACCCGTCCCGATGGCACCCGTCCCTTGCTTATCGCCGTGACCCAGCTGACCTCTACCAGCCAGGAGCGTATGGAGGAGGACCTTCTCATTCACGAGCCTCTGGACAAGGTGGTCATGCACTACGCCGAGAACGCCAAGCGCGCGGGACTTGACGGCGTTGTTTGCTCTCCCTTGGAGGCTGAAAAGGTCCATACCGTTTGCGGCAAGGACTTTTTGACCGTCACCCCCGGCGTGCGCTTTGCGGGTGGGGACGTAGGCGACCAGGTACGTATCACCACCCCCGAGAAGGCAAAGGAGATTGGCTCGGACTACATCGTGGTGGGCAGACCCATCACCGCCGCCGCTGACCCCGTTGCCGCCTACCGCCGCGCCGTAGCGGAATTCGTTGACTGATAAAGCTTGGCGTCCCAAGGCACTATGTTCCAAAGGACGCCTTTTGATAATAAGAAAGGATGGAACTGAAATGACCAATATTGAAAAACTGATTGCCAAGGATTTGCTTTCTATCAGAGCCGTATTTTTCCGCCCCGACCAGCCCTTTACCTGGGCAAGCGGCATCAAGAGCCCTGTATACTGTGACAACCGTCTGACCCTCACCAGCCCCGCCGTCCGCAACGACGTGGAAAACGCCCTGGCGGAAACCATCAAGCGTGAATATCCCGAGGCTGAGGTTCTGATGGGAACCTCCACCGCAGGCATTGCCCACGCCGCCATTACCGCCCACATTATGGGACTGCCTATGGGCTACGTGCGCTCGGGCGCCAAGGACCACGGCAGAGGCAACCAGATTGAGGGTCGCCTGGAGAAGGGACAGAAGGTTGTGGTTGTGGAGGACTTGATTTCCACGGGCGGCAGCGTTATCGAGGTTGTTAACGTGCTGCGCGAGGCAGGCGCCGAGGTGCTGGGCATTGTCAGCATCTTCACCTACGGTATGAAGAAGGGTCTTGTCCGTTTGGAGGAGAGCAACGTGAAGAACGTAAGCCTCACCAACTTCGACGTGATTGCCGAAATCGCCGCCGAGGAGGAATACATTCGCCCCGAGGACGTGGCAAGACTGATTGCCTTCCGCAACAATCCCTCCGATGAAAGCTGGATTAAGGGAGAAGCAAACTGATGCGGCACCTGATTGATATCATGGATTTGTCGGTGGAGGAGATTGACGGGCTGATTGCTAAGGCGTCCGACATCGTTGCCCACCCCGACGCCTATCGTGAAAAATGCCGTTACAAGAAGCTGGCGACCCTGTTTTTTGAGCCCTCCACCCGTACCCGTCTTTCCTTTGAGGCGGCAATGTTAGAGCTTGGCGGACAGGTGCTTGGCTTTTCGGAGGCGTCCTCCAGCTCTGCCGCCAAGGGGGAGAGCGTGGCGGATACCGCCGCCATCGTCAGCGGCTATGCCGATATTATCGCTATGCGTCACCCCAAGGAGGGCGCACCCCTGGTGGCGGCGTCCCGCAGTGACGTTCCCATCATCAACGCAGGGGACGGCGGTCACTTTCATCCCACCCAGACCCTGACGGACCTCTTTACCATCAGCCGTGAGCTTGGACGCTTCGAGGGCTTGACGGTAGGGCTTTGCGGCGACCTGAAGTTCGGAAGAACGGTGCATTCGCTGATTGCCGCCCTCTCCCGTTACGCAGGCATTCGCTTCGTCCTCATCTCCCCCGAGGAGCTGAAGGTGCCCAGCTACGTCAAGAACAAATACATCAAGGAAAAGGGTATTCCCTACCGCCAGACCACCTCGCTGGACGATGCGATGTCCGAGCTTGACGTGCTTTATATGACCCGTGTACAGAAGGAGCGCTTCTTCAACGAGGAGGACTATCTGCGTCTGCGTGACAGCTACATTCTCACCCCCGAGAAGATGACCCTCGCCAAGAAGGATATGGTGGTTCTCCATCCCCTTCCCCGTGTCAACGAGATTACCACCGACGTGGATTTGGACCCCCGCGCCGCCTATTTCCGCCAGGCGAAGAACGGCAAGTTTATCCGTATGGCGCTGATTATGAAGCTGTTGGAGGTAGAATAAATGCGTGTAGATTCCATTAAAAACGGCATCGTTATCGACCATATCGACGCAGGACGCGCGATGGAAATTTACGATATGCTGTCCTTGGACAAGCTCGACTGTCCCATCGCCATTCTGAAAAACGTCCCCAGCGCCAAGATGGGCAAGAAGGACATTATCAAGATTGACTCCGAGGCGGCCTTTGCCTTGCCCGTTGACGTTTTGGGCGTTATCAGCCGCAATATCACCGTGGTAACGGTGAAGGAGGGGGAGGTTGCCGACAAGCGGCACGTGTCCCTGCCCCTTGAAATCAGCGATTTTCTGCGCTGTAAAAACCCCCGTTGCATCACCTCCACCGAGCAGGGTATTCACCACCGCTTCCGTCTTTCTCCCGAAAAGGAAGGGGTATACCGCTGTGTATACTGTGACGCCAAGCGCGCGTAACGGGAATTTTTCTGCCCCCCGTGGCAGAACTTAAAACAAAAAAGTAGAGCAAGAATAGAAGAAGTGATAAGCTTTCTTCTGTTCTTGCTCTTTTTTGTTTATGAAGCTATCGGTTACGCCTGGCTGGCCTTCCTCGCCCTTTTGGCTCTTTTTTGAGAAAGAAGCAGCGAGAGAAGCACGTAGCCCAAGGGAATGAGGGCAAACCAGATGGATTTGCCGCCAAGGGTGGTGCCAAGGAGGGCAGACGCCGCCACCCCCAGGGCAAAGAAGGAAATCATCGCGAAATGCTGCAAAAAGGCGTTTCGTTCTCTCTTCTCGTGGGGCGGGATTATCCAAAGGGTCAAGGCGCTTGCCATCTGGCGCAGATGGTTGGTACAAAAGGTGCTTGCCATCACCTCACCGCGAACGGTGCGGAAGGTGGTAAACTGCATGGCCATCGTGCCGTTGACCAGCATTTGAGAAATGCGGTAGGGGGCAGAATCGGGTATGAATCCCAGCACCACCGTTGCCACCATTTCAAGGCAAAGCAAAAGCGGATGCCATAGCGCTTGCCTTTTCTGCAAAAGCCTGCTCAAGGCGGTCGCCGCAACAACACCGATGATATAGGCGACAATAGACCAGAAATAGGTCCAGAAGCCCTGGAAATTACCCAGCGCCAGGGACACGCTGGCGAGCAAGACGTTACCCGTTTGCGCGTTGCAGAACACACCGCCACGCAAGCAGAAGGTAAAGGCGCCGAAAAAGCCACCCACGAAAATCAGCGCAAAGAAATAACGGTTTTTCTCTTCCGTTTTTTCCTCGGTTTTGAGAAGGAACTGCTCTTTTGCGTCCATACGCGCTCCTTTGTTGCTTCGTTTTTTACAGTATATGCAGGGTATCAGATATAGACGACGCCCTCAAAGACCAATGCCGTATCCCCCGAGAGAAGCATTCCCTCGTCGGTATAGCGCACGGTTAAGTCGCCGCCCTCTACCTTGACGGTGATATCCTCGTCCTTTTGGCAAAGTCCGTTTTCCACCGCCGCCGCCACCGCGGCGCAGGCGCCCGTTCCGCAGGCAAGGGTTTCGCCGTTGCTCCGCTCCCAGACACGCATCTTCAAGGTGTTTTTGTTGACCACACGGACAAACTCCGTGTTGATTCTTTCGGGGAACAGGGGCGCATTCTCAAAGAGAGGCCCGATAGCCGAAAGGTCCAAATCCCCCACCCTGTCCAGGAAAAGAACGCAATGGGGATTGCCCACCGACAGGCAGGTAACGGAATAGGTCTTGCCGCCAAGGGTAATGGGGGTATTCACCAAGCGCTCCTTGTCGGTAGCGGCAGGCAGAGCTGCGGCGGCAAAATCCGCCTTGCCTACGGCAACCTCCACCCAGCTGACCTTCCCTTCCTTGGTATACAGGCGCAGACGGCGCACGCCGCTTGCCGTTTCCACGGAGAGAGAAAGGCTGTTGACAATGCCCTTTTCATAGAGGTATTTTCCAACCGAACGAATGCTGTTGCCCGCCATTCTGCCCTCGGAGCCGTCACGGTTAAAGACACGCATTTTAGCGTCGGCAATCTCGGATTTCTCTAACACCACAAGCCCGTCCGCGCCAATTCCGTAATGGCGGTCGCAAAGAGAAAGGCAAAGCGCCTCGGGGAAGGCAAGGCCTCCCTCTCGGTTGTCAATCAGAATATAATCGTCCCCCGTTGCCTGCATTTTGGCAAAGGGGATTTTTTGCTTTTCCTTACGCATATGGCAAATGTCAACAGGCTCGGTATTGCCATCGTTGTAGCCGCTTTTGACAATGTCTGCCGCGGCGTTTGCCGTATCCAGGGAGGTAAAGCAGGGCACGGACAGCTGCAAGCAACGGCGATTCAGCTCGATATACGCCGCCACCGTTTCGTCCGCCATAGCGCCCGTGTACACCACGTAGCTCACAAGACCCTCTTCCAACAGGGCGTAGGCTCCCTCCATATCCACCGTTACCGCATCAATGCCCAAGGAGGCAATAGACGCCGCCGTTTCCTCGGTGGCAAAGAGGGTAAAGCCCAAATCGTCCAGCTTCTTTGCCAAGGACACGATTTCCCGTTGGTCGTGGGTATCCACGCTGACAAAGACGCCGATTTTCTTATCGGGGGAGGGGCTCTTCAAGCGCTTGCCCGAGGCGCACATACCCTTATAAAGTGCCTCGGCAAGGGTCTTGCCAATGCCCAACACCTCGCCCGTGGACTTCATTTCGGGTCCAAGGTAGGCGTTGGCGTCCGACAGCTTTTCAAAGGAAAAGACGGGGAATTTTACCGTATAGTAGGGGGGAATTTTCGCTAACCCCGTTCCAAAGCCTGCCTCGGCAAGGGACTCGCCCACCATCACACGGGAGGCAAGCGCCACCATAGGCACCCCCGTCACCTTGCTGATATAGGGCACGGTACGGGAGGCACGGGGATTGACCTCAATGACGTACAGCTCGCCGCCGTAAATCAGATACTGAATGTTCACAAGCCCACGGGTGCCAAGCGCCAGCGCCAGCTTTTCGGACACCTCAGCAATGGTGTCCACCATCTTATCGTTGATGTTGTAGGGGGGATATACGGCAATAGAGTCGCCGCTATGCACGCCCGCGCGCTCGATATGCTCCATAATACCGGGAATAAGCACGTCCTTGCCATCGGAGATAACGTCCACCTCCAGCTCAATCCCTGCCATATACTTATCCACGAGAACGGGGTTTTCCACTCCGCCTGCCAGAATGCGGCGCATATAGCGGCGCACCTCGCTTTCATCGTGAACGATACGCATATTCTGACCGCCGATAACGTAGGAGGGACGAAGGAGAACGGGATAGCCCAGCTCCTCTGCCGCCGCCAACGCCTCTGCCTCGGTCTTGACGCCCTTGCCCTTGGGACGGTGAATGGAGAATCTCTCCAAAAGCGCGTCGAAGCGCTCTCTGTCCTCGGCAATATCAATGCCCTCCGCGGAGGTGCCGAGAATTTCAACGCCCTTCTTGTCCAGAAACTCGGTCAGCTTAATGGCAGTCTGCCCACCGAAGGCAACCACCACGCCTACGGGCTTTTCCACCCGAAGGATGTTTTCCACGTCCTCACGGCACAAAGGCTCAAAATAGAGCCTGTCGGCGGTATCGTAGTCGGTGGATACCGTTTCGGGGTTGTTGTTGACAATCGCCACCTCGTAGCCCAGCGCCTTCAGCGCCCAGACACAATGCACCGAGGAATAGTCAAATTCAATGCCCTGCCCGATACGAATGGGACCCGAGCCCAGAACCAGCACCACGGGCTTGCCGTTACGGGGAAAGTCCCGTGCCTCGCAGGCACCCGAGGTCTTGGAATAGAAATAGGGCTTCTCATCTCCAAAAACGGCGGTACAGGTCTTGACGATTTCATACGAGAAGGGGGAAGCAGGCAGAGCGCTTTCTCCCGTTATACGGGAAATGGCCTCGTCGGTATAGCCAAGCGCCTTGGCTTCCTTATACAGCGCCTCGGTTAATCCCCCCGACAGGCGCGCCTCCATATCCGCCAAGCGCGCAATGCCCTCCAAGAAGAAGGGGGTGATTTTGGTTATCCCGTAAAGGGTATCTATCGACACGCCGCTTTGAATGGCCTCGTACACGGTGAACAGGCGGCGGTCGTCGCAATCCAACAGCCGCGCCTCTACAGGGCGCCCGTCAAGAGGGGGGGCAGACAAGGTATCAAGCCCTAACTCCGCGCCGCGCACCGCCTTCATCAAGGCGGCCTCGAAGGAGTCGGCAATCGCCATCACCTCGCCCGTTGCCTTCATCTGGGTGCCCAGGCGGCGGCTGGCGCCGGGAAATTTATCAAAGGGGAACTTGGGGTATTTCACCACCACGTAGTCCACCTGTGGCTCAAAGCCATGAAGGCTCTTGCCCGTTTTTTCGTTTCTGATTTCGGCAAGGGTGTAGCCCAAGGCAAGCTTGGTGGTTACCTTGGCAATGGGATAGCCCGTTGCCTTGGATGCCAGCGCCGAGGAACGGGACACACGGGGATTGACCTCAATCACCGCATACTCGCTCTCATCGGGCTTCAGGGCAAACTGGCAGTTACAGCCGCCGATAATGCCCACCGCCGACACGATGTCCAACGCCGCTTGGCGCAGAGTGGCAAACGCCTTCTCGGACAGGGTCAAGGCAGGCGCCACCACGATGGAGTCGCCCGTATGCACGCCCACAGGGTCCACGTTTTCCATCGAGCAGACGATAACCGCCTCCCCCGTTTGGTCCCGCATGGTTTCAAATTCAATTTCCTTCCAGCCCGCAATGCACTTCTCTATCAAAACCTGGGTAATGGGAGAAAGCTCCAGACCGTTTTCCACAATGGCGCGAAGGGACGCCTCGTCCTCAGCAATACCGCTACCCGAGCCGCCCAAGGTATAGGCAGGGCGCACGATAATGGGATAGCCGATTTCCGCGGCAATGACAAGCGCCTCCTCTACCGTGTTGGCAATCTCGGAGGGCACCACAGGCTGTCCGATTTCCTTCATCGTATCACGGAAGCGCTCTCTGTCCTCTGCCCGTTCAATGCCGTCAAGGGAGGTGCCAAGAAGGGCAACCCCTTCTCTTTCCAGCGTCCCATCTCGGGAAAGCTGCATAGCCAAGGTCAGTCCCGTCTGTCCGCCAAGCCCCGAAAGCAGGGCATCGGGCTTTTCCTTTTGGATAATACGGGTCAGCGTCTTGGTGTTCAGCGGCTCCAAATAAATCTCGTCCGCCATTTGCTTGTCCGTCATAATGGTGGCAGGGTTGGAGTTGACAAGCACCACCTCTATCCCCTCGTCCCGCAGTACACGGCACGCCTGGGTGCCCGCATAGTCAAACTCAGCCGCCTGGCCGATGACGATGGGACCCGAGCCAATCATTAAAACCTTTTTTAAGCCTTTAAGCTTGGGCATCTTCCCAGCCTCCCAGCGTTGCCGCCATTACTGCCTTGATGGTGTGCATTCTGTTCTCTGCCTCGGCAAAGACGATGGATTTCTCGCTTTCAAATACCTCGTTGGTGACCTCCATACTGTCACGCCCGAACCTCTCGCCCATCTCCTTGCCCACCTGGGTGTTCAAATCGTGGTAGGCAGGCAGGCAGTGCATAAAGACGGTGCTTTCCTTGCCCGTCATATTCATCAGAGCGGTATTTACCTGGTAGGGAGAAAGCGCCTTGATTCTCTCCTCCCAAACGGATACGGGCTCGCCCATGGACACCCAAACGTCGGTATAAATGACGTCAGCACCCGCTACTGCCTTGGCAGGGTCCTCCTCGAAGCGCAAAACGGCGCCCGTTTCGGCGGCAATCGCCTGACAGGTGTCAATCAGTCTGCGGTCGGGGAAATAGGCGGCAGGACAGCAGGCGGTGAAGTTCACGCCCAGCTTGGCGCAGCCCACCATCAGAGAATTGCCCATATTGAAGCGGGCATCTCCCATATACACGAGGTTAATGCCCTGTAAATAGCCGAATCTTTCCCGAATGGTCAGCATATCGGCAAGAATCTGGGTGGGATGGAACTCGTCCGTCAGCCCGTTCCAAACGGGAACGGAGGCGTATGCCGCCAGCTCCTCCACGATGCTCTGCCCAAAGCCACGGTACTCAATGCCGTCGTACATAGAGGCAAGCACACGGGCGGTATCCGCAATGCTCTCCTTTTTGCCTATCTGGGAGCCCGTGGGGTCAAGATAGGTCACGCCCATACCCAAATCCATTGCCGCCACCTCAAAGGCGCATCTGGTTCTGGTGCTGGTCTTTTCAAAAATCAAGGCAACGTTCTTGCCCTCGCAGAAGCGATGGGGCACCCCTGCCTTTTTTCTTGCCTTAAGCTCAGCCGCCATATTGATAAGCCCCAGGATTTCCTCGCTCGTAAAATCCAACAGCTTCAAAAAATCTCTTCCTAACAAATTCATATCGTTTTTCCTTCCTTAGCCCATACGGGGCGCGTTATGCAAACTTTTCTTTACTTTATAAAGCAGCCGCCTCGCAAATCACGGCAAGCGCCTTTTCCAACAGCTCTACGGGAATATTCAAGGGAGGCAAGAGGCGCACCTTGTTTTTCGCCTTGATAACCAAAACGCCTCGCTCCCGACAGGCGGCAATCACCTCGCCCGCGTCCTTTTCGGTTTCGATGCCCACCATCAGACCAAGACCCGACACGCTCTTGATGCCGCTCTTGCCCGAAAGGCGCTCCCGAATGAGGTTGCCACGCAGGGTGACCCCCGCTAACATTTCCTCGTCAAGACGGGAAAGAATATGCAGCGCCCCCGCGCAAACCGCGGGATTGCCGCCGAAGGTGGAGCCGTTGTCCCCGGGAGAAAAGATATCCTCTACCTTCTCGCCCAGCATCGTCACACCGATGGGCAGACCGCCGCCCAGTCCCTTGGCGGTTGTTACCACGTCGGGGGTAATGCCGTAGTGCATATAGCCGTACAGCTTTCCCGTTCTGCCGTTGCCGCACTGCACCTCGTCGGTGATAAGGAGAATATCCTTCTCCTTGGCAAGGGCGGCAACGCCTGCCACAAAGGCAGGGTCAAGCGCCACAACGCCCCCCTCTCCCTGTACCATTTCCATCATAATGGCGGCAAGGGGGATAGAGTCGGCAATGCGCTTAACCTCCTCCAAATCCCCTGCGGCGGCGTGGACGAAGCCGGGGGTCAGAGGCAAAAAGCTCTGGTGGAACACGTCCTGCCCCGTAGCGGACAGGGTGGTGATGGTTCTGCCGTGGAAGCTGTTTTTCAGCGTCAGAATGGTGAACGCCTCCTCACCCTTATGCAGGGCGGCGTACTTTCTCGCTACCTTAATGGCACACTCGTTTGCCTCGGCACCCGAGTTGCTGAAAAACACCTTTTTCATTCCCGTTCTCACACAGAGCGCCTCTGCCAATCTGGCACAGGGGGCGGTGTAGTACAGGTTGGAAGCGTGCTGAAGGCTGTCTAACTGTTCGACAACCGCCGCCTTCCAGCCCTCATCGGCAACGCCCAGGGTATTAACGGCAATGCCGCTTCCCAAATCAATATATTCCTTGCCCTCGGCATCCACCAGAAGCGCTCCCTTTCCCGATACGATTTCCACGGGAAACCGCGCGTAGGTCGGTGCCACATAGGCTTTATCTCTTTCAAAAGTATTCATCTTTCTTATCCTCTATATAAAACTGCTTCCGCGCGCGGCGGTGTCTTTCAGGGCTTCCCGGGAATTTCGCCCCTTCTCCGTGTTCGCTTTGTTGCACATCTTCCGGCGGCGTCTTGCCTCGTCGGTCGAAGACCGTTCGTCCCATTCTTTTTGGGACGAAAGAGGCAAACGCCTGAGAGCTAACCGCAGGTTCGCTTTGTTGCACATCTTCTGGCGGCGTCTTGCCTCGTCGGTCG
>JAFTSW010000052.1 GCA_017467085.1 Clostridia bacterium | reverse complement strand
TTCGCACCCTACGGCGAATAGATTTTTGATGGATTTTGTTGTGATTTGTCGCCGTAAAGTACTACTTTACAAGGCAAAGCGCGACGAAAGACGCGAAAATCTATCGTCGTAGGGCTTATGGGTTCGATTCCCTTACGGCTACCCAAAAGGAAAAATTTATTGACAACGGAGGGCGGAAATAGTATAATATCCATAGAGAAATTCTTGCTATACAGTAGAAAGGAAAACCCGTGATGAAAAACATAAAAGCCCTGTCAAAAAGAATGATAATTCTTTTTTTGGTGCTGTGCCTTCTTTGTATGCCCTTGCTTCTTGGTGCCTGCACCGCCCCCGGAGGCGGAAACGGTGGAAACGGTGGCAATAGCGGCAACGGTGGTAATAGCGATAACGGTGGTAATAGCGGGAACGGCGGCGGCGAGGTAACGCCCCCCAAGTCCCACGATGACTGGCAGGAAACCGTCTTTTATCACGAGGCAAGCAATACCTCCTTTTCCTTTTTGCTGCCCTATGAATGGGAAATCTGGTGCGCGCGGGGCATCACCATTCTTTACGAGAATGGAGAGGAAATAGGCAGAATAGGCGATTTTTACAGCGAGGGCGCCGTGGAGGATTACGAAACTGTTCGTTGCGGCGATTTTATCGTGGAGCGCCGTGAATACGAGAAGGAGGGGGAGCGCCGCTTCCAGGTTGCCTTCTCTGAAATGGAAGAAGAGGGAGCATATCTTGCGTTAGACGTAAAGGCAAGCATCCTTTCCGATTGGGATAAGAGCGAGATATTCGAGGGCGCGGGACTGGCAGGACCCTCCTTTGCCGATATGTTCAGCGGCACCCTTGCCCAGGGCGGCGAGATTCTGGTTTTGGGCAATAGCTTTATCAGCAGCTCGCGGATAGGCACCTTTCTCTCTGCCCTTTTTGCGGCAGGAAACGTCCCCTTCACCGCCACCACTTACAGCTACGGCTACGCCTCCGTATCCCGCTATATTAACCCTTCGTACTACGGCACCGCCATACAGGACGATATTAAAAGAGGCAGGTATGCCGCCGTATTCCTGTGCGGCTTTTACAGCGAGGCAGACCTTGAGGCACTTCCCGATTTTATTGCTCTTTGTCAGGCGGGCAATACCCCCGTTGTCCTTTTCCCTGCTCACAACGAAAACGCGGGACTCTGGTTAAAGGGACACGCCGATTACCATATCCCCGTTTTGCCCTGGCAGAAGGAAATCAATGCCTTAATAGACGAGGGACTTGCCACCTATCGGGATTTCTGTATTGACGATGCCCACAACCATTCCACCCCCCTGGCAGGGTACGTGGGCGCCTCCATGATTTACCGCGCCTTAACGGGAGAGAATCCCCCCATGAGCTTTTCGGGCGCCTACCTTTCCTCCGAGAACGTAAAGAGCTATCTTCTTCCCTATATGCAAAGAGGAAACGCGGGGGGTGTTTCCGACCTTCCCGTTTACGTCATAGAGAATACGCAGTCCTGACCCGAAAAGGCTTGACTTTTTCCCCCGTTTGGTATATAATGCTTCCGTATCATACCTTTATATAGTATATTTTATAAGTAGAAAGGCAAACCGCTATGAAATGGACCTCCTTGAACGAGCTGAGAGAAAAATTCCTGTCCTTTTTTGAGGAAAAGGGGCATTTGCGCTTAGAAAGCTTCTCCCTCGTTCCCCATAACGATAAGTCCCTGCTTCTGATTAACTCGGGCATGGCACCTATGAAAAAGTATTTCACGGGAGAGGAAAAGCCCCCGAGAAACCGTGTCTGCACCTGTCAGAAGTGCATCCGCACCCCCGACCTTGAGCGCGTGGGACATACCGCCCGTCACGGCACCTTCTTCGAGATGCTGGGCAATTTCTCCTTTGGCGACTATTTTAAGAACGAGGCAATTCCGTGGGCTTGGGAGTTTTTAACCGAGTGGCTGGAAATTCCCTCCGACCTGCTCTGGCCCTCCATTTACGAGGAGGACGATGAGTCCTACGATATCTGGGCAAAGAAAATCGGGGTTGACCCTGCCCACATCGTGCGCCTTGGCAAGGCGGACAACTTCTGGGAGCACGGCACGGGTCCCTGCGGTCCCTGCTCCGAGATTTACTTTGACCGCGGCGAAAAGTACGGCTGCGGCAAGCCCGATTGCAAGCCCGGCTGCGACTGCGACCGCTATATGGAAATCTGGAACAACGTGTTCAGCCAGTTCAACAATATGGGGGACGGCACCTATACCGAGCTTGCCTCCAAGAACATCGATACGGGTATGGGTCTGGAGCGCCTTGCTTGCGTGATGCAGGGTGTGGACAATATGTTTGAGGTAGACTCCATCCGCAAGATTCTCGACAGCGTTTGCGCCGTGGCAGGCAAAACCTACGGCAAGGACGCCGAAAACGATATTTCCATCCGCGTGATTACCGACCATATCCGCGCCTCCCTCTTTATGATTGCGGACGGCGTTATTCCCTCCAACGAGGGCCGCGGCTACGTTTTGCGCCGCATTCTGCGCCGCGCCTGCCGTCACGGCAAGCTGCTTGGCATCGAGGGACCCTTCCTGACGGGGCTTTGCCTGGTTGCGATGGAGGAATCCCGTGACGCCTATCCCGCTCTGACGGAGAAGAAGGACTATATCCTCAAGGTGATGTCTATGGAGGAGGAGCGCTTCGCCGCCACCATCGACCAGGGTCTTTCCATTCTCTCGGGACTGGTTGCCGACGCCAAGGAGGCAAAGAAGGACACCCTGTCGGGTGACGCCGTCTTTAAGCTCTACGATACCTACGGCTTCCCCATTGACCTTACCAAGGAAATTGCCGAGGAGGCAGGTCTTTTGGTTGACGAGGCTGGCTTCCGTACCTTGATGGAGGAGCAAAGAGTCCGCGCCCGTGAGGCAAGAGTCAACATTTCGGGCTGGTCGGGCACCGACAAGAGCGTGCTTTCCACCCTGCCCAAAACCGAGTTTTTGGGCTACGAAAAGAATGAATGCCAAGGCAAGGTGCTTGCCATTCTCACCGATGAGGGCGCCGTTTCCGCCCTTTCCGAGGGCGAGCTTTCCTTTATCACCGACGCCACCGTATTTTACGGCGAGGGCGGCGGCCAGGTAGGGGACGTGGGCAAGGCAGAGAGCGATGCCTGCGTGCTGGAAATTCTTGACACCAAAAAGAGCGAGGGCATCTATATCCACCAGGCGCGCATTTTGTCGGGCGCGTTGCAGGTCGGCGATACCCTGACCCTTTCTATCGATACCGCCCGTCGGGACGCCATTCGCCGCAACCACTCTGCCTGCCATCTGTTGCAGGCGGCGCTGCGCGCCGTCCTCGGCACCCACGTGGAACAGGCAGGCTCCTATGTGGACGAGCATCGGGTGCGCTTCGACTTCTCCCACTTCTCGCCTATGACGGCAGAGGAGCTTGCCAAGGTGGAAGCCCTGGTGAACGCTGAAATTCTCAAGGCCGCCTCCGCCTACACCGAGGTTTGCTCCATCGAGGAAGCAAAGGCAAAGGGCGCCATGGCGCTCTTTGGCGAAAAGTACGGCGACACCGTGCGCTTGGTGCATATCGGCGAGGGGTCCTTGGAGCTTTGCGGCGGTACCCACGTTGCCAACACGGGCAATATTGGTCTATTCCGTATCGTGTCCGAGTCCTCCGTTGCCGCAGGCGTGCGCCGTATTGAGGGCGCAACGGGCCTTGGCGTGCTTGCGCTTCTCGCTGACAAGGAGGCGCTGCTTTCGGCAACTGCCAAGGAATTGAAGGCACCCTCCGTCCAGGATTTGCCCAAGAGAGCCGCCGCCCTTCACGGGGAAATGAAGGAGCTGAACCGCGCCTTAGAGAGCGCCGAGGCGAAGCTTGCCGACGCCAAGCTTTCCTCCCTTCTCGCCTCCGCCAAGACCCTCGGCGGCGTCAGACTCTTAGCCGCCAGAGTGAATATGAAGGCAGAGGAGGCGCGTGCCGTTTGTGACTCCATCAAGGGCAAGTACGCCGATATGGTGGCAGTTTTAGCGGTAGTGGACGGCGAAAAGCTGAACTTCGTGGCTTGCTGCGGAGCCGATGCCGTAAAGGCAGGCGCCCACGCGGGCAATATTCTGAAAACCGTTTCCGCCATTTGCGAGGGCAAGGGCGGCGGTAGACCCGACAGCGCTATGTCGGGCGGTAAGAATATCGCCAAGGTAGACGAGGCTTTGGCAGAAGCCGAGCGCATTGTCGCTGCCCTGGCGTGATAAGAGCGAAACCAACGAAACAACGATAAGCCAAGCGAAGCCTCGCTTGGCTTATTCAAAATAGCCTTAAGGGTAGCCCAAGGGTATCCCGCAAGGAAAAATCGGGCACTGCACCCAAAAGGGCAACCGCCCACCAAAATTACCGAAAAAGAAAGGGAAAAAACCGTGAAATTACAGGGAAAGAACATCTGCTTTTTGGGAGATAGCATTACCGCAGGCAGCGGCATCTCCTCGATGGATAAAATTTATTGGAACCTTCTTGCCGAAAGAGAGGGCTGTCATAGCTTTGGCTACGGCATCGGCGCCACCCGTATTGCCTCCCAAAGGCGCTACGGCGTGGATAACCCCGTACACGCCCCCAACTGTGACGAAAACAACGAGTATTTTGCCTCCCGTGTTCCCGCTATGCGGGAGGAAGCGGACGTGGTAGTGGTCTTTGGCGGCACCAACGATTACGGTCACGGGGACGCTACCCTTGGCTCTATGTCCGACCGCACCCCCGAAACCTTCTACGGGGCAGTTCACCATTTGATTCTGACCCTGCAGGCCAAATACCCCAAGGCGACCCTGGTGCTGCTCACCCCCCTGCACCGTTGCAGAGAAAACGAGCCCTATAATTCCTTGGGCATTCGCAATATGACGGGCCTTGCGGGCTACGTTTCCATCATCAAGGAGGTAGGCGCCTACTACGGCTTGCCCCTGCTTGATTTGTACGCCATTCCCGACTTCGAGCCCGAAAACGAGGAAAACCGCCTCCTCTATATGAAGGACGGCTTGCACCCCACCGACGCAGGGCACGAAATTCTCTACCGCTACCTCGCCGCCTTCTTAAAGGCGCTGTAAGCCCAACGGAATGTGAGAAAAACGGCTTTTACAGCCGTTTTGCAAAGAAATATTTACAAAAAAGAAGGGAGAAGCCCCGTGATACGGAATATTGTCCTTGATATTGGCAACGTCCTGGCGGCATTTTGCTGGCGCGAGGTCTTTGAAGAGCTGGGCTTTTCCAAGGAAACCCAGGCGGAACTTGCCGAGGCGACGGTGAAAAGTAATTTGTGGTTAGAGCTTGACCGCAGCGCCCGACCCGATGCGGAAATTATGGCGGACTGTATCGCCGCCGCCCCTCATTTGCGGAGCGAAATCACCCTGTTTTTCGGGCATCTTGCCGAAACGGTACGGGAATTTCCTTATGCTGCGTCCTGGATAAAGGACTTAAAGGCACGGGGCTACCGTGTCTATCTTCTCTCCAACTACGGTAAGACCGTCTATGGCTTGACCCACAAGGGTCTTTCCTTCCTGCCCCTCGTGGACGGGCAGGTTTTTTCCTACCAGGTGAAGTCCGTCAAGCCCGAGGCTCTCATTTATCAAACGCTCTTGGACACCTACGGGCTTGCTCCCGAGGAATGTCTTTTCTTTGACGATGCCCCCCGGAACGTGGAGGGCGCCAAAAGGGTAGGCATCAACGCGCACCTCTTTACCACCCAAGAGGACGCCGAGGCGGCGCTCCGCCGCGAGAGCGAGGCATAACTCCACCCTTCTTGACATTTTTGCTTGTAGAAATATAATAGAATAAATTTTATCGGAGGTATCGTCATATGGCGAAAAAAATTTGCTGTCCTAAATGCAAAAGCGAGGAATTGCAGTTTATTCCATATCGCAAAAAGAACGAAAGGAAAGACGGGTTACTAATAACTGCAATAGTTCTTTTATGCATAAGCGTCGTTATCATTTTCTACGGAGTTCAAGCAATGGCAGAAATAGCGAACGCAAATGCCGAAGAATTGCTATCAAGCAAAGCGTTAATAATGCAAATCAAACCAATCATTATTATGCTTATAGGGCTCTTTTTCACAATAATCGGATGTATCCCCCTCTTCTTTTGGAGCAAGCCAGGGTTTACTGAAAAAACAAAATACATATGCAGTTTTTGCGGTCACAGCGATTTGCTTGAAAAATTAACAGCTCCCAAGAAGAAATACGATTATGACGAAGACGAGGACGCCGAATAACGCCCCTCAAGTCCAGCCCGCACAAGCCGAAAACGCCGTTTTCGGCTTCTTTTTTGCCCAATTTTTGGAAAAATTAGGGGAAGCGCATATTTTTTTCGTCCAAAATCTTTACATTTTCTCAATTTTTTGGTATGATAATAGTAGAAAAGAAATTTTATTCCCAGGAAAGGAAAGACCCTACCATGAAAAAAGTTGTAATTACGATTGCCCGTCAATACGGAAGCGGGGGACGAGAAATCGGAGAACGGGTGGCAGAGCTTTTGTCCATTCCGAAATACGATAAGGAGCTGATTCGCCTTGCCGTCGAGGATGATGAAACCTTGACCGAGGAGGACGCCCATATGGTGGATGAGCGCGCCACCAATAGCCTGCTTTACACCCTGGCGATGGGCTCCAATATGTTCAGCGCCATTCACGGCGTCGGCCACGTGCCGCCCTTGAACGATAAGCTGTTTGTCAAGCAGTCGGAGATTATCCGCCGCGTTGCCGAGGAGGGCAGCTGCGTCATTATCGGCCGTTGCAGTGACTACGTTTTGCGCGAGGAGCCCGCAAGGCTTTCCGTCTTTATCTATGCCGATATTGAGGCGCGCCGCGCCCGTGTCGCCCAGCGCCACGAGCTGACACCCTCTGCCGCTCTGGACGTCATCAACAAGACTGACCGCCGCCGCTCCTCCTACTACAATTTCTACACGGGCGCCAAATGGGGCAAGTACGATAACTACCATTTGGCACTCAACAGCGCCACCCTCGGCATCGAGGGCACCGCACAGGTTATCGCCCATATGGCGCGCCTGAAAATGGAACAGGAATAATGGCGTGATGCTTCAAGCGGAGCTTTCCCGCTAAGCTATGGTTGCCAATTCTCTTCTTTACGCCCTTGCGCCCCTCGGCGCAAGGGCGTATTTTTACGAAGAGAAAAAAGCAAGCGTCATTTCTTGCCCAAGGGGAATGCCGCCCTCCCTTTTTGCTTATACTAACGGTAAAAAGAAGGACGCCCCGCCTTTTTCAGGGGCAGGAGGAAAGCAAAATGGAATCTATTTGGGAGAAAACCGTAAAGGGGCGCGCCTTCCCTGCCTTAGAGGGCAAGGCAACAACCGACGTGCTGATTATCGGCGGCGGCTTAGCAGGGGTGCTTTGCGCCTATATGCTGCAAAAGGCAGGGGTCGACTGTATGCTGTTGGAGGCAAAGCGGATTGGTAGCGGCGTTTCCCGTGGCACCACGGCGAAAATCACCATCGCCCACGGACTGCTGTACGACTCCCTCATACGCCGCTTCGGGGAGGATAAGGCGCGGCTGTACCTCGATGCCCAAAGCAGAGCCATCCAGCAGTATAGGCGCCTTGCGGTCAAGATGGATTTTGATTACGAGGAACAGGACGCCTTCGTCTATACCCTCGCCGACAGAGAACGGGTAGAACGGGAGGCGGCGGCGCTTTTGCGCCTGCTTCCCCAGAATGCGCCGTATGCGGTGAGCCTTTCCAAGGCAGAGGGGCTACCCTTTGCGGTGGCAGGGGCGCTACGGGTGACGGGTCAAGCCCAATGCCACCCCTTGAAGCTGTTATACGGGTTAGCCGAGGGGCTTCCCGTTTATGAAAACACCAAGGCGGTGGAGCTTGCGCCCCACAAGGTCAAAACGAACCGCGGCGAGGTTTCGTACCGCCGCTTGATAATCGCCACCCACTTTCCCCTTCTCAATAAGCACGGCGGCTATTTTTTGAAGCTATACCAGCATCGCTCCTACGTGCTTGCCCTGGAGGGTGCCGAGTCGGTTGGCGGTATGTACGTGGACGAGGCAAAAACGGGGCTCTCCTTTCGTGATGGCGGTGGGCTTCTCCTTCTTGGCGGCGGCGGACACCGCACGGGCAAGCAGGGCGGCAGCTACGGAGAGCTGGAGGCGTTTGCCGCCCGATACTACGGGGGCGCCAAAATCGTGGGAAAATGGTCGGCGCAGGACTGTATGACGCTTGACGGTATGCCCTATATCGGGCAGTACGCCAAAGGCACCCCCGACCTTTTCGTAGCGACGGGCTTTAATAAATGGGGTATGACAAACGCCATGGCGGCGGCAGAAATCCTGACGGATTTGGTCTTGGGCAAGCCGAGTCCCTACTCTGCCCTCTTTTCGCCCTCCCGTAGCATCCTGCGCCCCCAGCTGGCGGTCAACGCCCTGGAATCCGCCTTGGGGCTCCTGACCCCCAAGGCGCCCCGTTGCCCCCACCTGGGCTGCGCCCTGCACTATAACCCCGCGGAGCATTCCTGGGATTGCCCCTGTCACGGCTCTCGCTTCGCCGAGAACGGCGCCCTCCTCGATAACCCCGCCACCGATGACCTAAAGCGCTGAGTTGCCTCTCCATCCTCGGCTCTCGCACCGTAACACCCTTTTCGACCTCTCAGCGCCCCTCGCCCCCGAAACGACCCGAACCTTTGGCGCCGCCCCAGCTCGCCTCGGCTCACCGCCCCACCTGGGCTACGCCCTGCACTATAACCCCGCGGAGCGTTCCTGGGATTGCCCCTGCCACGGCTCTCGCTTCGCCGAGAACGGCGCCCTCCTCGACAACCCCGCCACCGATGACCTAAAGCGCTGACGCCGCCCCTCTCTGCATACCAACCGTTCACCGCCCTTTCCTTCATACCACCACACCCTTTCCACCCCCTCACTCTCCCTGATACCTCGGGTTCCGATGCATCGGAACCCGAGGTATTCTATTTATCCCAAGCACCGAAGACGGCTTTTAAGAGCGTTCCTTTGGGAAATGTATAGAATTATGTTGAAACAAACCGTTTGATGTGGTATAATTGATGCAATACGGCAAAGGAGTTAGACTATGAGCAATATTGTTTTGGAAGCGTATAATGATGATTTGCCTTATGTGTTCGTTAGTTACGCACACAAGGATTCTTATAGTGTGCTTCCCATCATTTCAACCTTGCAAGACAACGGATATCGCGTTTGGTTTGATCAAGGAATTGAGGCAGGAAGCGAGTGGCCTGCATTTATTGCTGAGCGGCTGAAGAATTGCAGCAAGGTAATAGCGTTTGTTTCTAACGCATTTGTAGAGTCGAGAAATTGCCGAAATGAAATAAATTATGCACTTAACCTTAACAAAGAAATGCTTGTGGTTTATCTTGAGCAGACCGAACTTATGTATGGCTTGGAACTCCAGCTCGTTTCAAGTCAGGCACTATACAAATATAAATTAGCAACCGATACCGTCTTTTTTAGCCAGCTTTTTGATGCGAAGCTACTTGGGGATTGCTGCGCTTCTAAGATGTACCCATATGCAACAGTGGAGTCAGTGGGTCAAACTACAATTACAGAAGACTTCCGAGAAAAAGACGATGTGCTGGAGCCTTTAGATTGGTACAATATATTTTGCAAAAATCAGCAAGTGCGACTTTTGTTCGAAGTCGCCATACCGGTAGCACTTGAAAAGCAAGGACGGTTAGTGACTTTTGAGCCAGGGGATCCTAATTATACGTGTGAATATGTTGAGAAACATAGAGAAGACGAATTAGATGCGGCATTGGGACACGTTTTTTATAAATCCGTAAATGAATTAGTAGACAAAAACTTTATCAAAGCGATTGCAAATAAAACAGGTCATCATGATGACCTTCAACGGATTATCTTGGACGCTTCAGTTAGCACAGGCGATTTTGTAGCATTTTTGACAAATTTAAAACAAAATTCCTTGGCAATCTTTGAGATTGCGGGAAAAATGAGAAAAGAATTGTACGAGATCTGTCTAAAAGCGTTAAGTGCATATTTGCTGACTGTAACTATTGGCAAAGGTTCAACAGCAAGACATGTAGAAATGGACTTGCCCGTATTTACAGCAATAATCATCATCAAGAACGAGGAATATTTTCCGAAAAAACTATTGGATTGCGATGGTACAAAAATCGATTTTTCCTTCTCAAATGAAGAATTGTTTGAATTTAGAATTAGAGAAGAAGCGGCAAAGCAAAATATTCTTTTAACAGGAAAAACATTGGCGTTTTTAGAAAGTCATTTGAGTTTTCAAAACGTTAAATCTGCAATAAAATACATAGCGGATTACTTGTTTTTGCATTCAGATGTTCAGCAACCAATCAGTTGTGATGTGATAAGGAAACTTATCGGCAATGTTTTCTCTTAATTTGTGATGTTCGATAAAAGAAGTGGGGCAATATGAAAACATACGATGAATTGAAGCGACTGTTTCTTGTGGCAAATGAATTGTTTTTACGGCAAGATATAGATTTGATAATGAGCGGAATTTCTGAACGCACTCTTTGTGGCGCACTGATGCTTCATCTTAACCGGCTAATGACGCAAGATGCTTTTTATAACGGTTATTACACGGATGTTGAGTACAATAGAAATTGCGGCAATATTCGTACCTACAAAAAAACAATTAAAGGCCCGTGCGAACAAGTCATTCGTATTACTTGCGATTTAATAGTTCATAGCAGGGGAAAGAAAAAAGCTCAAGATAATTTAATTGCGATTGAGATGAAAAAATCTGTTGCACCGCAAGGGTCCAAAGACAAGGACAGAGACAGACTAAGGGCATTAACAAAAAGTCACTCTGATGATATTGAATTGCACAGCAAAGATACGTTGCCAGAGCAAGTGTGTGGGTATGTTGTAGGAATATACTACGAGATCAATTGCGCAAAAAGACAAATTTCTCTTGAATTTTACAAAAACGGTGGAATGTTTGAAGAAAAACTGATAAATTTCTGACGCTTCAAAAGCATAGCTCAAATGAGGCGCTCGGCAGCAGACCCTATTGCGAAAGCGTGGTGTTTGTTGCTGATGGTGCTTTGTAGCTTGCGTTTTAAGAAAAATTTAGAGTTTAGGCGAAAGGCGGTTTGTTTTGAACTGCCTTTTTGCTTTCGCTTGAAAAAGGGCATTGTGTTTCTGGCTTTGGGATTCACCTGGCGGCCGAGTGCAGGGTGCTTCCCTGCCGCTAAAAAGCAAGGCGCCTTCTTTTAACACGTGTCGGGGCGTGCCGCCGATGTAAAAAGCCCCTCCTGTTTTGCTCATTCTCCTGCCCCCTTAGCCGTAAGGGAATCGAACCCATAAGCCCTACGACGATAGATTTTCGCGTCTTTCGTCGCGCTTTGCCTTGTAAAGTAGTACTTTACGGCGACAAATCACAACAAAATCCATCAAAAATCTATTCGCCGTAGGGTGCGAA
>JAFTSW010000051.1 GCA_017467085.1 Clostridia bacterium | reverse complement strand
GCAGAACTCCCGAGCCTGTATTTTAAGATGATTTTGGTGCTTGGCGAATGCCGCCAAGTACCACTTGGCAAATGAGAAAAGTGCCGAAAGCGCTGAAAATGCAGGCTCGCGAGCGAGTTCGTACTATTCTCTCTTGCCTACAGGATAAAGGGATAGCGTTAAAACGTATAGCAGAGGCAACAGCATAAAGCTGTCCCCGATTGCCGTATATAGAGTGGGGTTGTCTGTGTACGTCACGGTGTGGGTCAAAAGCGTGCGTGTGTCGGGGGCGGTGATTGCCTCTATCTCGCCCTTGGGCGAAATGAAGCCCGAAAGTCCCGTGTTGCCTGCCCGTGCTACTGCCCTGCCGTTTTTCAACGGCGCGAAGCACGGCGTGAGAAAAATGCAAATCCTTGGCAAAGCTGCCGTCAAACCAGGAATCATTGGTGGCAAGCAGGAGCAGCTCTGCCCCTGCCCTTGTGCTTTCACGGGCAAGAGCGGGATAAAGAGAATCAAAGCAGATAAGTCCTCCTGCCCTTCCAAAGGGAAGGGAGAAAAGAGAGGGCGCCTCTCCCGCCTCAATGTTGCGGGCGAGCATATTTATCTCTGCCAAGGGCGGTATCACCGCCACAAAGAAGGACGCCCAAGGCAGGTACTCGCCAAAGGGAACGGGACGCCGCTTGTCGTATATTTCCTCGGAAATAGTGCCGTCGGGATAAAAGACAAAAAGAGAGTTGTAAAAATGCTCCTCCCCCTCGCTGTCCTCGCGCAAGGAATAGGAGCCAACCACCTGGATAACCCCCGTTTCCTTGGCAAGAGAGGAAAGAAAGACCTCCGCATAGGGGTGCGACTCCAAGCCGTCAAGAAACACCGCCTCCGCCCAAAGCATCAAATCAATTTGCTTGCCCGACTTGGCGGCGGCGCGTGCAAGAGAGGCAAAGGGATAGAGCATAGCGTCCTCCCCGTAAAGGGCGTCCTCCATGGTGGAAACGTTGCCCTGTAAAACGGCAACCGTCACCTGCTCCTCTTCCTTGTCAAGGGAAAGCCGCAAGGCACCGAAAAGAAGGTTGGAGCCGAAAAGCGCCACGGCAACGGCAAGCGCCAAAAGTGCCTGCCTTTCGCGGCAGTGGCGAAGCCGAGCTACCGCCTCGGCAAGCAGGGCGTTGACGGCAACCAGGAGAAAAATCAGAAAATGGTGCCCAAAAAGGGAAGCGCTCTGTATCAGAAGGGGAGAGCGCGCAAGGGCAATGGATAGCGGCGCCCAGGGAACGCCCATCCAGGTCAGATTTTGCAAGTAGGAAAGAAGCGTCCAAAGGGACGCCACCGCCAAAGGAAACAAAAGGGGAAGCCCTCTGGAAAGGCGTCGTCCTATAAGTGCGGTCAAGGGGCCGAGAAGCGCCATACCCACCGCCTGTAAAAGGGGCAAAAGCACCGTAGCGGCAAAGAGAACCGCTAAAGCGGCAATAGGCGAGAGCCCTGCAAACTCCAAGGGATACATAGCGGTGAAAAAGGAAAAGCTCCCCATATAGTAGCCTTGAAAATAGCAAAGGGCATAGCCGTATAGCGCCCAAAGGGATGTGCCGCCCCCGGCTCTGCTATATAAAAAATAGCAAAAGGGGGAAAGAAACACGAAGGCGAAAAGCGAAAGGGAGGAGAAAACGAGAGGAAGCGCCGAGAGGGCGCCGCCCAAAAGGAGCAAAAGCGCCGAGAAAAGCGCCCCTTTATTCCTGTTCCTTCCTGCCCTTTGGCTTTGTATCTGTTCCAAGACCTTCAAACAGCTCCTTGATAAAATAGATTTTTTCAAACGGCACGGCAAACTCCCGTCCGTCCAAGTAGGAAAGGGAGTCGGGCTCCCCGCCCTTGGTGAAAATCAGTCGGTAGGACCAAAGCGCCTGGTACTTGTAGCCCAAGGAGCGGTCCGCCTTGTTTTCTCCGTATTTGCCGTCCCCTAAAAGAGGAAAGCCCGCGTGGGCAAGATGGGCGCGGATTTGGTGGGTGCGTCCCGTCAGAAGCTCCACCTCTAAAAGGGAGTAGGCGCCGTTGGTACGCAAAACACGGTAGCGCGTCTTGATTTCCTTGGCATCGCGAGGGGGATTTTTATCGTACACCGTTACGGTGTTGCTCTTCGCGTCCTTGCGGAGAAACCCCGAAAGCAGCGCCTCCTTGACCTTGGGATGACCCTTGACAACGCAAAGATAATATTTTCCAAGTCGCCGCGCCTTGATACGGGCGTTCATATCCCGTAGCGCCTCTGCCGTCTTGGCGGCGATGACAATGCCGCCCGTATTGCGGTCGATGCGGTTGCAAAGAGCGGGGGCAAAGGATTGCTCCCTGTCGGGGTCATATTCCCCCTTTTGGTATAAGTACGCCTGTATCTGCAAAAGCAGGGTATTGGCGTCCCCGTTCTCGTCCTCGTGCACCGAAATGCCGGGGCGTTTGTTGACCAGAAGAATGGCGGCGTCCTCGTAAAGCAGGTCAAGCTTTACCGAAATTTTATCCAGCGAGGCGGCGCCCTCCTTCCCGTCCTGAAAAAAATCGTCCGACAAGAAAAGCTGTAAGGTGTCCCCCTCGGCGAGAATCTGCTTGATGTCAGCGCGGTGGCGATTCACTTTGATTTTCTTTGTGCGGACGGATTTGTATAAAAGAGAGAGGGGAAGAGAGGGAAGCGCCTTGGTCAAAAACTTGTCAAGGCGCTGTCCCGCATCGTTCTTTCCAATCTTTAATTCGTGCATAAATTACTTGGTACCGAAAATACGGTCGCCGGCATCTCCAAGACCGGGCACGATGTAGGCGTGGTCATTCAGGCACTCGTCAAGAGCGGCGCAGTAAATGTCAACGTCGGGATGGTCAGCCTGCACCTTGGCAACGCCCTCGGGAGCGGCAACCAGGCACATCATACGGATGTTGCGGCAGCCCTTCTTTTTCAAAAGGGTCAGCGCATCGGAGGCGGAGCCGCCCGTTGCCAGCATAGGGTCAACCAGAATAACCAAGCGGTTGTCAATGTCGGCAGGCAGCTTGCAGTAATATTCCACAGGCATATGGGTGTCGGGGTCACGGTACATACCGATATGTCCCACTCTCGCCACAGGCACCAGATTCAAAAGCCCGTCCACCATACCAAGACCCGCGCGCAGAATGGGAACGATAGCCAGCTTCTTGCCCGCGATGGTGTTCATCTTGGTTCTCTTGATGGGGGTTTCAATTTCAATCTGACGCAAGGGAAGGTCACGGGTAACCTCATATCCCATCAGCATAGAAATCTCATTCAGCAGAATGCGGAAATCGCTGGAGTGGGTGTTCTTCTGACGCATAATGGTCAGCTTGTGTTGAATTAAGGGGTGGTCAATCAAATGAAAGGTGCTCATTTTGTTCCTCCTAAAGAAAAGCTTTATCGCTTCAATTATATACTATTTCCGACTGTTTTGCAAGCCCTTTTGAGAGGAAAAGCAAAAAAATCGCGGACCTTTTGGGAATATTCCGAAAAAACCTCCGCTTTTGCCCGAAAAGGGGAGGAGATTTCGCAAAAAAAAATGAAAAAAAAGAGCCCAAACAGTAGACATTTTCTGTTTTTTGTGCTAAAATGTAAGAAATATACAGTCAAAAGGAGAGACCTATGAAGGTAACGGTGCTGTCGGGCGGCTTGCTTGGCACGAATTCGTATCTGGTATCGGATGCGGAGAGAACCGAGGCGGTGGTTGTTGACCCCGTCTGCCCCTATGAGGAGGTGCTTTCCCTTTTGCAGCCTGGGCAGCGCTTGACGGCGGCTGTCCTCACCCACGGGCACTTTGACCATATCGAGGCGCTTGCCTCTTATCACGGGGCAGGTGTTCCCATTCTGATGCATCGGGCAGATGAGGAAATGCTCTCCTCTCCGCAAAAAAACGGCTCTCTGCGGCTCTCCGAGCCCCTGTCCTTTCCCTTCGGAGCGGATGGGTATTTGGAGGACGGCGGCGCGCTCCCCGTCGGCAAGGAAGCGCTGTGTGTGATGCACACCCCGGGGCATACCAAGGGCTCTATCTGCCTTTGGAGCGGCGGCTCTGTCTTATCGGGAGATACCGTCTTTGCCTTTGGTGACTATGGGCGCTGCGACCTCTACGGAGGGGACGAGGCGCAAATGAAGCTTTCCCTTGACCGCTTTTTTGCCAAGGAAGGCGAGTATATCATCTATGCGGGGCACGGAGATTGCGCCTCTTATATCAGCGAAAAAACGATGCGCGGCTATCTCTAATCCCATTATCAAAAGAAACAAACCCTTCAAGGAAAGGAAACCATAATGGAAGAAATCAAGTCTAATTTTATACACGATGAGATTGATGCGGACCTCGCCGCCAATCCCGAGCTGAAAATTCATACCCGATTTCCCCCCGAGCCCAACGGCTATCTCCATATCGGAAGCGCCAAGGCTATCTGGATTAATGCGGGAACTGCCAAGAAATACGGCGGCCTTTTCAATCTGCGGTATGATGACACCAACCCCACCAAGGAGGATACCGAGTTTGTAGACTCCATTTATCGGGATTTGGAATGGCTGGGCGCAGCCCCTACGGGTGGCGTCTATTACGGCTCCGATTATTTTGACGATTGCTATGCCTTCGCCGTTAAGCTCATCAAGGAGGGCAAGGCGTACGTCTGCGACTTGTCCGCCGAAGAGATGAAGGAATACCGCGGCACCCTCACCGAGCCGGGTAAAAACAGCCCCTGGCGTGACAGAAGCGTAGAGGAAAATCTCGACCTCTTCGAAAGAATGAAGAACGGCGAGTTCCCCGACGGTGCCAAGACCCTGCGCGCCAAGATTGATATGGCGTCCCCCAACATCAATATGCGTGACCCCGCCATTTACCGCATCGTCCATACCGCCCACCACAGGCAGGGAAACAAGTGGTGCATTTATCCCCTCTATGACTATGCCCACCCCATCCAGGACGCCCTGGAGGGCATTACCCATTCTCTTTGCTCCATCGAGTTTGAAAATCACCGACCCCTGTACGATTGGGTAATTGAAAACATCGGCTTCGAGGCAAAGCCCAAGCAGCGTGAGTTTGCCCGTCTGAACGTGACCCATACCGTTATGAGCAAGCGCTATCTGCGTCAGCTGGTGGAAACGGGTCTGGTAGACGGCTGGGATGACCCCCGTATGCCCACCATTTGCGGTCTGCGCCGCCGTGGCTATACCCCTGCCTCCATCTTTGATTTTGTGGCAAGAGCAGGTATCGCCAAGGCGTATAGCGTGGTGGATATCGAGCTTTTGGAGCATTGCATCCGTGAGGAGCTGAACGAAACCGCCCAAAGACGTATTGCCGTCTTGAAGCCTATCCGTGTGGTTATCACCAATTTCCCCGAGGATAAGACCGAGTATTTCGCGCTGCCCAACCATCCCCAGAAGCCCGAGATGGGTACCCGTCAGGTGCCCTTCACCCGTGAGCTGTATATCGACGCCGATGACTTTGCCGAGGTACCGCCTCCCAAGTTCTTCCGCTTGAAGCCGGGCGGCGAGGTGCGCTTGATGGGCGCCTATATCATCCGCTTCGAGGAGCTGGTGAAGAACGAGGACGGAAGCATCCGTGAAATCCGTTGCACCTGCGATTTGGAAACGGGCAACGGTATGCCCGCCGACGGCAGAAAGGTGAAGGGAACCATTCATTGGGTTTCCGCCGCAAACGCCGTGGACGCCACTGCGATGCTCTATGACCACCTCTTTACCTTAGAGAACGTGGCTGACATTCCCGAGGGCAAGGACTACGGCGATTACCTCAACCTTGACTCCGTCAAGAAGCTGGAAAACGCCAAGCTTGAGGCTTGTATGAAGGACGCCAAGGAGGGCGAGCGCTTCCAGTTCGTCAGAGTGGGCTACTTCATCAAGGACTCCAAGCACGAGGGCACCTACAACCGCATTGTCGGCTTGAAGGATTCCTATCCCCAGAAGCCTGCCAACTAAAAATCCAAGAACGCAATAGATTTTCTGTTGCGTTCTTTTTTCTTCCTTTCATATTGCCCAAAAGCCCACCATATATTGGTAAAAAAGCCTTCCCGTGCCCAAACGGCAACGGAGGGCGAAAAGGAAGGAAGAATACATATGAAAAAACGGCTTTTGTCCTTGTGCTTGAGCTGCTTTCTTTTGGTTAGCACCCTATTTTCCCCCCTTTCTCTTTCGGCAGAGGAGATAGAGGGCGTCGCCTATCCGCTTTCTGTTTCTGCTACCTCTGCTGTTCTGATGGAGGCGGAAACGGGAGAAATTCTCTTCGCCCAGAATGAAAACGAGGCGTTGCCGCCTGCATCCGTCACCAAGGTGATGACCCTGCTTCTGATTATGGAGGCCATCGAGGGCGGTAAAATCGCCTGGGACAGCGTGGTGAGCGTCAGCGAAAGGGCGGCTTCTATGGGCGGCTCCCAGGTCTTTTTGGATGCAGGAGAGCAAATGACGGTGGAGGATTTGGTTAAAAGCGTGGTCATTGCCTCCGCCAACGATGCCGCCCTTGCCTTAGCGGAGTTTGTGGCAGGAAGCGAGGAGGCGTTCGTGGCGGCGATGAATAAGCGTGCCGCGGAGCTTGGTATGACAAGCGCCCATTTTGAAAACACCAACGGCTTGGACGATACCACCGAAAACCATCTGCTCAGCGCCTTGGATATCGCCAAAATGTCCCGTGCCCTGATTGCCTATCCCGAAATTCTTGCCTTCAGCTCCACCTGGATGGACACCATCCGCGGCGGCGAGTTTACCCTCACCAACACCAACCGCCTGGTGCGCTTTTACCCCGGGGCAACGGGCTTGAAAACAGGCTCCACCGCCAAGGCTAAGTTCTGCATCAGCGCCACGGCAGAGCGGGACGGCGTTTCGCTGATTGCCGTTATTATGGGGGCAGAGAGCAGGGACGTGCGGAACGAGGAAGCGAAAAAGCTCTTGGACTACGGCTTTGCCAACTACGGGCTGTATAAGCAGGAGGGGGGAGCCATTGCGCCCATTGCCGTGACGGGCGGTAAGAAAAACAGTCTTGCCTTGTCCCACGGTGGCTTTGCCGCGGCGCTTCCCAAGGAAAAGCTCTCCTCGGTGCGCTACGAGGTTATCCTGCCCGAAAGCGTTGCCGCCCCCGTCAAGAAGGGGGACGCGGTTGGGAAAATCAGCTACTATATCGACGGGGAAATTATCGGCGAATGCGATATTCTGGCAGAGGAGGCGGTAGAAAGAATCTCCTTTTTGCACCTTCTTTTGTGTTTGCTTTCCCCTTTTCTCGGTCCTGTATAAAAATTTCATAATATTTCATTTTTTTTCATAAAACCCCTTGCATTTTTGTCCAAAAGTCAGTATAATATCTTATATTTATAATTATTTAGGAGAAATGTATAATGGGAGTTTTAAGATTAAATGAAGCCTTCGCCAAGCCCTTCGTGACCGATGAGGCGCTGGAAAGCATAAAAACCGAGGTTCTCTCCGCCTATGATACCCTGGCAGGAAGAGAAGGCGCGGGAAGCGATTTTCTCGGTTGGGTGGATTTGCCCGAGAATTACGATAAAGAAGAGTTTGCGCGCATCCTTACCGCCGCTGAAAAAATCAAGAAAAGCTGCCAGGTGTTAGTGGTTATCGGTATTGGTGGCTCGTATCTTGGCGCCCGCGCCGTTATTGAATTTTTGCGCTCCCCCCTGTATAACAATCTGAAAAAGGATACCCCCGATATCTATTTTGCGGGGAATACCATCAGCGCCGCCTCCTTGGCAGAGGTCTTTGCCCTTTGCGAGGGGAAGGACGTGTGCGTCAACGTTATCAGCAAGTCGGGTACCACCACCGAGCCTGCCGTTGCCTTCCGTGCCTTTCGTAGCTACTTAGAGGAAAAGTACGGCAAGGAGGGCGCCCGTGAGCGCATCTTTGTGACCACCGATAAGGCAAAGGGAACCTTGAAGCAGTTTTCCACCGAGCGCGGCTACGAAACCTTCGTTGTTCCCGATGACGTGGGCGGTAGATTTTCCGTTTTGACTGCCGTGGGGCTTTTGCCCATTGCCGTTGCGGGTATTGATATCGCCGCTTTGATGGCAGGCGCCGCCCTGGCAAGACAAGAGCTTTTGAACAAGGATTTTGCCTCCAACGCCGCCTTGCGCTACGTTGCCTACCGCAACCTCTTCTACCGTGGCGGCAAGTCTGTGGAAATGCTCGTCAGCTACGAGCCCTATATGCAGATGATGAACGAATGGTGGAAGCAGCTGTACGGTGAAAGCGAGGGTAAGGACAAAAAGGGTCTTTTGCCCGACTCGGTTATTTTCTCTACTGACCTGCACTCTCTCGGTCAGTTCGTCCAGGACGGAAGCCCCATCCTCTTTGAAACGGTGCTTGCCGTTGAAAAGTCGGGTGCTACCTTCCCCATTCCCAACGATGCCGAGAACGTGGACGGCTTGAACTTCTTGACGGGGCTCGAGCTTGACTACGTCAACGAGCAGGCAATGAAGGGAACCCTCTTGGCGCACCAGGACGGCGGCGTGCCCAACCTCCTTTTGGAGCTTGCGGCAAGAGATGAGCAGTCCCTTGGCTACCTTATCTATTTCTTCGAGCTTGCCTGCGCCGTTTCGGGATACCTGCTTGGCGTCAATCCCTTTAACCAGCCCGGCGTCGAATCCTATAAAAAGAATATGTTTGCCCTCCTTGGAAAGCCCGGATATGAGGCAGAAAAAGAAAAATTAACAAAAAGATTGAAAAAAAATTGATTTTTTTGTGCAAAAGTACTTGAAATTTTGAAAAAAATGTAGTATGATAAAGATGGAAATCAAAATATTCAAGGAGGCTACACTATGTTAAAACTCATTGTTGGCGTAAAAGGAACCGGAAAAACCAAAACCTTAATTGAGCTTGTCAATAAGGCAGCGGCTGAAAGCAAGGGCTCCGTGATTTGTATTGAGCGCGGCTCTAAGCTGAATTATGACGTAACGCATAAGGCGCGCTTGATTGACTCCAGCAGCTATAAGATAGAAGACGGACAGGCGCTGTACGGCTTTATCGCGGGTATCACCGCCAGCGACCACGATATTACGGATTTGTTTGTTGATTCCGCCCTTAAGATTTGTGGGGACGATATGCAGGGCTTTGAGCTCTTCGTCAAGGAGCTGGATAAGCTGGTTGCCTCCGCGGGCTATAACTGCGTGATGACCGTTTCCGCCGCTCCCGAGGATTGCGCGGGCTTGCGTGATTACCTCTGATTGACAAAGGACAAATAACATAATTTCTTCGTTTGCATAAGATATTATCGAGGTGGCAACGCCTCGATAATATTTTTTTTGAGGCAAAATGCCCAATCCTCAAATCTATGTGAAAGGAAGGAATGAACCATGGCAGATAGCAGATGCTCCTGCGGTCAGGGGAATACGGCCTCGGGCAGTCGGGAAACTGTCTGCATTGATACAATGCGAGTTCTCGACTCTTGCCGTGATAGAGATTGCTATGAGGACGTTGGCGTCTATCTGACGCCGACAGGTCAGGAGCTGATTGACCGTTCTCCCGTCGTGCGCGCCACCTGCGCCACGATTCTGGGAACCTCCATTGGGGTAAGCGAAGTTCCCTTTAACAACGGCTTTTACCAAATCCATATCCGTTTCTATATCAGATTAAAGCTGGAGTCCTGTATCACCGCAGGTCGCACCCAGGAATTTTACGGGTTGATTATTTTGGAAAAGAGCGTCATTCTGTACGGTGGTGAGGGTAACGTGACGGTGTTCCGTTCCACGGGAGACGATTCGTTTTGCACCCTTCCCACCCTTTGCAGTGGGGAAGTGAATCTTCCCACCGCCGTTGTGGAAACGGTTGCGCCCATTATCTTGACCGTCCGTGTGGCGTGTCCCGATACGCCCTGTGACTGTCTGGCAGTGCTGACGCTTGACGAGGAATCACTGCCCGCCTGCATCGTTGACGCATTCCCCGACGGTGTTCCCACCGCCATCTCCACAGAGGGCAATCGCCTTCTGGTATCGGTGGGTATGTTCTCGGTGGTGCGACTGGAGCGTGCGGGTCAGTTCTTAATTTCGGCAACGGAGTACGCCGTTCCCGATAAGGAATGTCCCCCCGCCCAAGCCGAGGAGGACCCCTGCCGTATGTTTCGGCGTATGGCGTTCCCCGTTGGCGAATTCAATCCCCCCTCCCATACGAGGCAGGGAAGACCCCATAAGGGCTAACGCAAAAAAGAAAGCCTGTCGTTTGACAGGCTTTCTTTTTTTATTTCGGTATTTATGCGTTCTCTACGGGAGCGTTTTCGCCGTTATCCTCTTCAACCGTTACAGCAGGCGCATCCGCATCGGAAATCTTGCACTTCTCAATGGCATTCTTAACCATAGCCTTGCCTTCTTCCACAACGGCCTTGCCCTTTTCGGCCCAACCGTCGAAAGCACCGGCAACCGTTTCAACACCAATCGCAATCACGCCAACACCGGCATAAAGTACCTTGCAAATTCCTTCGCCAATCGTCATAATAAAACCTCCTCTTTTTTGTCTTTTTTATTTTATTATATGCGAAAAAACGCATTTTGTCAAGGGCTTCCAAAAAAGTTTGTTTTCTTAACCTCCTTGCTCCTTTTGGACGGCGGAGGGGGCGGCGTCCTCTCCCTGTAAGAAGCGAACCTCGCCAAGATACAGGGCGCATAGTATAGGACGGGAGGCGTCAAGAGTGCCCGAAAGAAGAGCCGAGGTCAGCTTATCCTCAATAAGATGCCGTAGGGCGCGGCGCAAGGGACGCGCCCCGTAGCGGGAAAGCTCCTCCGCCTCCCGTACCAGAAAGGGTGCCATTTCCTCGTCAAAGGAAAGGGCAAGCCCGCCCTCGGCGGCTCTCTTTTGCAAATCCTCTAAAAGCAGGGCGGCAATCCGCTCAAGCTCCGCCCTTTCCAAGGGCGAGAAATACACGATTTCGTCCAAGCGGTTGAGAAATTCGGGAGGGAAGGTGTTGCGAAGCGCCGCCTTTGTCAGCGCCTCGCGCTTATCCTCCCTTTGGGTCACAAACCCCAAGGGGCTCGCCTCGCTTGCCTCTCTCGCCCCCACGTTGGAGGTCAGAATAATCACCGTGTTGGAAAAATCCACCCGACGCCCCTGGGCGTCCGTCAGCGCCCCGTCCTCGGTAATTTGCAGTAAAATATGAAAAATATCGGGATGCGCCTTTTCAATCTCGTCAAACAGCAAAACAGAATAGGGACGGCGGCGAATGCGCTCAGTCAGCTGTCCCCCCTCCTCATACCCCACGTAGCCGGGCGGGGAGCCTATGAGCTTGGAAACGCTGTGCTTCTCCATATATTCCGACATATCCAGGCGAATGAGGGCGTCCTCCTTGTCAAAGAGGGTGGCGGCAAGCGCCTTGGAAAGCTCCGTCTTGCCCACCCCCGTAGGGCCGATAAAGAGAAAGGAGCCCACGGGGCGTCTGGGATTTTTCAGCCCCAGTCTTGTGCGGCGAATGGCTTGCGCCACCAAGCGGATAGCTTCATCTTGCCCGATAACCCGTTGGCGAAGAGCGTCCTCCAAATGGAAGAGCCGCTGGTTCTCACTTGCCTCCAAGGCGGCAAGGGGAATCCCTGTGCGTCTTGTGACCACAGCGGCAATGTCCGCCGCCGTGACGGTTAAGGCATCGGCCTCGTCCTGCGAGCGCCTTTCCAAAAGGGCGCTATGCTCCTGCCGCAAGTCGCTCTCCTCCGTCCGCAGACGGAGCGCCTTTTCAAAATCCTGGCTTTTAATGGCGGCGAGCTTTTGCTGTGTCAGCGCCGATAGGCGCCGCTCAAGGGCGGCGGCTTGGGGGGAGGGGGCGCTTTGTCTGACCCGAAGCGCAGAGGCGGCCTCGTCTAATAGGTCAATGGCCTTGTCTGGCAAAAAGCGGTCGGCAATATACCGTGCCGAAAGCCGTACCGCCGCCTCAATGGCGCCGTCCGAAATGGATAAACGGTGGTGCGCCTCGTACTTTTCCCGCAGTCCGCGCAGTATCCCCACCGTTTCCGTTTCGCTGGGCTCTGCCACGAGAACGGGCTGAAAGCGTCGCTCTAAGGCGGCGTCCTTTTCTATCCGCTGTCTGTATTCCTTAACGGTGGTTGCCCCCAGCACCTGTAGCTCACCCCGTGCTAAGGCAGGCTTCAGAATGTTGGCGGCGTCCACCGCTCCCTCGGCAGCCCCCGCCCCCACAATCATATGAATTTCATCAATGAACAGAATAATCCGCTTGTTTTCGGACGCCTCCTTAATGACGCTCTTCAAGCGGTCCTCAAATTCGCCCCTGTACTTGGCGCCCGCAATCATAGCGGATACGTCAAGCTGTAAAAGCGTCCGCCCCCGTAAATGCTCGGGCACCTCTCCCTCTGCCATCTTCAAGGCAAGCCCCTCGGCAATGGCGCTCTTGCCAACCCCCGGCTCTCCAATCAGACAGGGATTGTTCTTGGTGCGGCGGGATAAAATCTGTATCACGCGCTCGAGCTCCGCCTCCCGATGAATTAAAGGGTCGTTCTTGCCCTCGGCGGCGGCAAGGGTCAAATCCTTGCCGTAGGTCAGTAGCACCGAGTCCTTGGGAAGGGAGGGGGTGTAGCGTCCCCGTCCTTGGGCGCCCTCGCCGCTTGCCGTCCCCGATAGGAAGGAAAGCAGCTCGTTTTCCAAGTCGGAAACCCCAACCCCTAAGGATACCAGAAGCCGCACCGCCACCGACTCCCGCTCCCCCAAAAGCGCCAAAAGCAAATGCTCTGTGCCAATGGCGTCCGCGGAAAAGCGAAGGGCGTTTTTGGCAGAAAGCTCAATGATGCGCCGCGTGCGCGGCGTCATATCCTTGGGGGTGATTTTCGTCGGGGTGCCCGTGCCCGCAAATTCGGCAATGGCGCCTTTGATTTTTCGCTCTGAAAGCCCGTGCCCCTCTAAAAAGAAAAAGGCAAGCCCCTCCTCCTCCTTCATCAGCGACAGGAGCAAATGCTCGCTCCCGATATAAGTATGACCAAGACCGCTTGCCAGATGCAGACTGTTGTTAAGAGCGCTCTCTGCGCGTCGGGTAAAACGGTGTTCCAAAAAAACCTCTCCTTTCGGCGCCGTGTGCGCCGAGTACAGTATTGCCTCTTTTTTCGTGATATTTGCAGGGAAGCGCTTTTTTTATGAAAGCCCCGCCGCTGTTTTTTCCTTGTATTCCAGCGCCAGGCGCCGCCATAGAAGCGCGTCTACCTTGCCCGTGGAGGCGTGCCCGTATCGCTTCTCCAGCTTGCGTACCGCCTCCTCCGTGTTGCTGCCGAAAAAGCCGTCGTGGGAAAGCCTATCTCCCGTCAGCTCCTCTAAAATCGCCTGCAAAAGGGAAATATAGCTGCCAGAATCCCCTAATTGCATCGGGAACGCCAGGGCAGGCAAAAGGTCGCTGCCGCTTTCCCGCTCCCTTTCCTCAAAGGCGGCGGCAAGCAGCTCCCAGGTGACGAAATCCACAACCCCCGTCACCTCCAAGCCCTCTTCCCGTTGAAAAATACGCACCGCCTCGCGGGTTTCCTCGCCGTAAATCCCGTCTGCCGTCAAAAGGGGATTTTCTCCCCTCCCGTACGCCACCGAAATCAAAAAACGCTGAATCCGTTGGACAGCCTCTTGTCTGTCCCTTATGTCTATCAATCTTTCCTCTGTCGCCATGGCTCTTTTCTCCTATATTATGAAATAACTCCCCCGGGGTATTGCAGGGGAGAAGCCCGACGCCCGTTGTAGGCGTCATCGTATGCCGAGGTGATGGCGTCCCAGGTCAGTCCGCCAACCACCCCTCTGTTGATGTCAATGCCGAATAAATCTTGGAAGGCAGTCACCGCCGCCTCGGTTGCCGTGCCGAAAAAGCCGTCGGGCACAATGGCAGGAATTTGGGGGTAAAAATCAGACAGATAGCGCAGGTATTCCTGTAAAAGGCGCACGTCCTCTCCCTCTGACCCCAAGGAGAGCAGTGTCCCCGGGAAGGGGACGGTCAGCCCCTCGGTGTAGGATAAGGGTAAGGACTCCACAAGCCCCAGGTATACGTTGTAAATGGTGCTCCAGGTCAGCTCCCCCACCACCCCGTCGGGGGAGAGGGAATAGGAGCTTTGAAAGGAACGGACCGCCGCCTCCGTTTCCGCCCCGAAAACGCCGTCAATGGCAACGGGCGAAACGGTGGGAACGAAGTCGGCAATGTAGGATAAATAAAATTGCAGGTAGCGCACCCCGTCCCCCGTGTCCCCCGGTGCCAGCATAGAGGGATATTGGGAGGAAACCTCCGATAAGGCAAGCCCCTCCGCGTTCAGCTCCGAAAGCCGCTTGACCCCGTTGTATACGTACAAAATCCGATACCAGGTGGCATTCCCCACAACCCCGTCAGCCGTCAAGCCGAAAATGCGCTGAAACGCCTCCACCGCATCCTCGGTAGAAACGCCGAAAACCCCGTTCACGGGATATATCTTGGGAATAGCAGGGTAGTTTTTGGAAATGCGGTTAAGCCTTGTCTGTATCAGCTCCACGTTGGGGTTTGCCTGCCCCAAGCGCAGGGGAATGGCAGGGGCGCTGTCATCTACCCGTCCCACGGGAGCGTTCTCTATCAGCTCAATATCGTCCCCGTAGTAGTTCTGTAAAATCTGAAAGGGCGAAAGCCCTGCCTCCGCCAGAGGGACCGTCCCCCATTGGGAAAGACCGCCGCAGGAAACCTCCACCCCGTCGCAGTAAGCGGCGAAAAGCGGCGCGACGCTCCCTTGGCGGCGTATGTAGCTGTTAAAAATCTCGTCCACGATTTGAGAGATGTTGTCGAAAATCTCTCTGCCGTATACGAAGGATTGGTCATAGGCGGTGGAGCTGGTAATGTCAAAATCATAGCCCTGTGCGCGGTAAAATTCGGTGTATACGCGGTTTAACGTGTAGGAAATCTGGGCGTATATGTTGGCGCGCACCGCGCTCTCGGGCCAGGTAGGATAGATTTCGCTGGACGCTACGTTCTTGATGTATTCGGGAAAGGGAACCGTCACGTTCCGAGCGTTCTCCGCAGGCCGTCCCAAATGGACGGTAATCGTCTCGGGAATAATGGGTATGTTGGGCATAGCTTCTCCTATCTCCTGTCAAGGACCTGGGGATTTTCCTCCACCGTCAAAAGACTCTCAAAGGGAAGCACGGTGTCGGAATTGTATTCCGAAAGACCGATAAGATTGATGGGCTGGGTGGCGGAAACGGAGGGGAACACGGGCACGTTCTGGGTCTGCTGTGTGTAAAAGCCCTCCTTGAAAACCGAAATGCGGTAGGAGGTGAAGGGGGTCTGCTGTCCCGGCGTCTTTGAGTTCGCCATAGGCGGAGAGGGCAGGGTGATTTTCTCCGTCTTGCCGCTTTTGTCCGTAAAGCGCACCACGTCCTCAATCCCATCTCCCGAAATACGCACCAAGGCGCCCTCAATGGGAATAGAGGAGGCGGCAGAGGTGACGAAAACGGTTAAATACCCGTTGTCCTGTGAGTCTGGCATAGCTTCTCCTTTCTTGATTGGTTTTCTCTTGTCTGCATGACCGTCTATCATTATATTATGACGGATGGGGGAAAATGCGTCGAAAGAGGGCGAATGGGGCTTTTGTTACAAACGGACAAAAAAAGTGAAAAACTTTTTTCCTTTTGTACGGATTGCCACTTGACTTTTTTTCCTTCTATCGGTATAATAAAAATAGAAAAAGGCTCTTTCGTGGGCAAGTATGCGCGTAAAACAGAAATGGAGATTGATATGGCAATTCAAGTGACCGTTTGGAACGAATACAGACACGAAAGAACGGATAAGGATGCTATGGAGCTGTACTCTTAGGGGATTCACGGCTATATAGCATCTTTTTTGTGTAAGAACGAGGACTTCTCGGTGCGTATCGCTGCCTTGGGCGAAGGGTGCGTCTTGGGGGACAAGCATCAGATACAGGATATTAAATAAAGTCAATATAAGAACAATCAGAGGGGGAAAAACATGAAAGATTCACTGTACGGAGAATTAAACGTCATTGGTATGAAGGGCTGTGAGGCATTCGCCGCCCAGGTAGACGCCTATTTGAAGGAATGGCGCCGTCACGATAACGAGGAAACCTTTTTGGTAGAGGCATCCTGCCCCCGCTTTGGTAGCGGTGAGGCAAAGGGTATGGTTTCCCATTCTATGCGCGGAAATGACGTGTATATTATTTGCGATTGCTTCAATCACGGTGTTACCTATCAGATGTACGGCAAAGAGGTGCCTATGAGTCCCGACGAGCATTTTGCCGACTTAAAGCGCATTATTGCCGCAATCGGCGGTAAGGCAAGAAGAATTTCCGTGGTGATGCCTATGCTCTACGAGGGCAGACAGCATAAGCGCTCGGGACGTGAGTCCTTGGACTGCGCTGTGGCATTGCAGGAGCTGATGAATATGGGCGTGACCAACTTCATCACCTTCGACGCCCATGACCCCCGTGTGCAGAACGCTATTCCCTTGAGCGGCTTTGACAACGTGCGCTCCTGCTATCAGATGATTAAGGCAATGGTTCGCACCTATCCCGACATCACCTTCGACAAGGAGAAGATTATGATTGTTTCTCCCGACGAGGGCGCTATGGGTAGATGTATGTACTATTCCTCTATGCTCGGCATTGACTTGGGTATGTTCTACAAGCGCCGTAACTACTCCATCGTCGTTAACGGCAAGAACCCCATCGAGGCGCACGAGTATTTGGGCCGTGACCTGACGGGTATGGACGTTATCGTGGTAGACGATATGATTTCCTCCGGCGACTCCATCATTGACGTAGCACAGCAGTTAAAGGAAAGAGGCGCCAACCGTGTCTTCGTGTTCGCCACCTTCGGGCTCTTCTGCAATACGCTGGATAATATGGATAAGGCGTATGCCGACGGTCTTTTGACCAAGGTGTTCACCACCAACCTTATCTACCGCACCCCCGAGCTTTTGCAAAGAGAATGGTACTGTGAGGTCAATATGTGCAAGTACGTTGCCTACCTCATCGATACCCTCAACCATGACCAGAGCATCAGCGGCCTGCTTGACCATTCCAAGAGAATTCACAAGCTGCTTGAAAAGCATAGACGCGCAGGCGAGAAAAACTAAAAAAATCCATCCCCTTTGCGGAAGCAAAGGGGATTTTTCTTAAAATATGAAGGAAAGCCTATTGACAAACCGCAAGGGATGTGATAGAATAATGCCATCAAACCGCAAAAGCGGTGGAGATAGAGGCGCACCTTGCAAAGAGTACCGTGGGAAAACGGCTGCCAAAGCCGCGCGGAAAAGGGGTAGGGTGCCGAAGTGAAGTGCCGTGGCGGGCGCCTTGCTGGCAGCTCAAATAAGATTTGTGCTGTTGTCGCAGAAATGCGGAGAGCTATCCTTTGATATTCTGTTTTTATGGGAGTATTGTGGGATAGCCGTATGGCTGTCTTTTTTGTTTGTAAAAAATCAAGCCGCGGAGCGCGGCGGAACGGAGAAAAAAATGAAAGAAATCCTCTTTACGGGCGCGGCAACCGCCATTATTACCCCCCTTAACGAAAAGGGCGTTGACTACAATAAGTTTTCCGACCTTCTGGAATGGCAAATCTCCAAGAAGATTGACGCCATCGTGGCAGTAGGCACCACGGGCGAGGGCTCCACCCTTACCGATGAGGAGCATAAGGAGGCAATCCGCTTCTGCGTGGAGCAGGTAAAGGGCAGAGTCCCCGTTATCGCGGGCACTGGCTCTAACGATACCGCCTACGCCGTGGAGCTTTCCCGTTACGCCAAGGAGGTTGGCTCCGACGGACTTCTCTTAGTAACCCCCTATTACAATAAGGCAACCCAGAAGGGTATGCAAATCTCCTTTGAAGCGGTGGCAAACGAGGTGAAGCTCCCCTCCATTCTCTATAACGTCCCCTCCCGTACGGGCTGTAACCTTCTGCCCGAAACGGTAGCGCGCCTGGCTGAAAATCCCTATGTGGTGGGCGTCAAGGAGGCATCGGGCAATATCTCCCAGATAGCCAAGCTCGCTTCTCTCGTGGGGGATGAAATTGCCATTTATTCGGGCAACGATGACCAGATTATCCCCGTCCTTTCCTTGGGCAGTAAGGGCGTTATCTCGGTGCTTTCTAACCTGTTGCCCACCGAAACCTCCCAAATGTGTCATCTCTATATGGAGGGCGAAACCAAAGCCGCCGCCAAGATGCAGCTTGACTATATCGACCTTATCGATGCCCTCTTCTCGGAGGTGAACCCCATTCCCGTGAAGGCGGCAATGGCGGCTATGGGCTTCTGTGACGATTATCTGCGCCTGCCCTTGACGCCGATGGAGGCAAAGAACAGAGAGGTTCTGCTTGCGCTGATGAGAAAAGCAGGGCTCTCCGTCTGATTTTGAAGAAAGGCAACCCTCGGGTTGAACAAGACTATGAAAATTTTACTGTCGGGCTTTAACGGTCATATGGGAAAAGAGGTAGCGGCGCTCTGCGCGGCTGGCTACCGTGGGGCAGAGCTTGCCGTTGGGGTGGATATCGTCCCCACCGAGGCTGCCGTTCCCGTCTATACGGATTTTAACGCTATCAAGGAAAAGGCAGACGTCATCGTGGACTTTTCCCATCATTCGGCGATTGTCCCCCTGCTTGCCTACGCCAAAAGAACCAAAACCCCCGTTGTGGTAGCAACCACGGGGCAAAATGAGGCAGAGCTTGCCGCCATCACCGAGGCGGCAAAGGAAATCCCCGTCTTTTTCTCCGCCAATATGTCCTACGGCGTTGCGCTCTTATTGGAGCTTGCCAAGAAAACGGCGGCGGCGCTTCCCGAAGCGGAAATTGAAATTATCGAAAAGCATCACGATAGAAAAATAGACGCCCCCAGCGGTACCGCCCTGATGCTGGCAAACGGCATTATGGAGGTGCGCCCCGAGGCGTTCACCGTCATGGGCAGAAGCGGCCACGCGCCCCGTACCAAGGCGGAAATCGGTATTCACTCCCTGCGTATGGGCAACGTGGTCGGAGAGCACGAGGTGATAGTGGCCACCCAAAATCAAACCATCACCTTAAAGCACGAGGCGCATAGCCGCGCCCTCTTTGCCGAGGGTGCCCTTGCCGCCGCCGCCTTCCTTTGTGGCAAGGAAGCGGGACTTTATTCTATGAAGGATATGGTGTAAGCCATTATAAGAAAGCTATGAAAATTGCAATTTACGGATACGGAAATTTAGGAAAGGGTGTCTACGCCGCCGCCAAAAACGCCAAGGACGTAGAGCTTGTGGGCATCTTCACCCGTCGCCCCCCCGAATCGGTCAAGGCGCCCCAGGGTGTCGCCGTCTATTCTGCCGACGCCCTTGCCTCCTTCAAGGGGCAAATTGACGTGGTGTTAATCTGTGGCGGAAGCGCAACCGACCTTCCCGTTTTAACCCCCGCCCTCGCCAAGGACTTCAACGTGGTGGATAGCTTCGATACCCACGCGAAAATCCCCACCCATTTTGAAAACGTCCATAACGCCGCCGTAGCTTCCGGGCACACCGCCTTGATTTCGGCTGGCTGGGACCCCGGTCTTTTCTCCTTGGCGCGTGTATACGCCGAGGCAGTCCTGCCCAATGGCAGCGATTATACCTTCTGGGGCCGTGGCATCAGCCAGGGGCATTCGGACGCCATTCGCCGTATCGAGGGCGTCCTGGACGCAAGACAGTATACCGTTCCCGTCCCCGAGGCGCTTGCCGCCGTCAGAGAGGGGAAGGAGCCCGTGCTTTCCACCCGTGAAAAGCACACCCGTGAATGCTACGTAGTCGCCAAGGAAGGGGCAGACCTTGCGAGAATTGAAAAGGAAATCAAGGAAATGCCCAACTATTTTGCCGATTATGATACCACCGTCACCTTTATCTCCCTGGAGGAGCTGAAGGAAAAGCATAGCGGTATGCCCCACGGCGGTAGCGTCATTCGCACGGGTAAGACGGGTGTGAACGGTGAGCATCATCATACTGTGGAATATAGCCTTGCTCTCGATTCCAATCCCGAATTTACCGCCTCGGTTCTGCTTGCCTACGCCCGTGCCATCGTCAAAATGAGCGCCAAGGGTGACTATGGCTGTAAAACCGTATTGGATATTGCGCCTGCCGACCTTTCCACCCTCTCGGCAGAGGAGCTTCGGGCGCACTATCTCTAAACGTAAAGGATTTTTTATTATGGTAGAAGTATGCAATAACGAGCTGATTTGCGCCAACCTCACAGTCAACGATAAGGGCCATCTGTGCCTGGCTGGCTGGGATACGGTGGAGCTGGCAAAGCAGTACGGAACGCCCCTGTATCTCTACGATGAAGGGCTTATCCGTGCCCGTGCCGCCCTGTATCAAAAGGCGGCAAGAGAAGCCTTTGGCGACTCTGCCCGTGTCCTCTACGCCTCCAAGGCGGCTTGCTTTAAGGCGCTGCTCGAGGTGATGAAGGAAGAAAATATGGGCATTGACGTGGTGTCCTCTGGTGAAATTGCCACCGCCCTTGCCGCCGGCTTCCCCCTGGAGCGTGCCTATTTCCATTCCAATAACAAAACGGACGAGGACGTTCGCTTCGCCATCGAGAACGGCATTGGCGCCTTCGTGGTGGATAACGCCGAGGAGCTGTACGCCATCGAAAGAGAAGCGGCAAAGCAGGGCATCACCCAAAAGGTCTTGCTCCGTATCACCCCGGGTATCGACCCCCATACCTACGCCGCCGTTGCCACGGGTAAGGTGGATTCCAAGTTTGGCTCCGCCATCGAAACGGGACAAGCCGAGGAAATGGTGCGCCTGGCTTGCTCTCCCGTCCTCTCCCATATTCACCTGGCTGGCTTCCATTGTCACGTAGGCTCCCAGGTATTCGAGCCCGATGTCTTTTTGCAGACGGTGGAGATTATGCTTGCCTTCGTCGCCCATATCCAAAGCACCTTTAACCTTGAAATCGAGGAGCTTGACCTTGGCGGCGGCTACGGCGTCCGCTATACCGAAAAAGACCCCGCCCTCTCGATTGCCGAGAATATCAAGACGGTAGGGAAGCGCGCCAAGGAATGTGCCAAGGAGCTTGGCATCCACCTGCCCAAAATCCTCTTGGAGCCGGGGCGCAGTATGGTTGCCGATGCGGGTATGACCCTCTATACCGTCGGCACCGTCAAGAGAATTACGGGCTATAAAAATTACGTGTCCGTGGACGGCGGTATGACCGATAACCCCCGTTACGCCCTCTATCGCTCCCCCTATACCCTCCTGCCTGCCGATACTATGAAGGCAGAAAGAGGTATGACCGCCTCGGTGGTGGGTCGATGCTGTGAAAGCGGCGACATTCTCCAGGAGAACGTCCCCCTGCCCGAGTCCATCAGCCGTGGCAATATCCTCGCCTGCTTAACCACGGGCGCCTATAACTACTCTATGGCGATGAACTATAACCGCATCCCCCGTCCCCCCGTCGTATTCCTCACCAAAACCGATACGCGCTTAGTCGTCAAAAGAGAATCCCTCTCGGACCTTCTGCGCCTCGATATCTGATGCGCCGCCCCTTGGGCGCCGCATCAAAATAGAAAAATCCGCCTCGGCGGATTTTTTTCATATCGAAGCTATATCGCCCCCTTCTTGCCTCCGCGCCCACCTCACCAAAAAAGGGCTGCTTCACTACCGTGAAACAGCCCATAATACTATATTCTATTATTCCTGCGGAATGCCCATCTGCTCCATCAAGCGCTTGTTGAATTCCTCCGCCGTGTTGTAGCCCATCTTCTTTTGACGGTGGTTCATAGCGGCAATCTCCAAAATAATGGCAAGGTTGCGCCCGGGGCAAACGGGAATGGTGATGGAGGGAATCTTGATGCCCAGAATTTCGGTGGTTTCGTTGTCAAGCCCCATTCTGTCATACATCTTGCCCTGCTCCCAGTTCTCCAGGTTGATAACCAGGTCAATCTTCGCCGTGGTGCTGACAGCACCCATACCGAAAAGGCGACGGATATCCACAATGCCGATGCCGCGCAGCTCCACGTAGTGGCGAATGATTTCGGGCGCCTCGCCAACCAGGGTTTTGCTGGAAACGCGCTTAATTAAAACCGCATCGTCCGCCACCAACCTGTGACCGCGCTTGACAAGCTCGATAGCCGTCTCGCTCTTACCGATGCCGCTGTTGCCGAGCAGCAGAACGCCCTCGCCGTATACGTCCACCAGTACGCCGTGACGGGTGAGCCTGGGCGCTAAGTTAACGTTCAGATAGCTGATAAGCGCCGCCATAAATTCGCTGGTAATGTCCTTGGAGCGCAAAACGGGAACCTTATATTCCTCCGCCAGCGCCAAAAAGCCCTCAACAGGCTCCAGTCCCTGGGCTAAAATAATGCAGGCAGGCTGATGGCGCATCAAATCCTCCAAGCGCAGATGGCGCTCTTCGCTAGACAGCTGCTCCAAATACAAATGCTCCGCGTTTCCAATCAGCTCAATACGGGTATGCTCGAAATGCTTGTAGAAGCCAACGAAGGGAAGACCAAGCCTATTGACGTGCTTATTGGAAATCAAAATACTTTCGGGCAGAGCAGGGAGGAACAAAACCTCCAAGGAAAATTCCTTAATAATCGCGGATAGGGGAACGGTGTAAACCTCGGAATCCATTTCATTCATCGTAACATCCAACCTTTCTTTTTTATTGTAAAAAGACGCCGATTTGACAAGCGTCAAGCAGTATGCCGCTAAGCACACCCAGCAGATAAAGAAGCACAAGCACGGACAAATTCCGCTTGAAGCTCTTCCGTGTGCGGAACAAAATCAAAAGACCCACGCCGCACCCTGTCAAAAGCCCCGAGAACATACAGCCGGCACTGATAAGCCCCTCTAAATACAGCTCCGTGATAACCACCGAGGAGGCGCAGTTGGGAATGAGCCCAATCAGCCCCGCTAAGGCGTTTGCTAAAACGGGAACAGAGGTGAAAAGAGAGCGCAAGGCGTCCTCCCCCACGAAGAAAAGTAGGGTATTCAGCGCAAGCCCCGTCAAAAGGACGAAAAGCCCGATTTGCAGGGTATGATGCAGCGCCGAGCGAAGAACCCCTCGCTCACAGTGGCAGGCGTGCTCCTCGCAAAGAGCGGAAACGTCGTGCTGATGCGCCTCCTTGTTGCGGTGGCAAAGGCGCAAAACCCAATCCACCAAAAAGCCGAGAAGAATACCCAAAATCACCTTGATAAGCAGAATCTTTCCCATCAGAAGGGGAGAGGCGCCGTTGGCAATCATAATGGGGAGCATCTCGTCCGAGGTGGAAAGGAATATGGCAATCAGCGTGCCAAGAGAAATCACGCCCCCCGCGTATAGTCCCGAGGAGGCGGCGGCAAAGCCGCATTGCGGCACAGCGCCTAAGGCGCCGCCCAAAAGGGGGCCAAACCTGCCTGCCTTATGCACGGTCGCCATCATTTTGTCGCTTGCCTTATGCTCCAAAAGCTCCATAAGCAAATAGGAAAGAAACAAAAAGGGCAAAAGCTTCAAAAAATCAAGGATAGTTTCAGGAAAAACGTCCTTGCAGTAATCTAAAAAAATCATGTAGCATCCTTTCGTTGAGCGCAAGAGCAGGCGGCGCAAAGACCGTATAGCACCGTTCTTGCCATATCAATGGAAACCCCGTGCTCCTCCTTGATGTGGGCGCAAAGCTCCTCAATGTTGTGGCAGGAAAGATGGGTCAGATTGCCGCAACGGGTGCAAAGTAAATGGTAATGGGAGGAGCAAGACCCCAGGGCATAGGTGTAACAGGAAACGGCGCCCTCGCGGTTGATTTTGGCGGCAATGCCCTCGGAAACCAGTCGCTCGAGTTGGCGGTATACCGTGGTTCTCCCGATTTTCTCGCCCTTGGCAAGCAAATATTCATATAAATCGTCGGCAGAGGGGTGCCTGTCGCCTATCTGCGCCAGGGCGTCCCGTACCAAACGGTAGCCGTGGGTCATATATTCCCCCCGCGGCACCTTCTTTTCTTGTAGCATATGGCTTCTCCAAAATAAAAATGAAATTCATTTTCACTTTGGAAAGTATACCATACCTTGTCCCCCTTGTCAAGAGAGAAATAAAAAAATAAGGGCAAAAAAAGAGTTGTTCACGCCCTATTCATAAAAGAGTGATAGACTAAACGGGTAAATCTATCATAGTATGCTTGCGTCCCCCCAAGGGACAGAACGGAGAACCTGTATGAAGCGCATATTCCAAAGCCTGCTTCTTTGTATTCTGGCGATAGCGCTGGTGGCTTCCTTAACCGCCTGTGGCGCCTACCCCGAGGAGAAGGGAACCAACGAGGAGCGAACCAAAATCGCCTCCTTGGACGGGCACCTGTACCCCACCTATGACCTATACCGCTTTGCCTACCTCTCTCATAAAACGCTGTATACCCGTGAGGGCTTGGAGGGTGAGGCGCTCCATACCGCCTGCGATACGGCGGCTATGGCGGAAATTTACCGTGTGTACGCCCTTTTCAGCCTCTGCGAGAAGAATGACATTGACCCCTTCTCCAAGGCGATAGACAAGGAAATTACCGCCCTTGTGACCGAGGTTATCGAGGGGGACGATAAGGGAAACCCCGGTTACGGTAGCTTTGAAGCCTATTTGGCGGCGCTGAAGGCAAACTATATGACCGACAGAGTCGGGCGCCTGTATATGCGCTTTGCTGTCTGCGAGGCGCGCCTGGCAGAAAAGCTGAAGGCGTCGGGCGCCTTAAAGACGACGGACGAGGCGCTGACTGCCTTTTATAACGGAGAGTCGCTTGCCAACATGATGTGGGCGTATTTCTCTCCCGAAATGCAGCACTATAACGCCCCCGAGCTTCTTGCCTCGGTGATGAACACCGTCAAGAGCACCACGGACGCCGAGGCGTTCTATCACTACGCCGTAAATTACCAGGATATGGCGTTCAATATGGCAGAGGCGATGAAGGACGGTATGTTGGTGGGCAAGCGTCAGCTTTCCCTGGAATATGCCCCCCTCACCGACGCTATCTTCTCCCTGGATGAGGGCGAAACCAGCGGAGAAATCCGCGTGGGCTATTCCGAAACCCACGAAAGATACGGTATCTACATCGTGCACCGTATGGCAAAGCCCACCCTGGATTTGTCCAACGAGGCGCAAAGAGCCGAGCTAGAGGAGTGCTACGCCCTTGACACCTTCTATGCCCTCTTGGAGGACGAGGCGGCGCGCTTAGCGGAAAATACCCGTTACTACGATTTCTATTACACCCTTCTTCCCGAGTCCATCGTTATGCAGTAAAAAAGAAAAGAGAATTCCTCTATGAAGAAAAAGGATGTGTCGGCGCCCACGGGGCTTGACACCGTCGATATGAAAAATTTTCTCCGCCTTGCCGATAAGGAGGCGACCCGTCCCGAAGCGGTGGAGCTTGCCTCCTTCGTCAAGGGCTTTTCCCACTATTTAACCACCTATATTGATAGCGAAGCCGCCCTTTCCTATCATGGGCGCTTTTTAGCGCACGCCGACAGGGAAGGACTCACCACCGTTGCCACGGTGCTGTATGCCGAATGTAAGGCGGCGTTCCCCGATTTGGAGGTAACGGTAACCGCAGAGGACGGAAAGGCGTATCTCGTGTTCGTTGGCACCACCAAGGCAAAGAACCCCGAGGAAACCCTTGCCGCCGTTGCCCGTGCAACGGGACGGGATTTGCTTGCCCTCCTGTGGGCAGAGCGCATCGCCCAGGCATCGGGCTTCTCCCTCGCCGTCCGCTGGCGCGGTGAGCGCATCCTGCTTGCCCTTGTCTTGGAGGAGGCACAAGCGCCCCTTGTCCTGCAAAGTCGGAGCGCGCCTCCCTTTGTCGACGCCCAAGCCGCCGCCGTCTGCCGCCTCTTGGATAATCTCCCTCCGATTAGCTGACCTGCACCTATTACCAAATTAAAATGCCCTTCCCGAAAAAAGGGGAAGGGCAAAAATATTTTTTCGTTTTCTCTTTACAAAATCGCTTTTTTGTGGTATACTCTCATACGGTTATATCTGCCCGTGGCTCAGCTGGATAGCGCGTCAGACTCCGACTCTGAAGGTCGCACGTTCGAATCGTGTCGGGCAGGCCAAAAATCGACAAGTTTCGACAGAAGCTTGTCGATTTTTACTTTTTCACTCTTAACTCTTCACTTTTCACTATTCTCGTGCGAAACTTGTCGATTAGGTAATAGGTAAAAGTGAAGAGTGAAAAGGTGCTAAAGAAGCTTTTCTCCCAATGGTCGAAAAGCATTAAATTATATTTGGGTTCAAATCCATCGATTAAAAAGGTAAAATATCTTTTTTGTCGTTTTTCTGTTATATTCGCCTTGCGGCGAGTGATATGCACTTCGTGCGTGATATTTGCTTCGCAAGTGATATGCGCTTCGCGCGTTGAATTTACAAAAACAGCTCTAAAAGCAGAACCGTCAGACAGGACGCCGTCGCAACGGTAAAGAGTCCGCGGCGAAGCCAAGCCAATACAATAGCAACCAACAGCGCCACAGCGGCGGCAATAGGGCTTTGGGTGGCGTTCAAAATAGCGGGGAAGGTCATCACCGCCAGCGTCACGTAGGGAACGTAGTACAAAAAGGAGCGAAGAGTCCTGTTTTTGATTTCCTTGCGAATCAGCGTCAGCGGAAGCACACGGATAAGGAAGGTGACCCCTGCCATACAGGCAATATAAATGTAAATATTCATGCCTCCCCCTCCTTTTCCTTCTCGTTAATAGGAAAGAGAAGCGCCGCCGCCAGGGAAATCACCACCGTCAGCACGATGATGCGAATACCCTCGGAGATTTGAGAGATAACGGGCAAATAGGCGCAGGCAAAGCTTGCCGCAAAGCTCACGGCAACCAGAACGGCAACCACGCGGCTTTTCCTTGCCTCGGGAATAAAGACCGAAATAAACATACCGTAAAGCGCAACGCTGAGGGCGCTGAGCAGGCGCGCGGGAAGCACGTTGCCCAAAACCGCTCCCACGAAGGTGCCGCTTGTCCAGCCAAGGGTGGCAACGCAAAAGACGCCGTAGGTGAAGAAGGGGTCAAGGGCACAGGGAAGCCCGATGGACACGCCGAAAATCTCGTCCGTCACCGTAAAGCCCAAAAGTAGCCTTTGCCAAAGAGGAACGCCTCCCTTCAGCTTCTGGCTCAAGGCGGCGGACATTAAAAGATACCGTGCGTTGGCAACCGTCTCCATTAACAGCACCTCGATGTATCCTGCCCCCACGGTAATCAGCGCGAAGCCGGCGTATTCACCTGCCGAGGCATTGATAAGCAGGCTTGTCAGCGCCGCCTGCCAGGCGGTAATGCCTGCCTGTCTTGCGGTAATGCCAAGGGCGATGGAAACCGCAAAGTAGCCTAACGAAATGGGAATGCCAGCGTGCATTCCGCGAAAAAACCATTGTCTGCGAGTCATATGGACATCCTTTACTTGTTCAACAGCTTCAGATTGCGAAGCAAAACCTGCCGTCCGCGCCAGGCGAAGGCGTATTGCCGAAAGCGCTCCTTCGGCATTGTTTCAATCAGCGCGGTGGATAGGGAATATATACATTCCTCCCGAAAATAGGGAATAGTGGTGTAAATGGTGCCGTTTTTCTTGGCGCGTTCGGTGTAAGGGCAAGCCTCCTGGCAAGCGTCGCAGCCCCAAGCCGACCCCTCGCGCCGCAGTAGCGCCTCCTCCTCGGAGGAAAGCGCCCCCTTCTTTTGGGTAATAGCGGAAAGGCAGTCCTCGCCCTCGCCCCGTAAAATGCCCGTAGGGCAGGCATCGCGGCATCTGCCGCAGGCTAAGCAGGAGGCAAGCGGCGCGATGTCCGCCTCTCCCAAAAGGGCAAGCGGCGCATCGGTAATAATCTCGGCAATAAATTGGTAGGAGCTGTATTTCTCCGTCAGAAGCAGCCCGTTTTGCCCGAAAACCCCAAGCCCCGCCCGCACGGCGGCGTGGCGCTCGTCAATGGGGGAGTGGTCGGTAAAGGCGTAAAAGCGGTAGGGCGAAAGGCTCGCCTCCAGCTGGGGCAATAGCGTAGCGTACAGCGCCTTGATAAAATGATGGTAGTCCCGTGGGGCGGCGTATGCCGAAAAGCCCTCGGGCTTTTTCGTATAATAGGGCAAAAGAAAGAGAATAACGCTTTGGGGGGCAAAGCCCTCCTTTTCCTCCAAAAGCCTTGGAAGGGTCTGACGGCATTCGGAGAAGGGCAAAAGGGCAGTGTCCACAATATGCGCCTCGGCAAAAAGCGAAGAAAGCGCCTTTTTCAGCATATAAATCCCACCTCCCCGATAGCCTCGTCATTTTTCCTTGGCTATTGTAGCACAAACCCGAGAAAAAAACAAGTTTTTTGATATTTTTTCAGAGATTTTTCAAGAAATGATTGTATTTTTTTTGAGAATATGGTAAAATGAAAAAAACTGTGCGCTGGCGCACCCCAAAATTTTTGAAAGGCATCCCTCGGGATAACCGATATATGTTGAATTTTTTACAAAACGGATTGCTCGGTACCGTACAAACCCCCCATATTCAGGTTTTGTTTTACATCTCCATCTTTCTTTGTATCGCCGTCCCCTATCTTCTCGGTAGCTTTAATACCGCCGTTTTCGTTTCCACCCATATTTTAGGAGAGGATGTGCGGGAAAAGGGAAGCGGCAACGCGGGGCTCACCAATACCAACCGTGTCTACGGCGGCAAGGTGGCGCTTTTAGTGCTTTTTGGTGACGCGCTGAAAACGGCGCTTTCCATTCTTTTTGCGGGTGTGCTGTTTGGCTTTTATTACGTTAACGGCTTTTCGGGCAACAGCTTTGCCTATATAGCGGCGCTCTTTTGCATGCTGGGGCACGTTTTTCCCGTTTTTTACCGTTTCAAAGGGGGAAAGGGCGTTCTTTGCACCTTCATTTCCGCGTTGATTCTTTGTCCCATCGTGGCAGGTATTCTGATATGTATCTTCGCCTTGATTTTGGGTGTGACGAAATACGTATCCCTTTCCTCCATCATCGCGGGCGTTATGTTCCCCTTCGTGTTAGACCGTACGCTTTCCCTCTTCGGTATGGTGCCTGACGGGTTGATAGTTCTTTCCACCATCATCATCGCCCTTTTGGTTGTCTGGTGCCATCGGGAAAACATCAAGCGCATTATGAACAAAACCGAGTCTAAATTCTCCTTTAAGAAAAACAAAAAGCAGTAAAAAGCAGTAAGCGGAAAGGACGCAAGGCATATGACCGTAGAAGACATTCTTTTGGATTTGGCAGAACGGTGCGTCTATGCGTCCCTTCTGAAAAAGCTCGTCTTTTCCAAGGCAAAAGGCGGCGCATACGATAAAGTAGAAGGCACCCTTCGCCGTGTTCGGCAGAAGACGGTGCTTTTTCTTGCCTCTTACCGTGCGGATAAGGTCTTTCACCGAACAGTGGAAATGGAGGAGGTAGGAGCGGCGCTTGCGCCTCTTGTGGCGGATTTTGACCGCATCAATCTGATAACGGAAGGGGCAAGCGCCTCCTTCAGCCGTAGCAAAAAGGGAAGCGCCACCCTCTTGGGCAAGGAAAAAATCGAGGTGCTTCTGAAAAGCGGCAAGGATTTCTCCGATACCCTTACGGAAAGCCTTAACGAAAGCAAGCAGTATATCCTGTCCGGAGAGGAGCCCTTTTTGCGGCTCTTGGGCATCTCTGATAAAAGCGGCAGGGTGCACGATAAAAAGCAAGCCAAGTTTCGCCAGATAAACCGCTTCTTGGAGCATATCCGTGACATCGAGGATAGCCTTCCCAAGGAAGGCCCCCTCCTTATATACGACCTTTGCTGTGGCAAAAGCTATCTGAGCTTCGCCGTTTACCACTATTTCGCCATCTTAAAGGGGCGTAGCGTGGAAATGCTGGGTATGGATTTGAAAAAGGACTGTATGGAGTTTTGCGCCGATGCCGCCAAGGCACTGGGCTTTTCGGGTATGCGCTTTGAAACGGGCGATATCCGTCGCATCCCTAAGGACAGAACCCCCGACCTTGTCCTTTCTCTGCACGCCTGCGATATTGCCACGGATATCGTCCTGCAATTCGCCACCGAGGTGGGCGCCCGTGTCATACTGTCTACCCCCTGCTGTCACCGCAATCTGACGGATAAAATCCGAGGGGACCTTCTCCCCTTCCTCACCAAGTCCCCTCGCTTGAAGGGGAAGCTTGCCGAGGTCTTAACGGACGCCTTGCGTCTTTCCCGTTTGGAGGCGTTTGGCTATAAAACCGTCGCCTGTGAGCTGACCGACCCCGACGATACCCCGAAAAACACCCTCCTGCGCGCCATCAAAAGCCCCACCTACCGTCCCGATTCCCAAAAGGCGAGAGAGAAAAGGGAAGCCTATCTTTTTGCCCTCCGCTCCGTTTTAGGGGAGAGCGCCGAGGATTATCCCTTTGAGAATACAAAAGGAGAAAACACTTGAATACCGTAGAATATATCTCTGCCTCCGTGGAGGAAACGGAGGCGATTGCCGCCCGCCTTGCCCTGGAGGCGGCAGCAAAGGGCAAGGCCTTTTTGGCGCTCTTTGGCGATATGGGCGTTGGCAAAACCGCCTTTGTACGCGGCTTTTGCCAGGCGCTCGCCATTGGCGGCGTCCATAGCCCCACCTACGCCCTCGTCAACGAGTACCGTGGGGAAGGGCGCACCGTCTATCATTTTGACCTCTACCGCCTCTCGGACGAGGATGACCTGTACGCCATTGATTTTGACCACTACGTAGAGCAAAACGCCCTCATTCTCTGCGAATGGAGCGAGCGTCTTGGAAGCCTGTTGCCCCCCGATGCCTGGCGCATTACTATAGCGCGCACCGAAAAAGAGGGCATCCGTACCATTTCCGTTTGTAAGGAGAACAACCGTGAGAATTCTGGCACTTGATACCACGGCAAAGGCAGCCTCCGTTGCCCTATGGCAGGACGGACGGGCAGAGGCCTATTCCTTTGCCGAAAATGCCAAAACCCATAGCGAGCTTTTGCTCCCTATGGCAGAGGCGCTTTGTAAAAGTCTGTCCGTCCCTATCGGCGAGATAGACTATTACGCCGTCACCGTAGGCCCCGGCTCCTTTACGGGCGTGCGTATCGGGGTGTGCGTTGCCAAGGGGCTTGCCTTCCGCTTTCCTAAAACCGAAAAGAAAAACTGCGTCGCCGTGTCGGCGCTGGAGGCGATTGCCCAAAATCTTGTGGGGCTTGACGGTATCTATCTTCCTGTGATGGACGCCAAGCGCGCCGAGGTCTATAACGCCGTATTCTGTATGAAGGATGGGGTCTTAACCCGTCTTTCTCCCGATAGAGCCATTTCCTTAAAGGCGCTGGGCGAGGAGCTGTCGAGCCTCTATCCCGATACCCCCATTCGCCTTTGCGGCGACGGGTACGCCGTTGCCCGTGCCGCCTTGGAAAAATATCCCCTCATCCTGCCCGAAACGCCCCTCCTTCTTCGCTCTCAGAACGCCGCCTCGGTGGCGCTTTGCGCCGAAAGGGCGATTGCCCGCGGCGAGGCGGTTTCCGACGAGGCGCTGATGCCCGTTTACCTGCGTGTTCCCCAGGCAGAGCGCGAGCGCCTTTTGCGTGAGGCGGAGAAAAATGCCCAAAAACCCTCTATTACACAACCTTGAAAGGATATTGAATGATGAAAAAGCTGTTTATTGGTGCGGATTCCGCAGGCTATGAGTATAAGCAGGAGCTGATTTCCTATCTCTCTGCCAAGGGCTACGAAATGGTAGACGTAGGCGCCGATAGCGGAGCCTCCGGCTCCCATTACCCCGACTACGCCGTGGCGGTTGCCGAAGGCGTCCGTGAAAGCAAGGGCGAAGCCCTCGGCATTCTTATTTGCGGCACGGGTATCGGTATGAGTATGGTTGCCAACAAGCATAAGGGCATCCGCGCTGCCCTCTGCGGCGATACCTTCAGCGCCCGTATGACCCGTGTTCACAACGACGCCAACGTCCTCTGTATGGGCGCCCGTGTTATCGGCATCGAGCTTGCTAAGGACATCGTGGACGCCTTTCTTGCCAACGAGTTCGAGCGCGGCGGCAGACACGAGATGCGCGTCAATATGATAACCGCCGTGGAGAAAAAGGAAAACCAAATCGGGTGAAAAGCCCGTTTGCTTGCCCATGACGCAGTATAGCGCCCTTGGGCGCCCCCAAAAAAGAAAACCGAACGGAACAGTTCGGTTTTCTTTTTATGTTTTATTTAGTCCTTCATCGAAGCAATCAAGTGGTTGTACGCCTTCTTGATGTCTGCCTCGGGATTGGGGCCCACCTCGCGCTCAATGGTGAGGAAGCCGCGGTAGCCAATCTCGTCCAACGCCTTCAAGTAGGCGGGGAAGGGTACAGCGCCCTCGCCAAGGGGAACCTCCTCAAAGAACTTCATAGCTTGAATTTCGGGAGGAATGGGATGTAATACGCCGTAAATGTATTCGGGATTGGACTCGTGCAAACGAACACCGTCCTTGGCGTGGGTATGTACGATATAATCCTTCAGGGTTCTGACTGCCTCAACAGGGTCATCCCCCGTCACCATTGCCAGGTTGGCAGGGTCAAGGTTGACCGCAACGCCCTTGGAATGGAGAGCGTCCAAAAAGCCCTTTAAGGTCTTGGCGGTTTCGGGGCCCGTTTCAATAGCGAAATGGGCGTTAATGGAGTCGGCATACTCAGCCAAGGCAAAGCAAGCCTCCTGCATAATCTTGTATCTTTCGTGATTGGGGTCGGAGGGAACAACGCCAATATGGGTGGTAACGATGTTGGTTTCCATCTCCAAGGCAAGGTCCATAATGCGCTTGGAGGCTTCAATCAGGGCAGGGTTCTTCTCTCTGTTGCCAAAGCCCATACCCAAATCGCCGCAGATTGCGCTGAAGCAAAGCCCGTTGTCCTTCACAAAGCCCAGAAGGTCGCGTCTTGCCTCCTTGGTGAAGTTTTCGGGGGCGTGCTCGCCCCTGGTGCAGTACATCTGCAAGCCCTTCACGCCAATGGCAGCCGCCTTTTTGATGGCTTCCTTGGTGTCACAGCGGAAGGAGTCAACAATAGCGCCAATCGGAAATTGATACATCTCGGTATTCCTTTCTATCAGCGTGCGGAATCGGGGCAGGCAGCCTCGTCGCAAATAACGGTAACGTCGGGATGAAGCTTCAAGAGAGAAGCGGGAACGGCGGCGGTCAGCTTATCGTTGAAGAGGTAGGAAAGAGCCTCCTTCTTGTCAGCACCGTTTGCCATCATAATGATTTTCTTGGCGGTCATAATGGTGCCAATACCCATAGTCAGCGCGTGACGCGGAACGTCGTCGCTGGAAGCGAAGAAACGGGAGTTTGCCTCGATGGTGCTTTCGGTCAGAGAGGTCAGATGGGTGCCCATAATCAGCGCCTCGTCGGGCTCATTGAAGGCAATGTGACCGTTTCTGCCAATACCGAGAATCTGCAAATCCACGCCGCCTGCCGCTGCTACCAGCGCATCGTAAGCGGGGCCCTCCTCTGCGGGGTCAGCGCATTCGCCGTTGGGGATATGAATGTTCTCAGCGGGAACGTTGATGTGGGAGAACAGATGCTTGTTCATAAAGTAAGCATAGCTTTGGTCATTGTCCTTCTTAATGGGATAGTATTCGTCAAGATTAAAGGTCTTTACCTTGGAGAAGTCCAAAGCGCCTGCGGCATATTTTTCGCAAAGCAGCGCGTACATACCCTCGGGAGTAGAGCCGGTAGCCAGACCCAGAACGCAGTCGGGCTTTTCCTTCACTTGTGCCTCCACCATAGAAGCGGCAACGGCAGACATTTCAGCCTTGTCACGGCAAACAATGATTTTCATAACAGTCATATCCTTTCTTCGGCGGTTGAACCGTCTTTTCGTTTAATAACTATGCTTATTATATATGAAGTACGGGCAAAAGTCAAGATAAAAAAGGTGAAAGAGGAAGAAAAAAACAAGAAGTGAATAAAGAAGGGAAGGATTGGAAAAACTTTCCTCATCAAAATAAAAAAACGGAGAAAAACCAATGAAAACCTTTTTATCCTTCCTTTTGTCCCTCTTTCTTGCCGTCTTGGTCTGTACCGCCCTGCCAACCGAGGGCGAGGAGGCAGTCTATACGGACGTAGTGCGTCTGCACGTCTTGGCAAATTCCGATACTGCCGAGGACCAAGACTTGAAAATCGCCGTTCGGGACTGTATTCTTTCTACTTACGGAGAGGCGCTCTCTGCCCTTTCCTCTGCCTCCGAGGCAGAAGCCCTCTTGGAGGCGTCCTTGCCCGATATACAAAAAACGGTAGAGGCGTTCTTGGCGGAAAGGGATGCTCCCCGCACCGTCACCGTCAAGGTCACAGAGGAATACTTTGAAACCCGTGCCTACGAGGATATTACCCTCCCTGCCGGCACCTATACCGCTCTCACCGTCACCCTCGGGGAGGGTAAGGGGCAAAACTGGTGGTGCGTCCTCTATCCTGCTCTCTGCACCGAGGGCGCCTTCGGGGAGAGAGTCGCCGCCGAGGAAGCCTTCGAGGAGGGGGAATATAAGCTCCTCACCAAATCGGGCTACGCCGTTAAATTCCGTACCTTAGAGCTTCTCGGCTCTCTCTTTCAACGGTAAAAACCGCTGGAATACCCGCTTCGGAACCTCTGTATAACCCAATTGAGCCCGTACACCAAAAGAAAAACGGCGCCTTTCCCAATACCTCGGAGCCCGATGCATCGGCTTCCGAGGTATTGGCTTGTAGAGTAGGTATGTAAAAGAAAAAGGGGCTGTCTCACTATTTCGTGAGACACCAAAAAGGCGCCGAAACGGCGACCTGCGATAAAGCAGGTGCGCCGTTTCGGCGCCTTTTTTGCCCCTGTTCGTTTCACTTTTGACGAAAAGCGAAACAAACGCACAAATTTTCTTCGAAAATTTCCTCATTTTGCGCCTTTCTTGACGCAAAATGAGACGGGCTGTCTTTGTATGGAGAGCCGTGGCTTTGCCTTTCCTTATTGAAAATCAAGACAGCCCGCCCTGCGGAATTTTTCCACGTATGCCTCCATCGTTGCCCTGTCGGAGCGGAAATGCTCCGCCAGGCAGTCAAGACAGAGATAGCGCAAAGCCCGACGGGATAAGAGCTTTTTGGTCAAGCCGATTTCGTTTCCCGTCAGCGCACCTTGACAGCAGAGGCACCGTCCTGCGTCCCCGGGCTCCTCCACGGCGCGCAAAAGCTCGCGCTCATTCATCGCGCACCAGCCTTGCGCGGAATACGGCACAGGAGTGCGGCTCTAATTCCATCGAGTAATAATCCTTGAAAACGCCAAGCTCCTTCTCCTCGAAAATATCGAAAAGGGAAACCCCGAAGGGAGCCGTTGCGGGCAAGCCGAAGTCGGTAAACTTGGCAAAGCAGCCGCGGCGCACGTCCGAGAAATTGAAGAAGCCCATGGCGTATTCGCCATTGTCCAGATGCTTCCAAAGCAGGAACAGCTCCTCCTCTGCCAAGCGCTCATCCGTGTCGCGCCATTGGCTGAAGCGGAAGGGAGGCCGCGCCTCCTTGTCCTGGTTGATGGCAAGCAGATGCTTGTTGGTCAGAAGAGAAAGGGTGTCCCCGTCTAACTTGGAAAGGTCGCTTCCAATAAAGAGAGGGGAGCCGCAAAGCGCCCAAAGAGCGAATTGCAGGCGGTATTCCTCGTCGGTACAGCCGCCCTTTGCCACGAAGCCGTTGTTCTTCATACCGCAAACCAGCATATCCATATCGTTGTAGCAGTTGGGTGCGGAATAGCAGATATTGGGAATCTGGTTGATAGAAACGGTGCGGATTTTGGTGTAAAAATCGTGCACGTCCGTGTCCGAACGGAACATATGGGCGCCAACCGCCCGTGCCCACTTCACCGTGTCCTGGTGACCCCAGCTGCAAGCGGAGAAGAGAATATCTCTGCCCGTTGCGCGTAGCGCCATTGCCATACGGTTGTATAGCTGTGCGCCGTCAAATGCCGAGGGCTTAAAGCAGTAATCGTATTTCAGAAAATCCACGCCCCAGGAGGCGAAGGTCTCCGCGTCCTCAAATTCGTGCTCGTAGCTACCGGGATAGCCCGCGCAGGTCAATACACCCACGCAGGAGTAAATGCCGAATTTCAAGCCCTTGCTATGTACGTAATCGGCAAGCGCCTTCATACCGCTCGGGAATTTATCGGGGTCTGCCACCAGGCGTCCGTCCTCATTGCGGCGGCGAAGTGCCCAGCAGTCGTCAATCACCACGTATTCATAGCCTGCATCCTTCAAGCCCAGGGAAACCAACAGGTCTGCCGCTTCCTTGACGGCAGCCTCGCAAACGTCGGGGCCGAAGGTGTTCCAGGAGTTCCAGCCCATAGGGGGAGATTGTACCAGCATACGTAATCCTCACTTTCTGATAGAAGAGAATAGAAAAGGGCCGTTGCTATTGGGTGCGCAAAAAAACTTGTGACAACCGCAACAGCAACAACCCTTTACGCAAATTAGGAGTTCTTTACTTCCAGAATCTGCTCGCCGTCGTAATATCCGCACTTCTTGCAAACGCGGTATGCGAGATTCATCTCACCGCACTTGGGGCACTTTGCAAGATTGGGGGCATCCAGCTTAGAAACGCTGGAGCGTCTTTTATCTCTGCGAGATTTGGAAACCTTTGCCTTTGGTACTGCCATTTTTCACAATCCTCCTTCGGAAATCTATTCTTTATTTTTTTAATCGTATGGATGAAATCGGTTATTCCTCCGATTGACCCTCCGCCTTCATTTTTTCATAAAGCCGACGCAACGGCTCTAAGCGCGGGTCCAATTCCTTCGTTTCACAATTGCATTTTCCACCGTTGAGGTTCTTACCGCATTTCTGGCAAAGCCCGCGGCAATCCTCCCGACAGAGAACACGCATTGGCAGCGAGGTCTCAAGAAGCTCGAGAAGGAGCTCGTCAATGTCGAGGAAACCGTCTTCCACAACAGCGAACTCGTCGATGCGTTCCTCGGGCAAGCCCTCCAGCATATCGGGGGTTGCCACCGTGCGTTCCACATCGAAGGAGAAGCATCTCGTCACGTCCTCAAGACACCGCGCGCAGGGCGCAATGATTTGGACATCTAAGGATAAGGTCATTCGCATATATCCCGCGGCGTTGGTGATGGTACCCGAAACGGCAACGGGAGCAGGGAAGCGAACGTCGGTTAAAGGGGAAAAATGGTTGCCTACGTCCTGCTTAGGAGTCAGTGAAAACGCAACGGGAAAGGTGCGGCATTCACCGGCAATTAAGCCTCGTAAATCTAATCTCATTTGTTCCTCCCGATTTCTTCGGTTATGCACTTGCAAAACCGTACAAATTATTATACCTAGTATTTTTCAAAAAGTCAAGTCTTTTTCCCGATTTTTTGCATGAATTTTAGAAAAAAACTGTAAAATTTCCGAAAATTCGCAATACCGTTTGACATTTGCGCCGTTATGGTGTATACTTGTACTATCCTGTCGAAAGGAAGCCCTTGATAAAATGAAAATGTTCAAAAAAATATTGGCGTTAGGGCTGACGCTGTGTCTTGTCGCCCTTTGTGCCGCCGTCATTTTCCGCATTTATATTGCCGACCACTATCCCGCCGAAACCACCAAAATGGTGATGACGGACGCCCTCGCCGAAAAGTATCGGGCGGCAGGAAAATTGGAGGCGTATACCCAAAGCATCCGTGTCCCCTATGATGATAACAAGGAGGGGAGCTTCTTTGCCAAGGAGCTTATTGCCCTGCCCGAGGCAGAGCATCTGCAAATCACCCTTCGCTATAACGAAAGCTCCTTGAAAACCGTCGCGGCATTCTATGGGCTTGCCGCCATCCCCACGATGGAGGAGGGGCTCTTCCGCTATCGACTTTGCGTGTCTACGGGCGATGAAAATTACCGCTACTATGAAAGCTCGTACAGCAAGGAAAGCAGCCGCTATTTCTATCAGTATACCAAGCTCGCCTTTGACGGCGTAGACTTCACGGACGCTGTCTGGATGCGTGTGGAAATCTACTATGACGGTGAGTACGAGGGCAAGGCAACCAAGGAAAAAATGTTCGGCGCCATCGCCATCTACGAGGCATACGTTTCCTGGGAGGAGCAGCAGATTGCCAATCCCCTAGAGCCCTACCGCATTCCCAAGGAGGTTCTGCCCGAATGAAAACGGTAACCTGCGTGTCCGCTGCCGACACCAAAAAGGTCTGGCGCCTGTGCGGCATTCTCTTTCTCTTGGGCGCTCTTGGCGCGCTTTTCGTCACCCTGAACGTAGGGCAGCGGCTGGTGATGCAGCTGATGATGGTGGGCTCCATTACCGTTGCCATCTATTTCTGGCTCTCCTATATCGCCACTTCCTTTGTCTATGAAATCGGGGAAGAGAACGGTACCGTCTTTTTCCTCGTCTATAAAAAGCAGGGCAAAAAAAGCATCACCCAGGCAAGGCTCCCCCTTTCTGCCTTGGAGGCAATCTCCAAAAGCGATGCCGCCCATCCCCTTTCCTCTGCGCTCTATCAAAAGAAATACCGCTATTCTGCCGCCTTTTTCCCCGAGGGGTATGACGTGCTCTTCTTCCGTGACGGCGAAACCGTCGCCTTAGAAATCAGCGCCGACGAGCCCTTCCTGGCGGTTCTTTCCGCCTACCTTGCCGAAAAGGAGCAAGCCGAGGCGTCAGAAGACGGGGAAGCGGCGAATGAGGCTGAGGATATCGAAACCGACAAGACCGAATAAAATAAAACCGTTCAAGGATACTTGGACGGTTTTTCAACTCTTTTCCCATTGACAACCCCCGCTTTTTGTGGTACAATGGGGAAGTAAAAAGCAAGAAAAACCGAATCCCGCGCCTGTATAGCCCCCACGCCTGCATAGTAAAATGTAGCCCTCACAAAACAGTCAATAACTGTTTTGCCGGGAGCGAAACCGCCCAAAGTAAGGAGCTGGCGAAAAGGGCTTGCCCTTGCCAATCAGCGACTATGCGACGGTGGAGGAAATACCCCCCCTCCTAAGGGTTTGGTCTATCCCTAAATATAGTATAGCATAGTCATATATACTGCAATATATCGTGTTTTGCTTTCAAAATGTGCAGTATTGTGGTATAAAATTGGTATATTTCGTATCCTAAAATAATTTTTAAAATGTAAAAATCTCCCTGTAGTTAAATGGATATAACGGGAACCTCCTAAGTTTCTGTTGTGAGTTCGATTCTCGCCGGGGAGGCCAAATAAGAACGCAGAATAGGATACGATTATTTGTGCCAATTCTGCGTTTTTTATTGCTTTTTAAAGGTATTTTTGCCCTTTTGAAGAATAAAATCATAGTTTGTGATAAAAAGAGCCTATCTTTCGGAGGTGTTTGCGCCTTCAGTGGATAGGCTTTTTTTGCTTTCGTTAAAATTGTGGTATTTCGTTAAATTTATGGGTATTCGTTAAAATTATATTTCCCCGCTTCGCTCGCACCAACAATGGGCAAAATCAGTAATTATTAATCAACATCAAAAAATATCAATTAACCACAATTATTAACACCAAACTCATTGATTTTTTTGAGCGTATATGATATAATAAGATATGCGTTTATTATTTTAATGTTCGGAGGAAAGCAAAATGAACGAGAATAGCGCCGAAAAGTGGATAAACATCGAAGAGGCTGCTGAACATTTAGGGGTTAAGCCTGTTACGATTCGAGATTGGATTCGCAAAGAAAAAGGAATCCCTGCCCATAAAGTCGGTCGACAGTGGAAATTCAAAGTGTCGGAATTGGACGATTGGGTCAAAAGCGGAAATAGCGCAATTAACTAAAACCTAATTAGCAGAGGAAAGATAATGAAACTTAAAGTAGCAACCGTGTTTAGCGGCATAGGTGCACCAGAACAAGCATTACAGCAACTCGGTATTGATTACGACATTGTGTTTGCTTGCGATAACGGTGAGAGAAAAATACGTTCCAGCGTCGAAGAAGAGGCTCAAAAGCGACGAAACGAGGGTAATGCTGTAGTTAACGATATAATAACTAGAGGGTACGAGGAAGCTTCTGGCGAAAATTTAGTTCAGCGAACATATATGGCAAACTATGAGATTTCCCCAGATAGGTATTATCAAGATGTGCGTTTTTTAGATGGTCACGAGTTTAGAGGGAAAGTCGATTTATTTATCGGAGGCAGCCCCTGCCAAAGTTTCTCTGTTATGGGCAAGAGAAAAGGCTTAGAAGAAGCACGAGGAACTCTTTTTTATGAATACGCTCGTTTAGTTGACGAAATTCGACCCAAAGTGTTTATTTATGAAAATGTGCCGGGAATGCTCAACCACGACGGCGGTAATACTTGGAGAGTCATCTCTTCTATTTTTAGTAGCTTGTCATACAAATGGGTTTGTTGGGTATTAAACGCTAAAGATTATGGGTTGGCACAAAATAGGCGCAGATTATTTGTTGTTGGTTTTTCTGAAGAATATACTTCACTCTTTGACAAATTGATTGAACCCGCGCCTTTTCCACTTACTACCTCCACAGCGGATTATTTAGAAACCGATGTACCTAACAAATACTATCTCCCGGAAAAAGGATTTTACCGTGCTACTGACAAGAAAAACATTAAATATGTAGCAGTTAACACAACCATATCTAGATGCCAAGTTGCTTGCCAACAATCAAATTGGTTTGGGGATATGAGATTTGAAACGGTTTATCCGCAAAGAGTTGCTGACGACAGCAGAATATTCAAGGGCGTCTATAAAGGTGAATATGGCGTGTGTAGGACTTTGACACCTCGAGAGTGTTTAAGGCTTATGGGATTCGACGATAGCTTCAAAATTGTTGTTCCCGACCCAATTGCATACCGTCAATCAGGCAATTCTATAGCTGTAAATGTTATCAAGAAAGTTATCGAAAGTATTATGAATACAGGTGTTATAGTATGAATGGAAGATTACAAATAGGAACTTTGTTTAGTGGAATAGGAGCCGTGGAATTTGCACTTAAGAGGCTAGGAGTTCCCCACGACATAGTTTTCGCTTGCGACAATGGTGAGATTTTTCTGTCCGAAGAGGACTCTGTTATAGAAGAAAATCTGCGCAAACTTAATTCTGTTGAAGAACGAAAAACGTATATAAAATCTTTAATCCCCAAAAAAGTGAACTTTGTCAAAAAATCGTATATGGCTAATTACAATATATCTGAAAAGGATTTTTATCACGATGTACGGTATATGGAAGGAACGCCATATAACGGAAAGGTCGATATTTTGGTGGGTGGTAGCCCTTGCCAAAGCTTTACTCTGTTGGGTTATCAAAAAGGTTTAGAAGAGGCGCGAGGCACGCTGTTCTATGAATTTGCTAGAATTGTTAAAGAAACCCAACCCAAGGTGTTTATTTACGAAAATGTACAGGGATTGTTGAAACACGATAAAGGCCGAACTTGGGAGGTTGTCAAGCGAGTGTTCCATTCGCTGGGGTATCAAATTCATTATCAACTGCTTGATGCGTCGAATTATGGTATTCCTCAAACAAGAAGAAGAATTTTTGTTGTCGGTTTCAAATATAAAGTTGAGGGGTTTGCTTTTCCTGAACCTGAAGAACTGAAATTTACACTACAAGATTTTTTGCAAGAAAATTGTCGATACGGAAATTTTGCTTCGGTTAATGGAAAGATAACGTTGACGCCGGGCGGAGAGCCGATTCCTGAAAAATACTTTCTGTCTGAAAAGATATTACCCGGCATTTTAAGTCCGGGAACCGGCGGCTTTTATATGGAGCCTGAAATAGACTTGCAGATTGCGCGCCCACTGATGAGTTCAATGCACAAAATGCACCGTGCTGGCGAGGACAACTACGTTACTACGAATGGTAGAATCAGAAGGCTCACACCGATAGAATGCTTAAGACTCATGGGATTCAGTGACGATTTTAAGATTGTGGTGTCAGACACGCAAATGTATCGCCAAGCTGGCAATTCTATTGTGGTAGATGTTTTTGTCAAACTGCTACCTAAAATTTTTGAAGTTATGGGAGGTAATTGGTAATGAAATGGTCTCTTGATACCCACAAATTTATAAGTGAGATTGTTCGCACTGCATTTTGCGTAGTTGTCGATCGGAACATCAACAATTCTTCCGACGAAACGGCAATAAAAGCAGCAGAGCATGAAATGGCAGATAAAGGGGTTTATCGCTCTAGAGAAGCAGCAGAAGGCAGAATTAGAAGGGCTTTATTAACATATTTTAAGGCGTATAATTTAATGACTCCTTCGGGCAACATAACTAAACTCGGAAAGAATTTCTACGAGGGGACTATAAGTATAAAAGAACTCTGCTTGTTTTTCTTATATACTTATCAGTATAATGTAAATGGAACAACCCACTATTACCCCTTAAGGCATATTCTTGGTTTTGTTAAGCACTGCCAAAGCAATCACGTTAGTTCAACATTAACATTAAATGATTTTGCACGTCTTGTTGACAAAGATACGGTTAATGATGCCGTTTATAACGAAATAATTGCGCAACGTACCGATTCTAGCACCTATGATGCAAGAACTGTAGGGTTCGATGTATGGTCGTATATGCTTATTGAGTCGGGGCTGTTTGTTAAAGATGACGATAAAAATCTAGTTGTTTCTAATCAATTTATGGTGGACTTTATTTTATCCGCATATGCGAGTGAAGCTTACGGGGATGAAAGTGACCCGTCAACGGGATTTGTCAGCAAATTCCCTATGCCCGTATTAAACACTAAACTTGTTAAACGAAACGCCCCCATAGAAGCTAAAACAATAGTAGCATATTTATTTGATGGTATAGATGAGGAAATAGTCAATCGATTCATATGCCCTCAAGGTACTACCATAGAAAATATGATTAGAAACTTCGGTCTTTCTACAGATTGCAAGGGAAAATTTATCCAATACAAAGGATACGAGCATCTTGTTGCAGAGAAATGGATAACATCTACCGACCCCTTGGTTCAAGAACTCGCAACCATTATTCTCCAAATACGAAAAGGGCTAGTAGCACCCAACGATATTTGCGAGTCTATTGATGATACAGAAGATGATTCCTTGAACCCTTCAGTTGAAGCCGAACTTACTCCAGAGTGGTTTAAGGCCCACGCTGATGAATTCGAAGATGTGCGTATTGAAGCTGAAATTCAGTATGACGATTTTCAAAGCAAATTTGCGCCAGAAGTTTTAGCGGCACTAAGTGGCGAGGACTTGCTCCGTAAAATGTTCTATAGTGGTGATTCAAATAAGGAAAATCTTTGCTACTACTTGGAATTCCATACAAAGGTGCGTGAGTTATTTGGTAGCGTTGCCGGTGGCTCTGCATTCAAGTTTAATCTTTTCTATCAAAAGAAAAAATCTTCTTGGGTAACCGGCTCTGCAGGAAAACCTAAACTCCTTACTGTAGACGAGGCGATTATTCTTGGCACAGAAATACGAGATGCTCTGGTAAAGGGTGCTAAAATTATTGAAGCAAATAAAGATGTTAGTGACGCAGAGGGCTATAATAGGCTTTACACGCAGCTCTTTGCGGCGATGGGAAAATATATCAATTTATTGTGGGTACAAAAATATTATCATATGATTTTCCCCAATATGTTCCCCGTGTTCTATAACGAAACTTGGCAAAGACACGTGCTAACAAAACTCGATATCGAACCTTATGACAGCGGTTTTGTTAGAATGGGGCAAATCAGTTTGTTTGTGGAAAAATGCGATATTGAAAATGTTGTGTTTGCGCAAATAATCTACAAATATTTCAATATGGTTGAAGAAGAGGGGTCAGAGGAAACCGATCCTAATGATTCAACTGAAGAGGCAGAGGAAGAAAATATGGAAGAAGTAAGACCTTTTATTGAATTAAACTTCACAACAAATATCGACTGTGATTTTGAGCGCAATAGGATTGTTTTCGGCGCTCCCGGTACTGGCAAGAGTTATCAAATGGAAGAAGACAGAGCTACTCTTGTGAAAATGGGCGGCGGATATGAACGAGTTACCTTCCACCCTGATTACACTTATTCAAGCTTTGTTGGTTGCTATAAGCCTGTATCCGAAAAAGGTGAGATTAAATATAAATATGTTCCCGGACCTTTTATGAGAGTTCTTGTAGAGGCTTTGCGCAGTGGTTTAACGGACAACCCCAAACCCTACTTGCTCTTAATTGAGGAAATCAACCGTGCAAAGGTTGCTGCCGTATTTGGTGAAGTATTCCAACTTCTCGATAGAGACAGCAATGGAACAAGTGATTATGAAATCCACACGAGCGAGGACGTCAAGAAATATTTATCCGATGAACTCAAAGGCAGCCTTGACAGTTTTGCGCGTATCCGTATTCCGAACAATATGTTTATTTGGGCTTCTATGAATAGTGCCGACCAAGGTGTATTCCCTATGGATACTGCTTTCAAGCGCAGATGGAGTTTTGAATACAAAGGCATTGATGAGAATGAGGACAAAGTTGGTGGAACGATAGTTCTCGGCAAGAACGAGTCCGCATTTGAAGTTAATTGGAACACACTCCGTAAAGCTATAAACGCAACCCTTGCTACTAAGTTTGGCATTAATGAAGATAAGTTGATGGGACCGTTCTTCATTGGAGAAGATGTGTTCGCATTCGGTGATGACGGAAAAATACTTAATCCCACTAAATTTATAAAGGTGTTTAAGAGCAAGGTTATTATGTATTTGTACGAAGATGCGGCAAAGCAGCAGAAGCATAAGCTCTTCTCTGGATGCGATAGCACGAGATATTCGTCGATATGCGATGCTTTTGATGAAACAGGTATAGAAATATTTGGCGCAGAATTTAAGAATACATATAACGACTTGAGGTAAGCTTATGGATTTTATTTCGGTTTACATAAGAGAGCAAAAACGATATACAAAAAAAGAATTGCTCACGATGTTTCGCTTCAATGATGAAGAAATCGAAAAATTCATACGAGAGCTGAAGTCCTATGGAATTCTTAAGGCTGTAAAAAACGACCCCAAGCAAAAGAATTTAACTGAATTATATGATGAAGATATAGAAATCACCGATGATACTCTTGCAAACGATGAATTGCTTTATGTTTTTACATTTGTCGGCGTTATCACCTTCGGTAATAGGGTTCTCAAATGTTATCCCAAATACATAACTGCCGAAGAACCCTATGACGAAGTAAAACAAGTCTTAAAAGTCCTTAACAAATATTCGGCATCAGAACAAATGGTCAAGATGTTCAATGGGGCGGAAAATAAAGGTTCGTTTAACTTGTTATCGGTTATTCTGTATTTGATACAAGATTATCACGAAAACGGTGTTTATTCCAATTCCGAAGATATTGTAGAAATAAACGGCGAAGGAAATATCCTTTGGAATCAAACGATTAGCGATGGTTTTGCAATCATAAATGAAAATAGACCTTATTATGTAGAACTGTTTACGCAGCACTCTATTGATGATGAGTATGATTATTTTACAAGATTGCACAAAACCATATTAACCGCTTGCTCAAATCAATTAGATACGGCGGGACTGCTTGGTTTATTTGAATATGACGCTTTGGAATTAAGCGAAGAAACCCTTGAGGATTTCGGTGAAACGGATTATATACTTTATCGTATACAAAGCGAACTCAATGTCCAATTCAACACGCGCAGACAACTTCTCTTAAAGTCTATTTACGCTTATATTGCGCAAAAAAGGACCTTGCTCGACCATAGTTGCGTAAGCCTTTTTGGTACAACAAGTTTCAATCTTGTGTGGGAAAAGGTCTGCGCCGCCGTGTTCGACAACAAATTGGACGTTGCGTTAGGGCGCTTAAAGCTTCCTGTTCCTTTGAAAGACGGCTACAAAAAGGCTATCAAACTCATCGATGTGATAGAAAAACCCAAATGGTCTGCCAAAAATCACGAAGGTGAAGTTTTCGCAAAAGAGGCGCAAGATACCCTCATACCGGATTTAATCGGTCTTTACACCGCTGGGGGTAAGAGTAAATTTATCATTTTTGATGCTAAATATTACTGCCTTCAGTTGGAGGAAGACAAGCCTTTACGTGGACAGCCGGGCATAGAGTCTATTACCAAACAGTACTTATATCAATTGGCTTATCAAGAATTTATTGATGACCACCAATTCGATATAGTTAAAAATTGCTTTTTGCTGCCAACAGAAGAGGATGTTGTTATCAATAAAGGAACTGCCTCTTTAGGTATACTCTCTAAAATGAATCTTGAGCCTATTCAGGTAAGGCTCTTACCTGCTAGACGCTTGTATGACTGCTATTTAAGTCAAAAGTTCTTCAACATTGATTATCTAGAATTGGATTAAATTATAAGACCCGGTACCGGCACAAAGCTGATATCGGGTCTTTTCTTTTTATAACTGTCCCATCATCATTTTATAGTGGGAGCCTTGCTGCATAACCTCAAATATCTTCTGGAAAACACTGCGGTATTTATTAAGGTCGTCCGTATGCGCAGTGAAATAGAGGCTAGAGTTCATACTGTTGGAGGTGGTGGCAATGTAGCACAGCATCGACCGTGCAAGAATATGGTCGGAATAGTCCTTTTTGCCGCCGTTGTCGATAGCAAAGCTATCCTTGTTTTCGTCAAGTATGATTTTGTAAAGCTGTCCCGGTGTGATGCCAAGATTCTGAAGGAAGTATGCCTCCAAAATTCGACGAATAACGCTCATAAGGACATTGGGCGAGGTTGCTTCACGATACTCCTCCCAAAGAGCTGCATAGCTGCCCAGCTTCGGAATGTAGTTAATGCAGTGTTCGTCAACCGCACCTGCGTTTTCTAACTTTTCACATGGAGTGATAGCAGAAATATTATGCTCTTTCGTGATTTCAAAATAGCTTGCGCATTCATAATCGAAGAGATAAAGAGGGGCTATCTCGTTATAGAAGAACGAGTTATGCGTTAAAATATAAATCTGTTTTATATGCGTATCCAAGTTCGCTGCGGGCGAATACGTAAACGCATTTTTTGTAACCTCTATGAGGTGACGGATGAGGTAGCTGATAATAAATACAGCATCACTGTCCATAGAGGAGACGGGGTCGTCGATTACAATAACACGGTCTTGCAGTTCCTTGGTTTCATTAAAGCTGCCAAAAATCGAGAAATAGAAGTAGAGGAAGCAAATAAAGTTTTTCTCACCTTCGCTCAAGCTATATGCGGGTTCACCATTGGGGCGAACCAACTTATAACGATTTTCACCACCTTCAACGATTGAGAAACCTTGGAAATTAGAGTCCTCAAGGAGTGCGTTGATATTATCAATAACAGGCTTGGTGCTAGTGGAGTGCTTTGCAAGCTCAGATAGTTTGCGCTTACATTCGGTCATCTCTTTTTTGAAGCTTTCATTCTTCGCAAGCTCGTCCCTTTCAGCATCGGAAAGGCGCTTTGCTTGCGCACGGTATAATTCTATAATACCTTTGCACAAAAAAGCGAGATGCTCTTTGAATGCGTTGTTGAATAAGGTTTTACCATCGCGGCATTGAACAAGGTCGTTATTCTTTTGGATCAGCGCATTTGCTTCGTCAATAAAAGCATTAAATTCCTCGAAAATTGTCCGTATATCCTCTAAAATATAGGTTTGAGAAGGATGCTTCAGCTTCAAACTGATTTTACTCATATTACCCAGAATAAGGTTCTGCACCTTAATCTGCACTTCGCCATAAGCCTTTTGGTCGATTTCAGGGTACATATTGTCATAGTTTCCCTGAACAATAGCTTGTATTTTCTTAAAATAAGCCTCGTACTCGCCGTGGCATCTTTCGATAGCGTGGATGGCATCTTCGTATGTACGATTGAAGCAATCAGCTATTTTTGTCACGATATCTTCCGTCAATGGTTGCTGACAGAAAGGACACAGACCACCCGCAATGGGTTCATACTTCAAATGACCATCACGAACCCAGTCGGAAGCACCTATTTCTTCAAGGAATCGAGAAAACTGTGTCTCATCTTTAGAAATAATCGGTGTGCCGAGCATATCACAAGTAGGAAATCCGTCAAGCGGTAATTTTTTCAGTAAAGGATAGGACTTTACCGCAGAACCAAAAGCAATGCCATACAGTTTGGCGAGTTCTTCTTCGGAATGCTCAACAGGGGTGACACCATAAATATCGGCAAAACTGTTCTGCTTGGAGTTGCGCCTCACAGAGCTTTTTTTGAATTTTTCTAACAGCGCCGAAATGACTTCCCAACACTTGTCCCATACTAATTTATCCGCAGCAGCAATGTCTGCTCGTATTTTTTTGAGTGCTTCATCCGATGCCTTTTTGCTAGAGGCGGCGGCGGTGTGTCTATCGGTATATTCACGAATACTCTTTTCAACTTCAATGTCGACTTCGCTTATATTAAAAACGCCGGGCATATCCTCGAGGGTTTGGATATTTTTACGTATATACTCTTCGTTGTATAACTGAATAATGGTGTCCGATTCATCGGTAGGGGTTTTCCAAGTGAGACCTCTTTTTTCAGCTATAACTTTTCCTATTGTGGATTTTCCCGTACCATTTTTACCGAAGAAAAAATTTATATTGGAGGGGCTGAATGAAGCAGAGTGGAAAGTGGCTTCGTTTAAGCTAATATTTGTGATTTTTACTCTGTTTTTTACTCTCATTCCTATCCTCCTAACTGTAATAATTTAAGCAAATTTATATGCTTGATTTCCCAATGGCAATGATCGAGTTCATTCGTCTGGTCACTCGCCAAGATACCGAAAGCGGTGGGGGCATCGTTTAGTGTTTGTTGCAAAAATTCATTTGAAATCAAATACTTAAATTTGATACCTTCCTCAAGAACTTCATAGCCATGAACCTTGCAAACGGCGACCTTCTGTTCCGAAGCGGCTGTTAGGTGCGTTTTATTTGGGTTGGCTATGAGAGATGGATACCTAAATATGCGTTCTAATAACGGAGCCGTTATCATTTTTTCAGGGTATACATCGGCAGCGGTGTGCTTCAAACAATCCCCAAAAGGAACGATAAAGCTTCCCGCGTTCTCTATTTTTTCGTTTACGACAAAGAGGTTATAGCACTCTTTATCAAAATTAAAATTATCTATACGAATATAGGTGCCAGCATTGATGAAGAAAAGCTGTATTAAACCGCCTTCGCCGTTGGCAATTTGAATACCGTTCCCGTGCATATTTTGCGTGGTGGTACGTGAATCAGATATATGTACGAGTTCTTCTCTCAATCCTTTTTACCTCCTATGTTTATCGTTATAGACCCCGTATTTGTAATGTTGGGACCATCACCGAAGTTGTTTACTATAATACCGGCTTGTTGCGTAATGCCGGGGATAGTAGCTTTTGGCTTTCCGATTACAACCTCGTCCGTGGTTTCTTTATCAATAATTGGCTCGTCTGCCGTAGCTGTTTCTGTAGGTTCGGAAATGGTAACGGCTATTTTTTTTGCTCTTTCGTAGCCAATATCAATCCCACTTTTCCAATTCTCGATTGTTTCTGCGCCACGTTTATTGTCTGTGATATACACAACAATGTGGTGCCAAATAGCTAAAAGGTATGTGCTTAATTCTATTTTCGTAATAGAGGCAAAAACATTCTTGGCGAGATCCGTCCCCATATAAAACGTATGCGTAATCCCATCATCATTGGCAATAAGCTCCTGAAGTGTTCCGACGAGCTTGTTTATTTTGTTGGTATCAGTGTAGTCGAGAAACGTGCGTATAAAAGCAATCATATCGTTCTGCGCCGAGACATATTCCGATTTTACTCTTGTATCAAAGCCGTTTCTAAATGTAGGTTCTACCAACGGGAAATACATTTTGCTGCTGTCAGTACTCGCTTTTTTATACTTTGCAAAGGTTTTCTCATATGATTCGCAATTAAAATCCGAGGAAATGTCGGGATTGGCGATTTTTATGAGGGCAGCAAACATTCTCGGCTGGGTGATTCCGTTGGAATTGCCTTGCCATTTTTCTTTTGAGCTTAATTGCGGTTTTGCCGCCTCAAGCAGCACCGCAAAGAATGTCGCTCCGCACAGCCTATCGTTAAAATTATAGTCCATAAAATCACCCCCTGAAAAATTACTTAAGTTCCCCAAGTTACGTGTTGCCGATTACCTAAGTTAAGAAGAAGCTAGCCTCAGTAGAAATTGCTGAGGCTTTTCCATTTACATTATATCACATTTTTCCTCCAATTTCTACCCATTACGACACAAATGAAAAGAAAAAGGAGACAAAAAATGAAAAACACAGTAAAAATTACCCTCAAGTACGATGACGGCAAGGAAAAAGTAACCCTTGAAGTCGATGCCGATGAAATGGAAATCTGCCTTGAAAACGACTATCAGCAGAGGCTCTCCGTTGCATCTCCCGAAGAACGCGCCACGGTGCGTAAGTACACCCCCGCAGAATTTGCGGACAGGCTCAACAAGGACGAACGCAACAATCACCAGAAATTGAACCGCCATACCGCAGGCTACATCAAGAACCTTTGCGGTGACGATGATGCCGTTCCCTACATTAATCCTATAGACCTCGTAGCAGACAATTCTGCGATGGAGGAACTCGAAGAATGGGCGGAGCTTGATGCAATGCGCCAGAAGCTCTACGGCAACCTTCCGAAAGCCCAAGCAGACCTCCTTTGGGAAGTTGCTATCAATCAGACCCCGGTGGCAGACATCGCGGCAAGAGAGGGTGTTAGCTTTCAGGCAATTTACCTTCGTCTCGAGACCGCAAGAAAAAATGCAAAAAAATTTTTCAAAAACCCTTGAATTTTTTGCTCTCCCGTGAGTTTAGGGTGAGGAGCAACAAAAACACAAGCCCCTCGAAGGAGGAGTAAGGATTGAAACACAACCTAAAAATTAGTGTTTCCAAGCCCTTGACGAATGGTAACGGCTCACACGGAGCAACGAAAGGCACGGATAGATTATTGAATGAGATTTTCGGTGATGCCTCCAAGTTGACCATTACCATTCCGAAAGGTGCGGTGACGGAAATCACCATCACAACCGAGAGCGAAGGAGGTGCGGAAAATGCCACCTAACGACCACGCATTATTATCAGCATCTTCGTCGCATCGTTGGCTGAACTGTAACCCGTCTGCAAGGCTTGAGCGCGAGTTTGCCGACCGAGAGACCGTTGCGGCAGCGGAAGGTACTGCGGCACACGCACTTGCAGAACCCAAGCTCAAGCGAAGGCTCAAGTTAAGGAGTGAGCGCCCGGTGTCACCTTTTGATACCGATGAAATGGAAACTTGCACCGACGATTACGCAGATTTCGTTATGGAGCAAGTAACCAAGGAACGTAGGCGCGACCCCGACACGCAAGTGTTCATTGAGCAGAGGCTCGATTTCTCTTGCTACGTCCCCGAGGGGTTTGGCACAGGTGACTGCCTTATCGTAAGCCGAGGTCGAATTCACATAATTGATTTCAAGTTTGGGCAGGGTCTACTCGTCGATTCGGAGGAGAATCCGCAGATGATGTTATACGCACTTGCGGCTCTGAAGCAGTACGAAGAACAGTACCAAATCAAGAAGGTCAAGCTCACGATTTTCCAACCTCGCAGAGAAAACGTCAGCACTTGGGAAACCACGGTTGCAAAACTCAAGAAATGGGCAACGAAAGACCTCGTACCGAAGGCGCAGAAAGCCTTTCGAGGAGAGGGTGAGTATTGCCCCGGCGAATGGTGCATTTTCTGCAAAGCCGCCGTTAAATGCCGAGCAAGAGCCGAAGACAAACTGAGGCTTGCGCAAAGCGAGTTCAAGATGCCTCCGCTTTTAACAGACGCAGAAATTGAAGATGTCCTTGCAAAGTTACCCGATATCAAGAAGTGGGCAGATGAAATTCAAGAGTATGCTCTCGCAAAAGCACTCGCAGGCAAAGTGTGGACGGGCTTCAAGCTCGTCGAAGGTAGGTCGGTTCGTAAGTACACCGACGAAAGAGCCGTGGTAAAAGCCGCAAACGACGCGGGCTATCACGACATTTACAAAAAGACCCTTATCAGCATAACCGAGATGGAAAAGCTGATGGGCAAGGCGGAGTTCTCCAAAGTCCTCGGTGCCCTTGTAACAAAGCCCCAAGGCAAACCTACGCTTGTTCCCGATACCGACAAGCG
>JAFTSW010000050.1 GCA_017467085.1 Clostridia bacterium | reverse complement strand
GTTCTTCTGATTTCCTTGGGGATAACAACTCTTCCTAAGTCGTCAATTCTACGAACGATTCCTGTTGCTTTCATATATAAAAATCTCCTTGTTTTCACAAACTGTGTTGCTATTATTTGTTAAAACAAGTAGTTTTATACTGATTGGGTTATTTTAATCTGATGCCTCCCCTTTTAGAATAAAAGATGTTGACTTTTTCCTCTTTCCGTGTTAAAATACACATATAGTTATCCAATTCAGTAGAGTCAAATCATACATAATCGTAGGAGAGAAAAAATGCAACTTTGTGAAAACGCATCGCCTATCCAAAAAATTCAAGAAGAGGCCTTTGAAATTCTTTCTTTTTTAGATAAGGTTTGCCGTGAACAGGGCTTTACGTATTATCTTGCCTACGGAACGCTTTTGGGCGCTATTCGTCATCAAGGGTTTATTCCTTGGGACGATGACGTAGACGTTTGGATGCCCCGTGAGGACTATATGAAAATGCTGGATTATCTCCAGAACAAAAACACGGATGAGCGCTTTGGCTCCAACGACGGAGAGTATCGCCATCCAGGCGAACGTCCTTCCCAGCTTCAAATGCGTGTGATTGACAAGAAAAGACGCATTCGCCGCGATTATGCAGGTGTTAGAGCGGAAATGAATCCCTGGATTGACATTTTCTGCTTAGACGTATTCCCCGAAAAGAAGAAAAAGAGCTATTTGAACGCCTTTAAGAGAAATCTTTTCCGTTACAAAATTGCGCGCTGCAAAAAGTTTCTCGTGGTGCAGGATTCCTTCTTCGGAAAAATGAACAAAATCATTTACACCCTGCACAACAAATACCATTGGTTCAAGCATACCCTTAACGTTGAAAAACGCGCAGAAAAGACTGTCGCTTCTATTATGAAGTACCATAACCAAAACGGCGCGGACTACAAGGAATATTTTTGCTTTGCTTCGGTTTATTTGCCCCGGCCCGAAAAATGCTTCTTTGCGCAGGAATGGTTTGGTGAGCCAATTGAGCTTGAATTTGAGGGCAAAAAATTCTTTGCTCCCTCGAACAGCGATGCCGTGTTGAAGACGCTGTACAATGACTATATGCAGCTTCCTCCTGTGGAACAGCGCGTTTACACACACGGGACCGAATTAATTGAAGAATGAAATAAAAGGTAAAGTGGCTGTCTCAAAAGAGACAGCCACTTGCTTTTTTAGCCTGCGAAGGCGTTGTAGATAGCGGAGATGGATTTTTCGTAATCCTCCTCGGAAACGCCAATGATAATGTCGATTTCGCTGGAGCCCTGGTCAATCATGCGGATATTCACGTCCGCATCGGCAATAGCGCCGAAGATGCGCTGTGCAGTTCCCTTTTCGGAGACCATACCGCGACCGACAACGGCAATCAAGGCGAAGCCGTCATCCAAGGAAATGTAGTCGGGCTTTACAGCACGGCAAATGCCGTCAAGCAGGCGCTCCTTTTTGCCCTCTAAAGAGGCGGTGGCAACCACAATAGACATCGTATCTACACCCGAAGGAAGATGCTCAAAGGAAAGACCTAAGTCCTCCAAAACCTCCAAAACACGTCTGCCGAAGCCTAACTCCGCATTCATCAGATCCTTTTCCAAGGAAATAACGGACATTCCCTTTTTACCCGCAATACCCGTTATTACGTTGCCGTCATTACCCTCTACCTTAGAGGAAGGCACAATCATCGTACCCTTGGCATCGGGGTCATTGGTGTTGCGGATATTGATGGGAATTCCCGCAAAGCGCACAGGAAAAATAGATTCATCGTGCAGAACAGTGGCGCCCATATAGGAAAGCTCACGAAGCTCACGGTAGGTAATCACGCCAATGGGCTTGGGGTCCTTGACAATGCGAGGGTCTGCCATCAAAAAGCCCGAAACGTCCGTCCAGTTCTCGTACACGTCTGCCTCGGCAGCTCTGGCTACGATGGCGCCCGTAATGTCCGAGCCTCCGCGGGTGAAGGTTTTAATGGTGCCGTTGGGCATAGAGCCGTAGAAGCCGGGAATAACGGCGTGCGGCGTTTTTTTCAAAAGCTCACCAAGGCTCTTATTGGTTTCCTCAGCGGCAAAGCTACCGTTTTCGTTAAAGAAAATGCAGGACGCTGCATCCACAAAGGTAAAGCCCAGCGCCTTTGCCATAATCATACCGTTCAGGTATTCTCCGCGGCTTGCCACGTAGTCACGGCCCGCGTGATGCAGAATGGCAACCTCGATGCCCTTGAATTCTTCCTCCAAGGAGAAATCCAAGCCAAGTCCCCGAATGATATCTCTGTATCGGTTCTTAATCTTTTCGAAAACCTCGCCGAAGTTTTCGCCCTTCTTAGCGGTTTCATAGCAAAGATAAAGCAAATCCGTTACTTTTTCGTCGGCAGAAAAACGTTTTCCGGGTGCAGAAGGTACAACGTAGCGGCAAGCCTCGTCTGCCTTGACGATACGAATGACCTTTTTCATTTGCTCGGCATCTGCCAACGAGGTGCCGCCAAATTTTAAGACTTTCACGTTCATAGAGTCCTCTCCTATATACTAAACACAAATAAAATCAAGGACGGGCGTTGCAAAACCGCAACACCCGGCCCACAAATAACGATATTATCACCGAAGTGATGCCCGAAAGACTTATTGCAGATTATTCTCGATATCCAGAACCTTCAGAACGGCATCGATAATAGAATTGACTCTATCGATTCTTCCCTGGTCGGTTTCGGACTCCAAGAAGCTATCCCGATAATCGTCAATGACGTTTTTGGTGGTCTCCTTTGCGTCCTCGTCCAGAACAACGTCGCCAAGCACGGTATTGACCAGCTCCTCGTTTTCAGAGATATTCACCAGGGTTTTACAAGCCAAGGTGGAGTCGGCAACAACGTTCAAGAAGGTATCCACCGTTTCCTCGGTAAAGGCGGATTCGGTATCCATCGAGGAAACCGTAGCAAGCAGGCCAAGGCACTCGGTCACGGATTCTGCCTCTGCCTTTACGTCAAGGTTTTCAAGAACCTCGCTCTCCTCGTTGGTAATCGCGTTCAAAAGCTCTTGGGTAAAGACCTTAGCGGAGCTTTGGTATTCAGGTGCCACAGAGTTTTCCACTACCTTGTCCAACAGCTCGCTTACGATATCGGTGCAGAGCTCATTGTCCTTCATGGACACAACAGCAGAAATAATGGACTCGGTGTTTTCTTCCGTTAAGTGATCAGGGTCGGTTCCCATTAAGGTCATAGCCTGCATAATGGTTGGGAACATTCCCTTTAATTCTTCAAAGTAGTAAACGGGTTTTACCGTGCCTTCAGCCGTAGTGATTTCCACATATGCAAGCTGGTGGAACACCTGGGTGCAATAGCCGGGAATAGGAGTTTTTGACAAGGCATCGATAACCTTGTTCTCAGACAGGGGGGTGAACAGCTCGTTTTGCGCCATATCGCAAATCTCGGTAACGGGCTCAATATCCTCTTCTATAACGTCATAAGCGTCAACGAAGGATTTGGAAACATCAAGCACCCCGAAGAACAACACGCAAACCACCAAGAAGCAGAATGCCCCCTGCACGAGCCCCACCAAGGAGCCTAACAACGCATGACGGTTGACGGGAACGCCGTTTTTCTTGCGAGGGAGAAAAATGGCAGACAGGATAGCGGTAATGGGCAAGGAAATCAGCTTCAAAACAAAGAAGATGATAACGAAGCCAATAACACGCAGCAGCACCTCAGGTAAAGCGAACACGAAGCTCTCAAGCGTTGCGGATTGCGTCAGAACATCGCCAATGCCCTCCATAGAAAGAACGGCAGAGGTGAGCCAATCGCCAAGAGCAACCGTGGTTTCTTCTACGGTGACCTCCAAGCTCAAAATATACTTAGCGGCAACGCCTGCCAGATGGAAGGACAAAAACGCGATTGCCACCACGAATACAAGCCGCAAAACCGAGCGGGAAAGACCGCGGGAAAGACCCGTTAAGAAGCCAATTAAGAGGAAGACCGCAGCCGCGATTAAGAAAGCATTACTGATAGCCATTTCAAAAACCTCCATAAGCAGTATATTCATCTAACAGTCTTTTCTGAAACACATTTCGATACATTTTAATGATAGCACTTTTTCCTTGATTTGTCAAGAAGTTTGGCTAAAAATGTATTGTATCGCGTTTTCCGTTACGCATCCTCGGGAACCTTCAGGTTCATAGGATTGTACGGAAGGAACCTGCGTCCCTTCACCCATTTAGCAGTACCGAACTGTACGCTCTTTACCCCATTTTCCGTCAACTGATACGCCTTGCCGCTTATATAGCTTTCAATCTCATAATGGTCAAAATCGGCGTGTAGGGTTAAAAGCAAGCGGTTGTCCGGGTCATATCCCAGGAATATCATCGTGGAATCCCCCCAGGCGGCATATACCTCATAGGTATCAAGACAATAGCCGTCAAGAAACAAATTGGCGTCCCTTTTTTCGGTGCAAGAGCGCTCCAAAAAGGCAACGTGACCCTCGAAGACAAGGCTTCCGATGCGTGCCGCCCCCTCTTGCGGGGCAAGCGTAGTAGCTAAAGGCGTCTCCTCCGCATCCGCAAGACGGGAAAGCACCGTATTGCTGTCAAACTCGATGCCAAGATTTTCCTTATAAAGATAACGGAAGAGCGCCAAGGAAGCGGCAAGCTCGCTTTGCAGGCGTTCTGCCTCCCATTGTGCCTTGTAAATGTCGAACAGCAACGGCATAACCCCTTCAAAGCCCCGCGCAAGCGCCGTTTGCAGATAAGGGAAGAAAAGAAGGGGCTGGTTGGTGCGATACAAATGCTTCAATAGCTCCACCGCCACCTCCTCCTGCAGAGCAACGAATTCCTCGTCCGTTCCGTAGCTTGCAAGAATGGAATCCATCAGCTTGATGCCAAGTGCCTTGTCATTGAGTCCTGCCACACCAAAAAGGCATCCATACGCCTTCACGAAAACCTGCTCGGGAGTCAGATACCGTTGAGAGAGGGTATGGCTTCCCCGTTCACAGAACAGTGTCGCCTGGCTTAATAAATCCTTGTTAGCAAGACAGAGGGCAAGCCCATCGAGCAACTGCTTCAAGGCATCGTCAGAAAAGGCTGGCGCCTCCTTTTGCGCGCCAAAGAACCAAAGCGGCATATGCACGCGCCCCACAACCTTTTCTACCAAGGGTAGCTCCGCCTCGCTGATGCCCGCAATGACGGGAAGGACGGCTACCTGGCTTTGAATGGCAAGAGGAACCTCTCGCTCTATTACGTATGCCGAGGAAAGAATACCGGGGGTCAGAAGCAACAGAAAGGCGTCGGACTGCTTAATGGCGTCTTCAATTTCTTTATCGTATTCCTTCCCTGCCGTCAGCTGCTTATCAAACCAAATGGCAACGTCCAAGCGCTCTAAAATATAGGAGGCAAGACGCTGGCAAAGGGGTAAGGTCGCCTCGTCCGAATGCTTATAGCTGATAAAAATTTTCCGCTTGCCGTCGGGCGGCTCCATTTTGCCCGTGGCATCTGTTCTGGTTATATAAGACGTGCACGAAAGCATTCTGCTTCCTCCTTGATGTTTTTACGCCTTTATTGTAGCACAGCGCCTCTGTTTTTGCAAGTATATTGCCCGTTTTAACCGTTATTTGTCTGCCTTTTTTCCATTTTCAGCCAACTCCAAAAGCCATACAAATCATTAAAGAGAAAGGCGATAAAGCAAACGATAACGGACATATAGGAGGGCTCCTCTAACGCCGCCACCCCCCAAAGCAAAACCAAAACCACGTCATTTGCCGCATATGCCAAGGCAAAATACGGGCTTCGCTTAAAGGTCAGATAGGCGGCAAAGAAGCTGGTAGCCACGGAGATAGTGCTGGGCAGAAGGTATGCGGTATGGAAATAGCGCAAAATGAAATAAAAGCCGAAGGTCACAAGGATAGTCAGCAAAATACCGCATATCACTTCCCTTTTTCCTATCGTACCGACCTTCACCTCTGCCTTGTTGCCGTTATACGAGTTTTTCAACCAGGACACAAGGGCAAAAAGCGCCATTGGCGCCGTCATACCTAAGTAGGTTATCATTTCGCCGTAATATGCAAAGCCCCAGGAAATGATGCCGTATAAAACGCTGAACGCAATCATTAAAACCTGTCCTAAGGGATTTCCCTTGGCGTTGAATATCAAGGAGGTGACGCCGACCAAGGAAGCTACAAGCGAAAGATATCCTCCTTTTTCAAAAAGAAAAAAGGATATCAGGATACAGACAACGGAAGAACCCCAAAGAATGATGTCGCCCTTCGAAAAATACCGTTTTTTATCTTGCATACAGATTGTTCCTTCCTGTCTAAGCCGCTTTAGAAAAAAAGAAAGCACTTGCTTTGCGTATCTTCTAAGACCTAACGATACGCAAGCAAATGCCTCGCATTTACTCTACCCGGTGGCAGTTTTTTCTTATTGTAGCATTCTTTTTTGGTTTTGTCAAGTTTTTCTCTTGAAAGCATTGACTTTTCCATTTTAGCATGCTATATTTCTGTTAGTACACCGCCTTACGGTGTATATAAATAATTAAAGAGGACAAAGACATGAAAGAAAAGCTATGGGGGTTACTCGTTCATTTATCTATGGATTTTTCCGCTTCAAAAAAATGGAAGAACTTGCCGCTTTCAGAGCATTTTGACCAGGAACTTTGGGCGGATTGCGTTGATAGAGCCCAAGACGCCGGAATGAACGCCATCGTTTTAGAGGTCATCAACGGAATCGAATACAAGAGCCATCCCGAAATCTCCCGTCCCGACGCCCATTCCCAGGAATGGATAAAGGAGCAGGTGAAGCTGTGCCGTGATAAGGGCATTACCTTGATTCCCAAGCTGAATTTTTCTACCACGCACGATATGTGGCTCGGCGAATACGCCCGTATGGTTTCCACATCTATCTATTACAAGGTAGTTAAGGATTTGATTGAAGAGGTGTACGAGCTGTTCGACCGTCCCCCCTATTTCCATATCGGTATGGACGAGGAGGACAACAAGCACCAGGCAAGCCGTGACTACGTCGTATACCGTCAGGGTGAGCTTTATATGCACGATCTGCGTTATTTGGTGGATTGCGTCAAGGCACTTGGGGCTACGCCCTGGCTTTGGTCCTGTCCGCTCTTCGATATGACGGCGGCATTCACCAAGGAATTCAAGCCTGATGAGCTTGTTCTCTCTCCTTGGTATTACAACGCCTTCCGCCGTGAGCATTGGACGCCTGTTGAGTCCCGTGCCGAATACGTTGCCTACTATAACGAGGGCGACTATGCCAAGATGAACATCCGCTTCGTAGAGGAGGACCCCTTCCTCGTCAATTTCCGTGCCAAGGCGCTCCCCTTGATGGAGCAGGGATATTGCTATATCCCCTGCGCCTCCGTTTACAACCGCTGCGACTGGAACACCGTGGATTTGATGGAATATTTCCGCGATAACGGTATTGACCGTCAAATTTTCGGATACATTTCCGCTCCCTGGACAACCTTAACCAAAAACGAGCGTTCCCTGACCTTCTTTGAAGAAACCTTCCGCTTCTTTAAGGAAGCCAAGGAAGCCATTTATGGGAATGGGTAATAAAATTTACAATGAGAGTAGAAGATACCCCCAGGAGGCTTTTATGCTGTACGATTTTGCTGTTTTTGAACTGAAAGAGGATCATTTCGATGAGCGCGTGCGCGACATCTGTGATTCGGTGAAGCGCGGCTCGTTCACGATTCCGCTGTTTTCCCACGTTCTCGTGCCCGAGGGCGATCCCGTTTGGGATAAAGCCACGCATCTTGCAAAGGTCTTTGTTCGTTACCGAGACGCGCTTGCCGAAGAAGGCGTTCCTGCCGCGATCCTTGTGCAGGCATCGCTCGGACACGGCTATGATATTACCCCCGCACCCTTTGAGCGTTACGTCAATCTTGTCGACGGGAAGACGGAATACGTATACTGTCCCGAGGACGACCGCTTCCTTGCACATTTTTCGGACGTTTTGCGCGCCCTAGCCAAGACGAAGCCCTTCGCCATCATGCTTGACGACGATTTTCGCCTGATGCTTCGTCCCGGACACGGCTGTGCCTGTGCGCGCCATATGGCGGAGTTTAACCGCCGCGCGGGCACGAATATGACGCGGGAGGAGCTCTTCGATTATTTCAAGACGCACAGCATACACGATCCGCTCGCCCGCGTTTATGCCGAAACGCAAAAGGATTCTCTCATTAAGGCGGCAAAGGCGTTCCGCACCGCAATCGATGAAATTGACCCGAGCATTCAGGGCATCAACTGTACCTCGGGGCAGTTCTGCGAGAACGTGGTGTATACCAATAAAATCTTTGCTGGGAAGGGCAACCCTACGATGGTGCGGATGGCAAACGGTATCTACGCTCCTTACGCAATCCGCGGCATCAGCTACACATTTGCGAACGCCGCCGTCCAAGCCGCAAAGCTGAAAAAGTATGGAATCGATATCATTCTTTCCGAAACGGATACCATCCCGTTTAACCGTTACGCGAAAAGCGCACGCTATCTGCACGCACAGTACGCCGCATCCCTGCTGGAGGGCGCACAGGGGGCTAAGCATTGGCTGACGCGCGCAATCTGCTTTGAGCCGTCGTCGGGAAAAGCATACCGCGATATTCTCGCAACGCATCGCCCCTTCTACGAAAGGCTTGCCGCCTTAGCACCCGAGATCCGTTGGGTGGGCGTTAACTCCGCCTTTATCGAGCAAACGGATTTTCCCTTTGCCACGGAGGTCGTGTATCCCTGCGATTATCATCCGCATACCTGGGTCACCAAGAATATCGAGGAAATGGGCATCCCCTTTTATTTCTCAGACAAGACCGAGAAGGCAAGCTTTCTTGAAGGCAGCATCGTCGACGATATGACGGACGAGGAGATTGAGACCGTACTTGCAGGCTCGGTATTCCTTGACGGCGAATCGGCAGAAGCCCTTTGCCGCCGAGGCTACGGGAATCGTATCGGTGTGGATGTGTCCGCTTGGGACGGCGGCATGCTCCACGCGGAGGTGCTTGGTGAGACGGATAACGTGCGTTGCTCCTTGCAGAAGAACGTCCGCCGTCTGACACCGACCGCTCCGAGTACGCAGATTCTTTCCTACAACTATCTCAACGTGGACGGCGGTATTTCGCGCCGCGGCGCTGCTGTGACCAAGCTTAAGCGAGCCGACGGCAAAATTTCCGTGGTCTTCTGCGGCTCGCCCGACGCGGCGTTCAACTACATGGAGGGCTTCTCCTTCCTCAACGAAACGCGTAAAGCACAGCTGGTATCTCTCCTGCGAGAGGCAGGCGCGCTTCCCGTGTATGCTACGGGAGACGCAGAAATCTGTATGCGTGCGGGATATCTTTCGGACGAATCCCTTTTCGTTTTTGCGCTTCCGCTTGGCGTTGATCCCTCGGACGTCCTCCCCCTCGCGCTTGAAAAAGAGCCTGCAAGCATCGTCGCGATCTCGCCCGACGGGAAAGAGCTTCCCGTTGCCTTTGCAAAAACGGCGGACGGCGAATACGCGCTTACCGTTCACTGTGAGCCGCTGTATCCCGTAGCTTTGCGGATTGCGTATGAAAATTAAATTTTCAACCAATAAATCCCGTTTCAAAAAACAAAAAATCCCCGAATGGGGATTTTTTGCTTTATATGCGTCTATGGCTTTATGCGATGCTATTGTAAAAAAGATTTTATCAAGGTATGACCGCATTTTTCACAAGTGCTGTGGGCAATATCGTTTGTTCTGCCGCAAACCGCGCATTGTACGTGCCGTTCGCTTTCCGCGGGCAACAATATCGTATACGGAGTGCCGCTTAAATGAAAAACCGCATCGCCTTCCTTGTATTTGTCCAGGCTATTGCGGACTTCTGCCTTATCTTCGAGAGAGGAAACGCTCTTATAATAGGTCTTACCGTCAATCGAAGAAACGATTAAATCAACGATATGCCGTTGCCGCATAGAGCCAAGACCTATCGTCAACGCTTTATCGTCCACGGTTTTGACAATCGTTTTTGCGATTGTTCCGCAAAAGGTTTTATCTCCAACCAAGGTATGTAGCTTGAGGAAAAGCGCCAAAAGGCACACCCCAAGCAACCAAATTCCCCAAAGATAAACCGTATTATCCGTATGAAGGATTACTTTGCCAAAGAAAAGGAGCGCAAGCGAGAGAACGACGGTGCAAGCTAAAAAAAGAACTATTTTTTTAATGGCATTTTTACGAATGAATTTTTGCAAATCTCTTGGCAGTAATTTATTCATGATTTCCCTCCATGCCACTCTTCAAAAAATTCAAAAAATCATCCCAGAGCATAACGGTATAGCCGTCAAAAGTATTGCCGCTTTGCAGATATTCCAGTTTTTTATCCGTATACGTCAAAAGCCTCGGCGTGGGGTAGGCTAATACGATTTGCTTATCATTGGAAGATGCCTTTTCCTTAGGCAGATGAAACAGGCATTTCCAAAAGGGCGACTCTCGGCGAAAATCCCGACTGTGCTCGGGCTCATCGGAGGAATTGCGGTAGGCGTTATAAAAAACACGATTATAGCGTCTTGCTTCCGCGTAATAACAATTCTCGCCCTTCTCGATATTCCAGCGTCCACGAGTTGAAAGAAAACTAAGTAAATAAACATTGAATTTTTGATTTTGTATGGTTACAGTAAAATCTAAAACACCTTTTTTTCCAAAAAACATAGACCAATAGCTTCTTTCCCTTTGGATGTGACAGCCATCCCCTCGAAGCTTTTTCAGTTTGCTTTGAAACATTATTATTTTTGTAAGGTACCAGAGAACTTTATAGCAAAGGTAAAGGAAATAGATGGCGAGGAGCGTTAATATAACGTACCAAATAACCATAATACCCTCCATAATTTTTGCAGTCTTTCTGTATATATATATGATACTATAAAAGCCAAAAAATGTCAATAGTTGCAGAAATACAATGAGGGTGTAAAGCTCTGTCGTTGGGTTTACGGGATGACTCCGCTGCGCTTCGTGATGCCCACGCCCTGCGCCTGGCAAGCAAGTTTGCCGATCTTCGGGCGGAGCATGCGAACCCTGCGGCTGGCGCCGCGCGGGTTCGGCAGCCTATCTCTCCGCCATACAAATGAAAAAAGCCACCCAAAGGGTGGCTCATTTGTATGTATAAAGGCTACAAAAAAGATATTTTTGTGGATTGCAATAAGGATTCGAACTCCCGTACTCCATCACGCCGCGAGGCGTGTATATCATCAATTCCAAAGGAATTGTCTATCATCAACACGGAGTGTTGTATATCATCAAGCCGCAGGAAGAGGAACGCTTTGCGTTCCTGTATACACGCTAAAGCGTGATGAGATACAGCCCCAAAGGGGCTGATGATATACGCCGCACTTCGTGCGTCAATGATATGCCAAGCCTGCGGCTTGGATAAAAAAATTCGACAAGTCAAAACTTGTCGAATTTTTTGCCTTAAACGTGACAAAAGGTGTCTGAACAAGGGTAAAAACGAACAAAAGGTGTCCAAATTATTATATGCCCTGTTTCTTTTTATCCAACCAGCGATATGCTTTTTTAAGCCTTTGTATAATAAGGTCACATAATTTGTCATATGTTTCAGAATTGAATTTTTTAAGTCTGAAGCCGATTGGCTTCTTGGAATCGGGATCTACGCCAACAATTCCTCGCCCCAATGCCAAATAAACATCGCCGTAATGGAAAGCCTCTCCAAAATTTCCTTTTAAGTAAAATTTTTCACGGCAATCATCAGTGCTGATTTTTTTGAAGTCGGCATCATTAAATTCATTGAAAAATACATAATTGATATTCGTTGTTTCACTTGGGACATCAAGAAAAGCAATAGACACCGAAACGCTGAAAAATGTTTCGTATTTATCTTGAGCGATCTGAACAATTTCGACGTAGGCATCGCTCTTTTCTATGGAAAATCATCCACTTACTTGACGAATCCACCAAAAGAAAGCCTTTACAATTTAGTTCATCACCGACTTTTTCTAAAACTTTATTCCGTAACTCTTTTTTCACTTTATGCTCTCCTTCAAGGTTTTACAACTCGCAATCAACATTCGTCTGATACGACCGCAAAGATTTCTATAATTTTTATAGGTTTCTTCATCAATGCCGTTTGTGTTGAATAACAACTGTGACCAACCTTCGGTTTCGCTACATTCTTTGAGCGCGATTTCAAATTTTGAAAGCATATCCGCTTTACTTTGCCCGTAATTAGCCTCGCGTATATTTGCGTACACACTACTTGAACTTTTGCGGATTTGGAAAAGAGTGTTGGAGGGGGCTTTTATATTTTGACAAAGTAAATCTATATCAGTTGCGAGTTGCTCTGAGT
>JAFTSW010000049.1 GCA_017467085.1 Clostridia bacterium | reverse complement strand
TCGCACCCTACGGCGAATAGATTTTTGATGGATTTTGTTGTGATTTGTCGCCGTAAAGTACTACTTTACAAGGCAAAGCGCGACGAAAGACGCGAAAATCTATCGTCGTAGGGCTTATGGGTTCGATTCCCTTACGGCTAGAAAAAGCGGTTTTAGCTATTCTTGATATGCACGTCCATCTGGTTGAAGGGAATCTCAATACCCTCCTCGTCAAATCTTGCTTTAACAGCCTCCAGCATATCGAATTTTACCGTCCAGTAATCGGCGCTCTTCACCCAGACACGCGAGGTGATATTGATGGAGGAGGCGGCGTGCTCGCTCATCCGAACGAAAATAGGCTGGTCCTTCAAAACGAGAGGATGAGCGGAGGCAATTTCAGTGATGATAGCCTTTGCCTTTTCGTAATCTGCGGAATAGGCGATAGAAAAGACCTCGTCGACTCTGCGAATGTCCTTTACGGAGTAATTCATAATGGAGCCGGCGGAAAGGGCGCCGTTGGGAATGTAAACGACCTTATTGTCCGTTGTGCGAATTTTGGTGTTGGTGATGTGAATGTCCTCAACGGTGCCCGCATATCCCTGTGCCTCAATGTAGTCATCAATGCGGAAAGGACGGGTGAGAATAATCAAAACACCGCCTGCCAGATTGGATAGGGCACCGTTTACGGCAAGACCTATGCAAACGCCGAAGGACGCCACAAGCGCGGTAAGACCGCTGGTGTCAATACCCACGTAGCCAACGAGTGAGATAACGACAACAATTTTCATACCGAGCTTAAAAATATAAGCAAGGGTACGCATAATCGTCTTGTCGGCGTTTTTCTTTTCCGCCGATTTTTCAATGCGTCTACCAACGAGGTTGATAATCTTGAAAGAAATGAAAAGCAAAACGAGCGCGATGAGAAGACGGATGCCGGCCGAGGTTGCCCAGCCAACCACCGTGTTCCAAAAAGAGTCCCAGGTCATTTTCTTTTTCTCCTTTAATGGTTGTAGCTAATATGGATTATACACGCAATTTGTGATAATTGTAAGAGCAAATTTTGAACTTTTTTATGAGTGACAGAACAAAACATACCCGTCTTGTGGCGCTCTTGACATTCAGCCGAAAATGCGGTACAATGTGTATGGCAAGTAAAGGACCTAAAGGGACTTTTATATGAAAAAAAGAATCCCTTCGAAGGCAACTTTATTTTAGAATGATGAAAGAGAAAAACGGATATGAAAAGCTATCAAGCATTGTTTACCGAAACGCAGGAAAAGACCACTCTTTGCGGCGTGGAAAAGCCCGTGGCGATTCTTCGCGCGGAATATGAAGCGGAGGTGCTTGCTGCCGTTTATCCCGAAGGGCTGAAGGAGGCGCTTGCCCCTCTGTCCTTGCAGGAGCAGCTGGACGTCACCGCCTGTCTTGACGCCTTTGAGTGCGGTGTTTTGCTCACCGCGCGGCTGGAAGAGGATTATCCCCTTCTTTCTCCCGAGGATGTCAAGTCCCATTGGAGCGTTTATAATAGCCTGGACCCCGACCTTGTTACGAGCGTCCTTGCCACTGAGGGGGGGCTTCTCTTGGGGCTGTGCGTGCAGGATAAAATCCTTTGGCTCGGCGGCGAAATCTCCTATCGGACCACCGCCTGGAGCGCGGGAGATAACAACGGCGCAGGCTACAAGGGGGAAGGGTACTACGAGGCAACCAAATATCTGACGATGCTCTACCGTCCCACCCTGCTTTTCAATGACGTTGTCCTTTCCACCTCCTATGACCCCAAGGAGGAGAACATCCATATTCCCGACGGAGTCAAAGCCATCGAGAGCAGTGCCTTTGAGGGCAGAGAAGCCTTAAAGGAGCTTGCCCTTCCCGAGGGCTTGGAAAAGATAGGCTATCACGCCTTTAAGGGCTGTACGTGGCTTAAAACCCTTGTGCTTCCCGCAAGCGTCAAGAAGGTGAGCGCAGGTGCCTTTGAGGATTGCACCGCCTTGGAATGCGTGACGGTTTTGGGCAAAACCCTTCTTGACTCTATGGCGTTTCAGGGCTGCAAGAGCTTGAAGTGTGTCCTGCTTTCCGAGGCAGGCGTGGAGCTTGGCGGCTGGGCCTTTTCCGATTGCGAAAGCCTCGTGGAGGTGAAGGGCACAGAGCATATCGAAAAGCTGGGCGAATACACCTTCTATGGCTGTCGCTCCCTTGCCGCTATCTCGCTCCCCGACTCCCTCTATTCTGTTGCCAATAGCACCTTTAGCAGCTGTACGGCGTTAAAGCGCATCGAACTGTCGGGCGTGTCCTCTATCGGAACCTACGCCTTTTTTCACTGTACCGCCTTGGAGGAGGTGGTGATGGGAAAATCCCTTTGGAACATCAGCAGTAGCGCCTTTGCGGAGTGCACCGCCCTTCGCCGCGTTACCCTCCCTGCCTCTCTTAAGGAGGAATTTGAGAAAGCCGCGGAGGAGGTTGACCTGTCCGCTATCACCTATACGCTTTTGGAGGAATAACCAAAACCAAACGCCAACGGGCTTAGCGTGTTCTCCGTTAAGAGTATCACGCTAAGCCCGTCGGCGTCTTTTCTTTTGTTTGCTTCATCGCTTATTTCATCAGCTTTTCGGTCAAACGGAGAATTTCAGGGGCAATCCGTTCCCGCTCACGCACCGTTATGCGGTTGTAAAGAGGGTACGCCAGCGCCACCCCCACCATACCGAGAAGCCCAACGGGAATGCCGATTGCCAAGGCAAGCGAAGGGCTGGTAAACACCGCTCCCAGAGGGCTCATAGCGAAGCTCATGCCAAGCCCCATAATCAGCGTCCCGAGAATCCCCAGCACCAGCGCCGCCACCGTGCCCTTTTGGGTCACCCGGGCGTCCAGCCGCCGCAGCCTCTCTATGTCGCTCTCCTCGCTTGCTTCCTTCTTTTCGTACCGCTGCCGTATTCTTTGAATTTCCTCCTGCTCCTTGGCGGAGTAGGAATAGGAAAATCCTTCATTTTGCGCCATCGTGATGCACCTTTCCTTCTATGTCGGTTTCTTTGCTTTTTCGCAACTGTCCTGTTGCCTGTACAATCATATAAACCGAGAGCGCTATAAAGCAAATAGAAATAGCGCCGCCCGTCAGCGCCAGCATCAGCCGACGAAAAAGCTCGCCCTCTGCCTCTCCAAAGGTGGTCAGCATCGTGGACTCCAGCGTCAGCATCGAAACGCAGGCCGCGGCAAGATTGATGGCACGGGACGCCGAATAAACAGGGCTCTTGTATTGGCGAAACCTCACCATATCAATAATGGCAAGCGTAAAGGCGGTAAAGGTATACGCCGCCATAGCAATGGTGGTGATTTCGTGGTGGTAAAAGGTTCGGTTAAAGTAAACCATAAAGAAAACGATAACCGAAAGAAACAAGTTCATACATAGCAGCACCCAGCCCGTGGCACGGTACTTCTGAAGCTCCGCCCGCATTCTCTCGCCTGCCTCGTTTTTGACGGTGTGATACGCCAGAAACAGCCGCAAAACGGCAAGGGTTATATAATACCCCGCCAAGGAGAAAAACCAGAAGGAGCCGTGGGTAAACCCAAGCCCCAGCTGAAAAATCGCAAAGGCGGTGTTCAGCGCCACCCCGAAAAACAGCATCGTCCGCACCCGAAAGCGGGTGTCCTCGCGCCAGCGCCGCCAAGCGGCGCTTTTTTCCTTGAACGCCTTAAAAAAGGCAATAATACGGGGAATGCGAAAGCACCAGGCAGTCAAAACGTATGCCGAGGCGGCGTAGGCGCAAATTGAGAAAACCGAGTCGGAAGGGAAGTATAGCGCCGCAAAAATCAAAGCCGCCAGGGATAGAGGCGAAAGACAAGCCAAAACGGCAATAGGAGGAAAAAGCAGTGCCTTACCGAATTTCTTCCGGCGCATGGGGCATCCTCCTGATTTTCACCGTAAAGACCGTTCCCTTGCCAAGCTCGCTTTCCACGGAAATGTCGCTGCCGCTGATGTCAATCACCCGCTTGACAAGGGCAAGCCCAAGCCCGTTCCCCTGGGTGGCGTGAGAGGTGTCACCCTGATAGAACTTGTCGAAGATATGCTTGCCGACCTCTGCCGAAATGCCGCAGCCCGTGTCCTTCACCCGTACTACGGCAAAGTCCCCCTCCGTCCTTACGGAAAGAGAAACCGTTCCGCCCTCTTGGGTGAATTTGATGGCGTTGGAAAAGAGATTGTTCCAAACCAGGCTCATCATTTCCCCATCGGCGTAAATGCGCACGTCCTCCTCAATGTCCGTTTCAATGGATAGCCCCTTCCTTTCCCAAGCCTCCTCGAAGCCAAGCAGGCATTCGCAAAGCTGCTCCGATAGATTGTAGAGCCGTCTTGCAGGCGCAATCTGTTGGTTTTCCAGCTTGTTCAGCTTCAAAATATTGGTAATCAGCGTGGCTAAACGGGCAGAGGCGTCCTTGATGGCAAGGGCGTATTCTATCCGCTTTTCCTCCTCCAAGCCCTCCTCGGAGAGCAACGTGCCGTAGTTCTGCATCACGGCAAGAGGGGTTTTCAGCTCGTGGGATACGTTGGCAACGAAATCGGTGCGCAGGGTTTCGGTGTGGGAAAGCTCCTCCGCCATCTTGTTGAAGCAGGCGGCAATCTCGTTGAAGGCGTCCTCGCTTCCTAAGCTCTTGATAGGCGGAATGCGGACGGAAAAATCCCCCGCCATCATTCTCCGCGCGGCGTCAATGATGATTTTGGTCGGACGCACCACGGTCCTGCGGCGGCGCCAAAAATCAATCAGCGTGAAAAGCGCCGTCAAAAGAAAAACGTTCAGAAGCGTTATCTTCGCCGCCGCCTCAATGTTCTCGGCGGTCAGAACCAGCCCCATAGAGTCGGTCATCGTCTGTACGAACAGCATCGTACAGCAGGTGACGACAAACCCAACCAGCAGAAAAAAGACCGCAAAATGGTTTATCGCGCGCAAGACGCGCCTGATTTTCTTGTCCTGGGTCATTTTATCACCGCCTTGTAGCCAAGCCCGTGTACCGTCACAATCTCAAAGGAATCACAGCCCGAAAGCTTGGCGCGCAGCTTGGTCATATATACGTCTACCGTGCGGGTGCCCGTCTGTGTGTCCGCATCCCAGAATTCGTCCATCAGCTGGGTCCTGGTAAAGGTCTTTTTGGGGTAGGAAAGCAGCTTGTAAAGCAGATTGAATTCCCGATTGGTCAAGGCAATCTCCTCTCCCGCATAATAGGCGGTATGCTCGTCTGCATCCATCACGAACGCACCCACCTCCAGCTTGCGCGAGGAAGCAATCTTGGCGCGGCGCAAAAGCGCCCCAATCCGCAGGAAAAGCTCCTCTAAGTCCACGGGCTTCACCATATAATCGTCAATGCCCACCCGATAGCCCCGCTGCTTGGAGGCAAAATCGTCCCTGGCGGTTACGAACAGAATGGGAATCTCCTCATTCAGCGCCCGCACCGTCTTGGCAAACGCAAAGCCGTCAATCTTCGGCATCATAATGTCCGATACAATCAAATCGAAAACGGTGCTGTACATAGCGTCATACGCCGCCTCGGCATCCGGACATCCCGTTGCCTCGTAGCCGTTTCTGTTCAAAAAGGAGCAAATGCTGCGGTTTAATTCCGCATCATCCTCAACCACCAAAATCTTGAACACCCTTCTGTCCTCCGTTTCCGCTTTGTCGGCAGGGAAGTCCCCGCCTTTTTTTCTATTATACCACCCAAATGTTAAAATTTTGTTTGCGTTTTGTATGTTTATGAAATTTTCGCAAAAAAAGAGCGTTTCATAGCGAAAGGCTCCCTTTTGAGTGCCACGCTATGAAACGCCCCACCGAAAGTATCTTATACCAGGCTCGTTTTGCTTAAAATCATATTGCTGACAGCGCCTAACCCCAGGCTGAAGACCACGCCGCCCACGCCGCATAAAAGCAGGTTCATCACTGTAGCGTTCAAGGGCGTCAGCGCGGGAATCATCATAAAGAGCAAAGCACCCACGGCGCATCCGCCCACAATGGAAAGCCAGGTCTTTTCCTTGGCGGCAACGCTGATGCAAAGAAAAATGGGAACGAAAACAGCCATCAGAAGCACCTTGCATAGCAGACAAAGGGCAATACTGCCGCCACCAACGCCTGCCTCAAAGGAAAGCCCCGAAACCGCGCCGCCCACCAAAGAGCCTAAAAAGAAAGCAATCACCATCGCCACGCCCCAGAGAAAGCAAACCACGGTCTTGGAAACCACGTAATCCGACTTTTTGGCTCTGACGGTAAAAAGGTTCTTGGCATAGCCGCACTTGAATTCCTCGGACACGAACAGCGCCACAGGCACCGCAACTCCGAAAAACAAAAGATTGATGTTGCACATCGCCGTCATATCCATCGCCATACCTGCCGCGGCGTCGTCTCCGCTGACCGTGCCAATGATTTGCCAGACGTGGTCAAACGCCTCTATAACCGTTTCCTTGCCCGTCTGAGGGTCCACCGTCACCGTGCCGTCCATCATCGTCGTCATCACCAGAATGAGAATAGGCGCCACGAAGCAAATGCCCAGCACGATATAAAACAGACGGGAGGTGAGCATTCTGCGGAAATCCACCGTCAGCATCGTGGAAAGTCTTTTTTGAAATCCCGTTTTCATCTCTCTTTTCCCTCCTTCATCAAGTCGGTGTAAAACTCCTCAAGGCCGATTTTTGCCTTGCAAAGCTCCTCAACGGCAATGCCGTTTTCGTATAAATAACTGGCAACCGCCTCAGGTGTTGCACTGTCGTAAACCCGAAGGAAGCCTGCCTCGTCCTCCTCCACGCGGTTGTAGCGACGGCAAAGCACCGCCTTGGCAACCGCCATCTCTCTTGCCTTTAAGGCAACGTAGGTGCGGCAGGAGGCGTCTAATTCCTCTGCCGTCATTTCCTTTATCATTCTGCCGCCGCGGACTATGCCGTAATGGGTGGCAATTTTTTCAAGCTCTCCCAACAAATGAGAGGATAAAAGCACCGTGACGCCCTCCTTGGCGGTCAGCTCGGTCAGCACCTCGCGCATAATACGCATGCCGTCAGCGTCCAGACCGTTAATGGGCTCGTCAAGCACCAATAGGGAAGGGCGCCCCAAAAGCGCCATCGCAATGCCCACCCGCTGCTTCATACCCAACGAGCAGTTCTTGTATTTGTTGGAGGCGGCACCCTCCATTCTCACCGTTTTCAGAATGCGGATAATTTCCTCATCGGCGTTCTCTATCCCCAGGTTTGCCGCCTGTAGCTTCATATTGTTCCAGACGGAAAGCCCCGGAAAGCAGCCGGGGCTTTCAATCAGAACGCCCATTTTTGCCCGTACCTCAGGGTCGGTATAGGGGCGCCCAAGCAAGCGCACCTCGCCGCCATCGGGATGTAAAAGACCGCAAATTATCTTTTCCGTGGTGGATTTTCCACTGCCGTTTTCGCCCACGAAGCCGTAAATGGCGCCCTTTGGCACCGTCATATTCAAGCCCGAAAGCGCCACCTTGTTGCCAAAGTGCTTGGTAAGCCCCTTGATTTCTATTGCGTTCATGCCGTTGTCCTCTCCTTCTTAATAAATATCGCTTTTGTAAAGCACCCGCGTGCCCAGCAAATTATAGACAATCGCCCAGCCAACCGAGCAAAGAATGCAGGAAAGCAGGGTAAGGGGGGTACTGCTGAGGCAGGCGGAAACCGAAGCGCCGTACAGAAAAACGTTCAAAACGGGCGAATTGCCTACAATGGCGGCCGCGCCGATAATCAGAATCCCCGTTCCGAAAAAGAAGGAGGAGGCAATGGAAATGCCAAAATACCGTCTGAAAATCACGTTTAAGAAGGTGTAAAGGCTCGCCCAACCAAGACTCATCACCATCTTGCCCAGTACGGCAATCACCAGAGAGCCGATATTCACCGCAAAGGATAGGCCGGTGAACAGCCCTGCCACGATACCGCCCAGTAAATAGGTAATGCACATACAAGCCATAGAGAATGCGCCCACCAGTGTCTTGGAAATCATATAATCCTGCTTCTTGGCGTGGGTGGTGAAAAGCTGCTTCACGTAGCCCGACTTGTAGTCGTGTCCAATGAAAATAGAAACCATAATGCCGCCAAAAATGAATACCATATTCATATTGGCGTAGTCCGCAATATCCCGCACCACGTAAAGAGGCGTGTCAGCCGCCACGATGTGCCAGGCGTTGGTGTATAGCGGAATACTCTCACCCCCATCGGGAGAGGGCAAACCCGTCATACCCAGAACCATCGCCGAAATAAGAGCGGAAATCAAAAGAAAAATGTAAAACATCGGGGTGTGAAACAGACGGTAAAAATCCACGCCCAGCATACCCTTGATTCTCTTGGTAAAGCTGGGGGATTCAAAATGAAGCGTGTGCTGGCTCATCTTATTTGCCCTCCCTTCCGGACATCAGCTCAATATAGTATTCCTCAAGCCCGATTTTGTTCTGCTTGATTTCTGAAATGGCGTACCCGTTTTGCAGTAAAAGGGAAGAGATAGCCTCCGCGTTTTTTACGTCGTATATCCGTATATACTCACCCTCACGGCAAACCTTCCCATAGTGCGTGCGAAGCAGCGAAAGAGCCCCTTCCATATCGGGCGCCTTCAAGGAAACAAAGCTTTGGGCTCTCTTGTCCATATCGGCGGCGGAAATCTCCATCACCATTTTGCCCTGGCGAATGATGCCGTAGTGGGTGGCGATTTTTTCCAATTCCCCCAAAACGTGAGAGGAAATCAGAACGGTACAGCCGTATTCCCGTGTGATATCCAGCAAAATCTCCCGCATAATCCGCATACCGTCCGTGTCAAGACCGTTGATGGGCTCGTCAAGAATGAGAAGAAGCGGCTCGCCTAACAGCGCCATCGCAATACCAATGCGCTGCTTCATACCCAGCGAGCAGTCCTTAAATTTGATATGGGCGTTTTCCTCCATACGGACAATGGAAAGCACGCGGCGGATTTCCTCCTCTGCGTTCTCCAAGCCCAGGTTAATTGCCTGCATCTTCAGATTCATATAGACGCTGGAGCCGGGAAAGCAGCCTGTGTTCTCAATCAGCGCCCCCACCCGTGCGCGTACACCGGGGTCCGTATGCTCTCGCTCAAACAGCGAAACCTCCCCGCCATCGGCAACGAGATGACCGCAAATCAGCTTCATCGTGGTGGATTTTCCGCTGCCGTTTTCCCCGATAAAGCCGTAAATTGCCCCCTGGGGAACGGTCATATCCAGGTGGTCAACCGCATACATGCCCCGAAAGCTCTTGGATAGATTTCTGATTTCAATAGCGTTCATGGTAGCTCCTTTTTGTTTTTTTGTAATGAGTAGAAGGTGGTGTTGGCGAGGCGGTATTGCCGCCTCGCCTCTTTGGGGGCTTATTTCTTTTTCGCCGCCTCGGTGCGCGCGTTGGCTTCCTCAACTCTGGCGTTTGCCGCCTCAATTCTGGCGTCGCGCTCCTCTTGGACTCTTGCCTCTCTCTCGGCAGGACTCATATGCGCGTCGTCCCAGCTCTTCTTGGCGTCAGCCTTGGCGCGCGCGTAGGTGTTGTGTCCTCTGTTTTCCTCGAAATTGGCTCTTGCCTCTGCCTTGGCGGCGGCAAGCTCTGCCTTGTCAACCTCGTGCTGCGCCTTGGCGCTTTCCTTCATATCTCTGAATGCTTTCTTGAAAAATGCGATAAGTCCCATCGTGTTGTTTCCTTTCTTGCTTGTGTTTTGTTGCGTATAGAATACCAAAGGGTTGTTTTTGATTGTTTTGTAAAATGTTTGCGTTTTGTTAATTCCCCTCGTCCATCAGCTCTTGGGAAAGAGAGAGAATTTCGGGTGTCAGACTCTCTTTGGTCTTGGCGGAAATGTGGCGGTAAAGGGAATGAGCGGGGAGCATCGTTATAATGCCCGCAATGCCGAAGGCGTAAGCCAACCAGGAAGCCCCCGTCAAGGCTCCAAGTCCAAAGCACATACCGACCCCGAAAAGCAGCGCCCCCACAATGCCAAGGGACAGCGACTCTAACATTCCTGCGGATTGCGCCTTGTTGTCCAACCGCTTTAAGCGCATAAGCTTGCTTTCCTCCTCGGGAAGATATCTTCTGCGAATGCTCTCCACCTCCTTTTGCTGCTTTGCCGAGTATTCGTAGCTGAAAGTAGAATTGTTTTCCATAACCGTGTACCTCTTTTCGTGTTGTGTTTGTGTTTTACGGTCATATTTTACGCATCGCCCGTTTTCGTTTTATTGTCAAAATGTTTCTGAAATGTTATTTCGCAAAAAAATCGAAAAAAATTTTGAAAAAGAAAAAACCGCCCTTTCTATTGCAAAAAAAGGACGGGTGTGGTAATATAAAGTGAAGAGTTAAAAGTGAATAAAAGTAAAATTGCAAATGCAATTTAACTTTCGTGAAGCGTGAAAAGGTAAAATGGCACTTGCCGCTTCCATCACGCCGAAGGGCGTGCATATCATCAAGGCGCAAGCCTTGTATATCATCAACGGCTTGCCGTTGCATCTCATCATTGCGAAAGCAAGATACAGCCTTTGATTGATGCTATACCGTTGCTTTCGCAATGGATAAAAAAATTCGACAAGTCGAAACTTGTCGAATTTTTTGGAGCTGGTGGCCGGACTTGAACCGGCGACCTGCTGATTACGAATCAGCTGCTCTACCGACTGAGCCACACCAGCAAAACCAACGGTGCTATTTTATCACAAGAAAAAAGAAAAGTCAAGAGAAAAAGAAAGGATTTTTATTTTTTTATGGATTTGTGTCGCATCGACGTCATCCGTCGCTTAATGGCAGAGCAAAATATAACCTTAAAAAAGGGCTACGGGCAGAATTTTCTTATCAATCCCACTATTCCCGAGGAAATAGCTGAGGCTGCCGCCGATAAAAGGGATATGATGATGCTGGAAATAGGCCCCGGTGTCGGCTGTCTGACCCAGGAGCTGGCTCTGCGCTATGAAAAGGTGGTGGCGGTGGAGATTGACCGTGGACTCATTCCCATCCTCGCCAAAACCATGGCGGAATATGAAAATGTCAAGGTAATAAACGCCGATATCCTTAAAACGGACCTTGCCGCCCTCGTCGAAAAGGAGGGGGAGGGAAGAGAGGTTTCGGTATGCGCGAATCTTCCTTATTATATTACCACCCCCGTATTGATGTATTTGATAGAATCGGGCGTCCCCTTCCGCTCTCTCACCGTGATGGTGCAGAAGGAGGTTGCCGAGCGCCTGACAGCCCGCGCGGGCAGCGCCGACTACGGCGCCATTACAGCCGTTTTGGGCTATTACGGAGAGGCGAAAATGCTTTTTACCGTCACCGCCGATAACTTTCTGCCGCCCCCCAAGGTAGACTCGGCAGTTGTCCGCATCGACCTCTACCCTGCGCCCAAGTACACCCCCAAAAGCAAGGAGCTTTTCTTCGGGCTTATCAAGGCGGCGTTTGAAATGCGCCGCAAAACCCTGGTGAACGCCATCTCTGCCCGCTACCCCTACCCCAAGGAGAAAATCGCCGAGGCGCTCACCTCCCTGGGCTTTCCTGCCGATGTGCGCGGAGAGCGCCTCGCCACAGAGGACTTCGCGGCGCTCTCGGATGCCCTCTCTCTCTGACGCTTGCCCCGCCGCGCGGCGCAAGCGGCTCTCGTTGCCGAAGGCAACGTATCGAATGTGAAAGCCGCTTGCGGATTTCGCATATATCGATTGCTTGCTCTGCAAGCAAATATCGAGCTGCGAAGCAACATATTGACCAAATTCATACTAAGAGCAACGCTTTGGCGTTGCTCTTGCTCTTTTTATCGTCATTTTGCACAAAGAAGCTCACTTTCATTTGTACTTTTTGAACGAATCGACAAATTTGTGTTGACAATGAGAAAATTTGATGGTAAAATGAAATCGTGAAGGACTCTATCTCAATAAAATGTTGAAGTAGATGAGTCACAAAAAATTTTTTTATGGAGGTTTTTTATGAAAAAACGCATCTTTAGCTTGCTTCTGATTGCGTGCCTGTTGGTAACGGGTATTCCCTTGATGGGAACCGCGGCCGCGGCTGCAGAAGGAGCAGGGGAGCCCTTTGATTATAGCTCCCTGTACGTAACAGACGGCTTGAAGCTGCTCTATACGGCATATGCCGGTGACAGCTCCGTTGACCTTGCCAATGGCAAGTGGAAGGACCTTTCCGGTAACGGAAACGATGCTTCCTTCGTTGGCGCCGCCGCTTCCAGCACGGGCCCCGCTGTTGCGTGGGTAGAGAACCGTGACGGCAACGGCAACGGCGTTGGCTACGATATGGTCGGCGGTACCTGGGACGGAGTAAAGGACTCCACCCCCGATAAGACCGCCAACTACAACGTTTCTTCTTCCGTTTATCTGGATATCAGCGCTGACGTGATGAAGAATCTGAACGACAGCAACTATACCCTGGACTACGTGGTGAACTACCCCAGCGTTCAGTGGTATAACACCGAGGGCGTTCTGCAGACCGGCACGGCTTACGGTGCAAGCACGATTTGCACCTCGCTTTCTGATGTGTTCGGTGTGCTCCGTGCTATTTATCAGCGCGGTGATACGAATGCAACGCTGAGCGGCGTTCGCGCTGTTCGTTGGTTCCAGGCTACCGCTGCAGGCGGCTGGCAGGCAGTTCCCAGTACTTACCTGCGTTCTGAGCTCTACACCGAAGTTAGCCGTGCGTATGCCGGTATCTACACCCAGAGCGTAACCCGTACCTGGAATGCGGACACCATTACCTTTGATACCTACATCCTGAGCAAGGAAGACGGTACGAAGGTTGCTGAGTACGCTCTCAACTATCTGCAGGGCTACAATGCCAGCGCGACGCTGGACACTACGGGCGCTACTAAGTATTACGTTGTGAACAACGGCGGCAAGTATGAGATTTATGCCGAAGGCGGTTCTACTGCTATTTACAACAATCTCTATACGGACGTTGACCTTTTGCAGCCTCTCGCTTCCGTTGTAAGCACCGCAGAAAATCCCGTATACTTCACGGTTTCCGCAGGCACCGGTACCACCAGAAGCGTGGTGTATAACATTGGTAACGACAACGGCGCCGCTGTGAAGACGGGCACCTTCTACGAAAACGTAATGTATGCTCGTCCTTCGAGTGTAGGCTCCGGCTCCATCTTTGCAAAGTGCCACCGCCCCTACTACATCAAGGACGAAACGGCGACCTTGTTCAGAATGTTTATCCAGTCCCCCGTTTCTGCATACTCCATCCGTCTTTACGACAGAGCCCTGAACTCCAACGAGAAGGCACAGAACCATTTTGCGGACGTTGCTGCTTACTACGAGCTGGATATGGCAGATTTCGCTGCTCTTCCCGATGTAACCAAGACGCTTATTTACCTTGCCTTTTCTGATGTGACCCTGGGTGAGGGCGTATACGCCGACACCAAGGCTGCATTGCAGGAAAAGCTTTCCGCAGAGCTTGCGTTCTACGGTGAAGTGAAGAGCGAGTTTGATTACAACTCTATGTACGTCACCGACGGACTGAAGGGTCTGTATACCTCCTTTATGAACAATAGCCAGGTTGACCTGGTGAGCGGTATTTGGACCAACCTGGCAGAGGGTGACGGTGCCATCGGCAACATCACCTTGACGGGTGCCGCTAACTGGGGCTACACGGACTTCGGTACCGTAAAGCTGTCCTTGGCAAAGGTTAATACCGCTATCGGCGGCTCCACCTCCGCTATTCAGCTTCCCTTGGACGTTGTCGGCTACGACAACTACACCATCGAGTACTTCGGTAACCTCCATCACTATCTGAATGAGGATGGAACCCGAATCAACAAGTATAACGAAACCTATACGCCTAACTCCTACGCTGTTCGTCTTGGCTATTTCAATATCCTCGCCAATATGTATCAGCAGGCAAGCCACGCCCGTTTAATTTATACCGATTATACCATCGACGGCGGCTTGAACACGCCTATGTTTGACCCTGTGGGGAACACCTTGAATATTTACGGCACGATTCCCGCAGGTGCTACCTATGTGGCATCTACCATGCGTGACTGGTATTTCACGGGTAACAACGGCGGTAAGTACAATGACAATCCTACTGATTTCGTATACGGTCTGAAGGCTAATCCTGCCGTTATCGGCGGCGGTGCCTTCGTAAAGGCAACTGCGGAGAACGGAAGCGTAACCCATTCCTTGGTGAACTCCGGCGCAGCCTTTAATATGACGGTTTCCAAGGAAATCGTGGATAAAATCGCTTCCTCTACTGTTACCTATATGGACGGTGACGTAGAGAAGACGGTTGAAAAGCCCGCAGGCACCACCCTGTACGATGCAACTCTCTTTAACGATATGCCCGCCTCCTACACCGCCATTCGCGTGTACAACCGCGCGCTGACCGAGGTAGAAAAGGCGCAGAACCTTATGGCAGATATCTGCGGCTACTACAGCCTGGATATGACCGAGTTCGCAGCTCTCTCCGCTGAGGAAAAGGCACAGGCATATGCCCGCGTCGGTTTGGTTCTTGGCAATTTCGAGATGAATGCAGGCGACAGAGCCGCATACCTGGCAGACAGAGAAGAGGCGCAAGCGCTTGTTGACCTGCTCGTTTCTATGCCCGCTATGAACGACTACGATAAGCTGTACGTGGGTGCCAACGGTGAAGAAACCGCTAACGGCGGTAAGCTCACCGCACTGTGGACCGCTTACACCCCGGATAAGGGCGTGGTTGTTTCCAGCGGCATCTGGGTTGACAAGGTCAACGGTACCTTCGCAACCCTTGAGGGTAACCTTTGGAAGACCTTCGAGAACGGCGGCGTTGGCTATACCGTAACCGCAGGTCCTCAGGGTAACCTTGTAGATACCGCAAGCCCCTACTATACCGTAGAGGCCGCAAAGAATCAGTATCTGCGCTTGCCCACCTCTCTTATCGTCGGCAACCCCAACTACACTCTTGAGATGGCTTTTGGGCTCCACAATAAGGTATATTATACCGATGCGGAGGGTAACCCCACCGATGAGATTTTCGTTAACTCCACCAATTACTATGTAATGAACTTCTACGCCGACCTGGATGGCGACGGCGAGTTTACCGACCTTGTAAACACTGATCTCTATAAAGAAGAAACTACCGGTGTTTCTGTTGACGTCTTTGCTGACGCTACCGTTGGCGAAAGACTGGAAGGCAAGTATTGGCTGGGCCGTCAGGATGCCACCGACGCAAGCCTGTACAACTACTGCAGAGAGCTGTGGTCCTACACCGAGGACGGCGGCGTTCTGACTGCTGACAAGTACATCATCTCTCGCCTCGAGGGCTCCGGTATGAACGTAGCTCCTATGGAGGTTCTGCTGATGAAGGACGGTGCTGAATGGGGCATTGGCGTTGTGGTTGAGGTAGAGTTCGTTGAAATTGTCAAGGATGCTAAGGCTATCTGGGGCTACAACGGCTATTCCAACCAGATTGGTAACCTGAAATCCTTGACGATGTACAATCTCGCCGAGGGACAGACCATGAAGTACCACCACCGCTTCTTCATTTCCGAAGGCTTGAAGGTATGGGATAGCGGCGCCCGTTATTCCGGCGGTATGTGGGATAGCAGCAACAAGATGGATAACAATCTTGTAAACCTCTATTCCATCACCAGAAACGTGGTAGGCGAGGCAGCAGAAGAGACCCAGACCTACACCATTAATATGAACGGCACCAAGCTTGTCGGCGGAAGCGTAAAGACCTTGAACGGAACCGCTGACTCCGGTACCGCAAACTTTGCCCTGGAAACCGAGGGTAACACCGCATTCTTCCTCTTCAACAGAGTTCCCGCAACCGTATACGCTATCCGTATGTACGATGCGGTTCTCACCGCTGAAGAGCAGGCACACAACGCATTCGTTGACATCTGCGCGTTCTACAAGCTGGATATGGGCAAGTTTGCTGAGGCAGACGCTGAAACCCAGGCAGCTATTAAGGCAGAGCTGGCAGGCGCCGTAATGGATGCTGAGAACTTTGCCGCTAAGAAGGAAGAGTACCAGGCAGCATTCAACTGCGTAGACCCCGAAAAGGAAGAGGTTGCTCCTACCGTTGACGGTATCAAGGACGGCGACGTTCTGTACGTAACCTCCGGCTTCTCCGTATCCGATGCATTCCCCGGCGAAATCGCCAAGGTAGAGCTGAAGACGGGTGAGGGCGAATACGCTGAAATTGAAGCTCCCTACACCGTTGCAGGCAACGTTGACGCAACCTACACCGTTCGTGTCACCGACCTTGCAGGCAACGAAACCGTCGTCGTTATCACGATGAAGGCTATCGCAAGCATTGGCGAGCCTATCGCCGATATGACGGTCGATACTGTTACCAGCGCTGACAAGGATACCATCCTTGGCGTGCAGTTTGCTATCGCCGCTATCAACGCCGACAAGGCAACCGACGATGAAAAGGCCGCGCTGAAGGGAATTGCCGACAACGCCGCTAATCTTCTTTCCGTTATCGATGCCACCCTGGCTGAGATTACGAGAATTGAAACCGCTCTGGCACTGATTACCGATAGTAACGTAACCTCCGCTGACAAGGATACCTTGGAGGAATTGCTGGTAGATATCGGTGACTTGAAGGAAGCAGGTCGTCTGACGGCTGATGAAATCACGCAGGTTGACGGATTTGCCGATGTTGTTGACGCACGCTTGAACAAGATTCAGGAAGTTGCCGATGAGCTGGAGGCTATTGAAGCCGACGCAAACTTCTCGGCTGATACCGTTAAGGTAACCGACGAGGCTGCCGTAAAGGCTCTCCAGGCAAGAATCAATGCCATTCGCAACAACCTGACCGCTGCTGAGCTTACCGCTCTCAGCCCCGTTGGCACCGCGCTCTCCGCTTGCCTCTCCAAGATTGACGCTGTGAAGGCAGACCTTGCCGCTATCGATGCCGCTCTTGGCACTCTGACCGAGGCAGACGTAACCTCCGCCGCTAAGGCAGGCTTGACCGCTGCTATCGCAAAGATTGATGCTCTCGTAGCAGGCAACAACGTAACGGCAGACGATAAGACGGCTCTTGGAACCAAGAAGACCACCGCGACTGCCCTCGTTGCTAAGATTGACGCTGTGAAGACCGAGTACGACAGAATCACCGCCGCTGTTGGTGGCTATGCCGAGGCAACTGTGAAGTCCTCCGACAAGGCAACCATCGAAGGCTTGAAGACTGCCGCTGCCGTTCTTCCCGCAAACCTCACTGCTGACGAAGCTGCTGCTTTGACTGCCCTGGTATCCAAGATGGATGCGCTGGTAGCAAAGATTGCCGCCGTTACCGCTGCGTACAACAGAGTCAAGGATGCCGCCGCAACGGCTACCACCGCCAAGGCAGACCTTGAAGCGCTTGTAAAGGATGCGTACGCACTCTTGGCAGGCACTAACCTGACCGACGCTGAAAAGACCGCCATCACCGAGAAGAAGAACGCAGTGAACGTGCTGATTGCTTCCATCGAGGCAGCCGTATTCGGCGAAGGCGCTGAGGACTTCGACGATGCCGTGACCGCAGGCTTGAATAAGCCCGCCAACAGCGAGCTGAAGGCAGCCGT
>JAFTSW010000048.1 GCA_017467085.1 Clostridia bacterium | reverse complement strand
TTTGCGCAGCAAACATATCGAGTGCGTCAGCACATATCGAGTTTGTATATCTCGCCTTTGGCGAGGTATGCAAACCATATCGAAAATCCCGCGAGGGATTTATCTCGATGCGTGATACTCCGTTAAGAGTATCACGCTATGCGTTCTGCTTTTTGTTTTTTACTGATTATCCAGCTCGGGGTACTTTTTCAGCACCTTGGTGTACATATCCAAGGAAATAGGGGGGAAGCCGCAGAGATAATGGTTGATGCCGCGGACACCGTCAACCTCCCACTGGAAGATGATAATCTTCTTTTCGGAGAAGTAGAGGGGCAGGTGGGCAATCTTGGTGCTTCCGTTGGCGGCTGCCGCAAAGTCACCCTGCCACAGCACCTCATCGCTTTCGGCGTCCTTGATAACCAAGTGTCCCTTCTTTGCCTCCTGGGTATCGTTGCAGGCATAGATGGGCAGACCCCATTCCTTGGGCTCGTCAGCGGTGACGGTGAAGGGTGCCTGGGCACGCTTCACGAAGGCATACGCCATCTTTTTGGTGAAGTAGTAGTCCACGATGGCGTCGGAAATCTGGGGCCAACCGTCAAGCAGGTTCCACCAGATAATACCCGTGGTGTAGGGGCGCTTGATGCGCATACGCTCAATGAGATACTTCTTTGCCTCGGCCTGAGAAATCTGGGAGGCAAGCACAAAGGTCTCGGGGTCGGTGGGCACCTCGCCGAAGAGCTGGCGGATTTGCTGCTCCAAAAGCATCAGACGGGCATCGTTGCCGCTTTGGTCGCTGGAATGCAAAATCCATTCCTCGTTCTTGGCGTAGGGCCAATGGCGCTCGGGGGTGGTGAACTTCTTGATGGACGCAAAGGAAGGACAGCCGTGATAGCCCGTTTCGCTGATAAAGTGCGCCTTGTTGTGCTTGTAGTAATCGCTCTTGTAGTAGTCACGGGGACCCCAGAGATGGTCCTCAATCAAGGGCGTGTCATATGCCTGGGAGCGAACGCCTGCCTCGTAGGAGGGGGTGGTCAGGAAGGGAGAGGAGGGCATATAGGGACGCTCGATATCGTTCAAATCCACGCACTTGGGCAGAACCTCACGGGTGAGGCTGTTGGAGTTGGGGTCGCGCATCCACTGGGTGCCCGAGTCAACCTCGTTGTCACCCGACCACAGAATCAAAGAGGGGTGGTTGCGGAGCTTGCGGATGACGGCGGTTGCCTCCTTTGCCAGCTTCTTCTTGAAGGTATCGTCCTCGGGATAGGAGGCGCAGGCCATAGCAAAGTCCTGCCATACCATAATACCGTTTCTGTCGCAGAAATCGAAGAACTTGTGGTCCTCGTAGACATTACCGCCCCAGCAGCGGACGATGTTGCAGCCGATGTCCTTTACAAGGGCAAGTGCCTCGTCATAGCGCTCGGCATCGCGGCAGTGGAAGGCGTCAAGGGGTACCCAGTTGGTGCCCTTGCACATAATCTCAACGCCGTTGATGAGGAAGCGGAACTGTCCCTCGTCTCCGTTCAGCGCGTCGCGGCGCTCAAGCTCCACGCGTCTGACACCGAAGGAAACGGGAATGGAATGAACCACCTCGCCGTTTTGCAGGATAGAGAGGGTTCCATCGTACATGTTAGGCTCGCCGTAGCCGTAGGGCCACCAGGGCTTGACGTTGGGAATGTTGAAATACAGAATGCCGCGGTTGGAGGTTACTCTGCTTTTTGCGTATATCACGCTGTCCTCGCCGCAGCTTGCCTTCAGCTCCATCTCGACGCCGTCAAACGCCTTGGAGTCGGCCTCCAGCGTATAGCCCAGTCTGTAATGCTTGAAATCGGGCTCGTAGTGGGAGTGGAAGAAATATTGGGAGAAGCGGATGCTGTCCCGAACCTCTAAGCGCACCTCTCTCCAAAGACCCGAGGTGACGGCTCTGGGCATAATGTCCCAGCCGCCCATATGGGGCGCCTTGCGCAGGTATCTCCATTGGGGCTTGCTGCCGAACATCACGTGCTTCATAGGCATATCGCCCTCAAGCCCCACCGCCTGGGGAGAGCGCAGGTGAACGGTCAGGGTGTTTTCGCCCTTCTTTAACAGCCCGTCGAGGCAAAACTCGTGGGCAATGTACATATTGTCGCTTTCGCCGATTTTCTCGCCGTTGAGAAAATACTCGGCAACGCAGTCAACGCCCTCGAATACCAGGTATACGTTCTTGTCGGTACCAGGCGCTTCAAAGCTTCTTTCGTACCACCATTCGTATTCCTCGTATTTCTCGGTTTCCCGAATGTTCATACCCAAGAACAAGTCCTCGGGAAGCAAACCGTGACGGGAAAGGTCAAGCTGCACGCAGCCGGGCACGGTAGCATCAATGGAAATCATTTCGCCACCGCGGATTTCGTTCTGCCCGCGGAGCTTCCAGGTACCGTTAAGAGAAAAGGTTTTCATAGGGAGCATCCTTTCATAGGTCGGTAAAATGAGAGGGACGATGATTCGTTACCTCTTTTAACTATTGTAGCAAAGCTCTTCCGAAAAAGCAAGGGCTTTGGCGAAAAAAACGGGGTTTTTGCCTAAAAAAATCAAATTTGACAAGCGCCTTTCTTTGTGCTACAATAAAGGCAAGAGAAAAACACAAAGGAGATACGAAAATGAAGCACCTCTCCCGAAAGCTTTTGCTTTGTGCCCTGTCCCTCTTGCTCTGCCTGTTCCTTGTTGCCTGTAACGGTGGCAACAGCGGCGGTGGCGGAGAAGAAGCCCCTCCCCCCAGCTACGGTGAAAACATCGTCAGCTTTGAGGACATTCGGTAAGGGGGCGGCGATATGAAAACGAAATTTGGAAGATATCTCGTCTTAGCCGTCTTTGCCCTGCTTCTTTTCGCGCTTCTTGCCGTGTCGGCGGGCGCCGCCACCAACGTTGTGCCCAAGCCCAAGAACAACGCCGAGAAAAAGCTGCTCACCGCAGAGGATTTTGCGCATGACTGCAGTGAGGTCCCCTTTGGCATTTCTGCCTTTTACACGGTGAATAAGGACGCCCTTGCTACCCTGGAGGAGGAATATTACGTTTCCTTCGGCGTGCTGGTCGCCAGATGTGAAAACGGCTACACCAAAAATAATTTGGATATGGTCAAGGAGGGAGGTCGCTTCGTTGCCCTCGATTTTGCCAAGATGATTACCGTTTACAGCACCGAGGGGCATCAGCCCGTCAACGGGCGCTTTGATGACGAAGCCCGGGAGACCTTTACGGTGACGGTGGATTTAGAGGAAAAGACGGTGGAGCGCTGTGAAAGCCAGATAGTGTTCCGCGCCTTTATCATACTCGAGGACAAGGCAGAAGAGGAGGAGCCCCGTATCCTTTACGTGACCTATGCAGGCTCCGATTACGGCAACCACCCCTCCTACGAGAGCTTTTTCCGCACCCCCTATACCAACGATACAGGAGACAGTGACAAAATGAACGCCTATATTGCTTTTTTGCAGGACGAGATGAAGCACACCGTTGCCTCACTGCAAAATGCGCCCGTTTTCATCTGCGGCGAGGATAGCGCCGCCTCCCTTGCCGAGGGAGAAAAGGCAATCTGGGTGGAATATCTGCCCGAATACGCGCCCTATACCGCAGGGGATGCCGACAAAAAGGCGGTGCGCGCGGCATATCTCTACTATCGCCTTGACTTTGACCCCTCCCAGCTCAGCGAGAGTATGCTGGCGGAGAAGGGTGTCGTGCGAACCTTTGTTTACATCGGAATGCCCCAGGGCAAGGCGTCCTTGCCCGGTATGGTGTGCGTTCACGGCGGCGGCGGTCACGCCTATGCCGAGTATGCCTTAGAGGCGGTCCGCAACGGCTTTGCCTCTATCGCCATTGACACCGAGGGCTATTACAATTTCAGCCAAAGCGGCAGCTATTCCGCCGCCGACAACCGCTATCAGAAGGATGCTCTCGGTCATATCGGAAAGGACAGCTTCGCCAACGCCGAGGGCAAGCTCTCGGAGCAATGGCTGTACTACGCCGTTTGCGATACCGTGATTGCCAACACGGTTTTACGCTCCTTTGGCACGGTGGACGAGGATTCGGTTGGCGTGACGGGCATTTCCTGGGGCGGTCTTATCACCTCCACCACCATTTGCTACGATATGCGCTTTGCCTTCTGCGCCCCCGTCTATATCAGCTTCCATCTGACCGACAGCGTGGGTCTTTCTCTGGCAGACCTGCCCAACATGCCCTTTGCGGCAGGGCTCTGGCAGGACGCCTCGCTGCTTGCCGCCTCTACCGTCCCCACGATGATTATCGCGGGAGAAACGGACTCCTTCGCCTCCGTCAATACCCTTTCTGCCTCCGCAAGCGATTTGCCCAAGGGCTTTTTAACCGTGAAGCCCGGGCTCTCGCACGGACAGCAGCAGGGAGCGTCCCTGCCTGAGGTGTACTACTTTGCCTATTCCGTTCTGGGACAGAACGGGGGCTTTATCAAGGCAAAGGAGCAGCCCACCGCCGCCTGGGGCAAGAGCTTCACCCTCTCCCTTTCCATTCCCGAAAATTTTGAAAACGTCACCGCAACTCTGTACTACCGCACCTCGCCCCTGCCTACATACGATAGCGTGGAGGCAAACAAGCCCAAGTTCACCGCAGAGGCGCTGACGGTCAATCCCGATGGCACCGTCGCCGTCACCCTGCCTGCCGATACGAGCTTATACTTCATTTCCTTCTGTGGGTATGACGAGGGGGTAGCCGCCAAGAAAAATAAGGGCAATATGCCCTATCAGTACGGGGACACCTTCCCTAAGGGCAATATCTACTCCTCTACGGACGCGGTGTTTTTCGACTGATTTTCACCAAATTCTTCTTTTTTCGCAAAGCTCTTGATTTTGTCCGAATTTTGTGCTACACTTTATCTGTTGGATAAACAATTTTATATTGACAAAAGGAGAAGACCATGAGAAAATTTTTCGCTGAATTTAAGAAATTCATCACCCGTGGCAACGTGGTGGACATGGCAGTCGGTGTAATCGTCGGTAGCTCCTTCACCGCGATTGTAAACGGGCTCAGCAACAATATTCTGAAGCCCATTATCAACTGGCTTCTTGCTCTCATTCTCGGCGCGGATTCCCTCAGCAAGGTGTATACCTTCCTGAAGCCCGCCTATGTGTTGGGCGCGGACGGCTTGCCCACTACGGAGATTGATCTTGCCAAGTCCATTTACATCGATTGGGGCGCCTTTATCAACGCCATCATCAACTTCCTTATCGTTGCGTTCGTTTTGTTCTGCATCGTGAAGTTTATGAACGCCCTGAAGGAAAAGGATAAGGAATTCAAGGAGAGCCTGACGCCTGTCATTTCCAAGGAAGACCGCATTGAGATGAAGAAGCGTGGCATCAAGGCGAAGGATTCCGCCGCCGTTGCCGCTTACTTCCAGGAGAAGGCAGAGAAGGAGGCAGCCGAAAAGGCAGCCGCCGCCGAAAAGGCGCGCTTGGAGCGTGAAGCCAACCCCACCACCGAGGATCTTCTCAAGAAAATCCTTGCCGTGCTGGAGGAGAAAAACTGATTTTTCAGCATGAAAAAACGAGCCGAATTTCGGCTCGTTTTCTTTTATAAAATGCCGTTTTTACCTTGACTTTCGGAGAAAAGAGGTATATAATGCTTGAAGAAGAGAATAGGGGGACGGTTCTATGGCTAAGGTAAAAATGGATATGACCCGGGGAAAAATTCTTCCCTTGCTTTGGCGCTACGCGCTTCCCGTTATGGCGACCTCCGTTATCCATCAGCTCTTTAATACGGCAGATAGCATCGTGGTGGGACGTTGGGGCGGTGATACGGCGGCAAGAGAAATTGCGTTGTCTGCCGTTGGCTCCAGCACCCATCTTTGTAGCCTTCTGATTGCCGTGTTCACGGGGCTTGCCGTTGGAGCGGGCGTTTCGGTGTCTCACGCGGTGGGGGCCAAGGAATACGGAAAAATCAAGCGCGTTGTGCATACGGCGGTGACAACCGCTATGCTGGCAGGTGTTTTGATGGCGGTTCTGGGTTTTCTGTTTGCCAGACCTCTTTTGCAGCTGATGAGCACCCCCGACGCCGTGCTTGACCAGGCGGTTTTATATATGCGCGCTTATTTTTGCGGTGTACCCGCCCTTTTGATTTATAATTACTGCGCCTCTATACTGAACGCGACGGGCGATAGCGCGCGTCCCTTGGTATTCTTATCCGTGGCAGGGGCTGCCAACGTGCTTTTGAACCTTTTGATGGTCGTTGTCTTTCAGCAGGGTGCTTTGGGCGTTGGCGTGGCAACGGCGGTGTCCCAATGGATTTCCTGCGTGATGGTGCTTATCTATATGGCAAGGAAAAACGAGCTTTTTTCCTTCTCCTTCAAGCACCTGGGACTGCATATGCCCACCCTTAAAAAGATGCTGGCAATGGGTATTCCCGCCGGTATCCAAGCCTCTATGTTTGAAATCGGCAACGTGGTGATGCAGTCGGCGCTCAATTCCTTTAATAATACCGTATACGTATCGGGTAGCTCTATTGCCTCCAACGCGGGGACCTATACGCAGCTGATTTGCGCCGCCTTCGTGTCTGCCGCCTACGTGTTCGTCGGACAGAATACGGGCGCCAAAAATATGGAGCGTATACGGCGCTGTGTCAGACAAAGCGCGCTTCTCGTCACGGGGCTTGCCATTGCGATGAATACCGTTTTGAACCTTTGCAGCACACCTATTCTCTATCTCTTTGCGCCCAACAATACCGCTGTGGTGGAGTTTGCCAGAATAAAGCTTCTTATCAATAGCTCCTTTTACTTTTTGGAGCATTTGCAATCGCTATATGCCTCCTCTATGCGCGGTATGGGAAGAAGCACAGCGCCAATGCTCATTTCGGTAGGTGGCATATGCGGCGTCCGTATCCTCTGGATAAATACCGTGTTCGTCTGGATTCGGAATCCCTTGACCATCTTTTTCGCCTATGCCGCCTCCTGGGGCATCACCTTTATTGCCCAGTTTATCCTCTACCAGATAACGAGAAGAAAAATAGAAAAGGGCTGGCAGAAGGAAGAGGGGCTCGAAAAGGGCGAAGCGGCAACGGTCACCGCTTGAAGGCGACCCGAAAAAGCGATTGACAAAACCGCCTTTATGCAGTATAATAACAGTCGAAAGTGATATAAAAGGAAAGGAACCGCACATGGAAAAAATCCGTATGACAACCCCCCTCGTAGAGATGGACGGGGACGAGATGACGAGAATTCTCTGGAGGATGATTAAGGACGAGCTTCTTTTGCCCTTCGTTGACCTCAAAACCGAATATTACGATTTGGGTCTTCCCGAGCGTGAAAGAACCAAGGATAAGGTAACCTTTGATTCGGCGTACGCCACCCAGAAGTACGGCGTTGCCGTCAAATGCGCCACCATCACCCCCAACCGCCAGCGCGTGGAGGAGTACAACCTTTCCGAGATGTGGAAAAGCCCCAACGGCACCATCCGTGCCATTCTGGACGGCACCGTGTTCCGTGCCCCCATTCTGATTGATTCTATTCGCCCCTCGGTGCGCTCCTGGAAGGCGCCCATCACCATCGCCCGTCACGCCTACGGTGATATTTATAAGGCAACCGAGTACCGTGTGCCTGCCGAAGGTAAGGCAGAGCTGGTGTTCACCGATAAGGACGGCAAGGAAACCTTCCGTGAAACGGTGTACGATTTTGAGTGCGCGGGAGTTTTGCAGGGCTCCTACAACAAGGATTCCTCCATTCGCTCCTTTGCTCACGCCTGCTTTAAGTACGCCTTGGACACCAAGCAGGATTTGTGGTTCTCCACCAAGGATACCATTTCCAAGCAGTATGACCAGACCTTCAAGCTGATTTTCGCCGAAATTTTCGAGAAGGAATACAAGGAAGCCTTTGAAAAGGCAGGGATTACCTATTTCTACACCCTGATTGATGACGCCGTTGCCCGTGTCATTCGCAGCGAGGGCGGCTTCATCTGGGCTTGCAAGAACTATGATGGGGACGTGATGAGCGATATGGTTTCCACCGCCTTCGGCTCTTTGGCTATGATGACCTCCGTTCTGGTTTCTCCCGACGGAAAGTACGAATATGAGGCAGCTCACGGTACTGTAACCCGTCACTATTACCGCCATCTTAAGGGTGAGAAAACCTCCACCAACCCCATTGCCACCATCTACGCCTGGAGCGGCGCCCTTCGCAAGAGAGGAGAGCTTGACGGGCTTTCTGACCTCGTGCGCTTTGCCAACAAGCTGGAGGCGGCCTGCATCAAGACCCTGGACGATGGCATTATGACCAAGGACTTAGTAGGACTTGTCAGCGAGGGCTACACCGCCACCGCCGTCAACTCCGAGGAGTTTATCCGTGCCATCCGAGAGCGCTTAGAGAAGAGCCTCGGCGCGTAAATATGCGTGTATGTAAAAAAAGAGCGAAGCGGTTTTCCGCTTCGCTCTTTATGCTTTTTTCTGCGGTTCACGGTAAGAAACGCCCAAGGGAAGGGGCATACCGCCCGTGTGAGGAAAATCCTCTTCGTCGAACAAAACACGTTGCACGTGGCAATAGCGAGGCATGCGCGTGCATTTCGGATTGTGCTTTTCCAAGCAATGGTAGCACATAAACAGCTCCTTCCCGTCGGGGGAGAAGAAAAAGGTAGCGTGCCCCGGGCCGTAACAGCCGTTGCCCTTGGTCATAAAGGGTCGGTCGCTTTTCAGCCAGGCGTCGGGTGCTAAGGGATCATCCCCTGTAAGCTCCAGAATACCGAATACGTAATCGTCCATCCAACAGCCGTTGCCCGAATAGACGATAAAAAGGCGGCCATTTTTCTCCACGAAATAGGCGCCCTCGTTGATGGCCCAGTTTGCGCGGTCATTGGGATAGACAAGCTCCCAATCGTAGATTGGCTCGGCAATAATGCGATATTCTCCAATGGGGGTGAAGGCCCCCTTCAGCTCTTGAATGAAAAGCTTTTGGCAGTTGTCGATAACGATGGAAGCGCAAAGGTATCTTTTGCCGTGCTTCTCGTCGTCGTACACCGTGGGGTCGATGGCGTAAAGCTCGGGAAGGATATGGGCGGCAAGCACGAAGCCGTCAAAAAGGTCTTGGCTACGCGCTTTAAGGCAGATTAGATGCTTGCGACCAAGGCTTTCCTCGTATTCGCGCGTGCTGGTGTAAATATACCAGCAGCCGTCCAGGAAATGAAGCTCGGGCGCCCACAAAAGGCCGTAGGTACCGTCCTTTTCGTTGGCCTCGTAAATAACGCGCGCTTCCTCTCCCTTAAAGACGTTTCCCATACGGCGCGCGCGGTAAAGGGTTAAGCTCTTGTCGCCCGTATGAATGCCGTAATAATAACCGTCAAGGGGATTATAGCGGATGCAGGGGTCGGGCGTTGGACGTTGACTTGGCAGGGGATTTTGATAGCCGAGGGGGTCCTTTGGCGCCTCGTATACGAAATTCTCGTTTTTTTTCATAAGGCTTCCTCCGTCAAGCACCCAAAAGGTAGGCAAGCAAGAGCTTGGGGGTGTCCTCACCCTCCACCGTGATATAGGCGGTAGCACGGTTATCATAGGTTACCGTGTATCCAAGGTCAGCGGCCGGCGCCTCGATAACGGGATTGATTTTTTCGTAATAGCCGACGGGGCTTGGCGTTTCAATCAGCCGCTGCATCGTATCCATCAGGTAAGTCATATCTGCGTCCATGACAAAGCCTCCTTCGTTTTCTTTTTTTATCATAGCACAAAGAATGGATAAATGCAAGGAAAAATGTTTTTTGTCGGTATGAAATTGGCGGTGCTCTCTTGACTTTTTGGGTTTGATTGCGTATAATATTGGTGTTAATAAAAACCGTTGCAATAAAATTATAAAACGAACAGGAGAACGAAACTATGCAAATGCTCAAAATGCTGTACGATGAAATCCAGGACGCCGTGGATAGAAAGGTGCCCTTTATCATTCCCATCGGTACCCTGGAATACCACGCCCGTCACGCCTCCTGCGGAACGGATACCCTGGTTATCACGGGTTGCTTGCGTGAGCTGGAAAAGGAAAAGGAAATCGTTGTTTGCCCTCCCATTTGGTACGGCGTGGCTTCCTATGCCGTTTGCGCCCCCAAGCCCAGCCACTTCCACGTTCAAGAGGATGCGTACGTGGACTATCTGTACTGGATTCTGAAGTCTATGATTCGCGCAGGACATAAGAATATTTACCTCATTCCCCATCACCAGACCGAGGCGGCAGGCCTTATGCCTATGACCATTGCCTGCCATAAGGCGGCCAAGAAGGTAACGATGGAGTATATGGAGGAAAAGATGGGTGAAGGCTGGTGGGGCAGCGATGCCTACGCCTCCTATTACGAGGACCTCGGCAGCGAGGATGACCCCTTCTCCTATATCAAGGTTATTCCTCTCATCGGCGCTGACGCCCAGATTAAGTGCGGTGGCTTTGACCATGCGGGCAAGTGGGAAACCAGCCTTTTGATGGGTACCTACCCTGAGCTTGTGGACCTGTCCCGTTGCGAGCGCAACACCGAATGGTTTGCCGAAAGCGCCAAGGAAGCAAGCGAGGAGCTGGGCAAGCATATGGTAGAATGCACCCTGGAATGGCTCCGCGAGGCTATTGTCTGATTGCATAAAAAGAAAACGGGCTGTCTCATTTGAGACAGCCCGTCTCATTTTGCGTCAAGAAAGGCGCAAAATGAGGAAATGTTCGAAGAAAATTTGTGCGTTCGTTTCGCTTTTCGTCAAAAGTGAAACGAACAGGGGCAAAAAAAGGAGCCGAAACGGCGCACCTGCTTTATCGCAGGTCGCCGTTTCGGCTCCTTTTTGGTGTCTCACGAAATAGTGAGACAGCCCCTTTTTACGTGCAATTTGAAGCGTTAAAAGGGAAGATCCTTGCCTGTCTTCAGCCATTCGCGGTATTCGGCGGTGGCGCAGAAAAGCACGTCGCCCGAGGAGTTGATGGCGGTTTCCAGGGAGTCCTGCACGACACCGATGATAAAGCCGACGGCAACCACCTGCATAGCGATTGACTGTTCAATGCCGAGGAAGGAGCAAGCCATGGGAATGAGCAAGAGGGAGCCGCCTGCCACGCCCGATGCGCCGCACGCGCCCAGGGTTGCAATGAAGGAAAGCAGGATGGCAACGAAAATGTTGACCGAAACGCCCTGCGAATGGGCGGCGGCAAGTGCCATAACGGTGATGGTGATGGCGGCGCCGTCCATGTTGATGGTTGCGCCGAGGGGGATGGACACGCTGTAATGCTCGCGGTCCAGCTTCAGCTTTTCGCAGAGCGCCATATTAACGGGAATGTTTGCGGCGCTGGAGCGGGTGAAGAAGGCGGTCAGTCCCGACTCGCGGAAGCAACGGAAAACGAGAGGGTAGGGGTTTCTCTTAAGGGCGATTGCGACAATCAGGGGGTCGACGATTAAGGCAACAGCAAGCATACAGCCCACAAGGAGGGCAAGCAATTTTCCGTATTCGGTGAAGATTTCAATGCCGTATTCGCTGATGGAGCTGTACACAAGACCCATAATGCCGAAGGGCGCAAGCTGGATAATCCAACCGACGACACGCGTGACCGCATTCGAGATGTCGGTGAAGATTTCCTTCGTTTTTTCCGATGCACCCATACGAAGGGCGAGCCCCAAAACAATCGACCAAAGCAGAATGCCGATATAGTTGCCGTTCGCAATTGCGGTGATGGGGTTCATCACCATGTTGGAAAGCAAGGTGCGAAGCACCTCCCAAAGCCCTGCCGGCGCGGGGTTGTTCGCGGTACCCGATAGGGTGATGGTGACAGGGAAGATATAGCTTGCCACAACAGCGACCACGGCCGCGAGAAACGTGCTGAGGAGGTAAAAGAAGACGACGGTGCGGAAGCGTTTGCCGATGCCGCTGCCCGCTTTCGCGATTGAGGCAATGACAAGGACGAATACGAGAACGGGGGCTATCGCCTTTAAGGCACCGACGAAAATGTCCCCAAGCATGGCGATGGGCGCAACGTCCTTCACCAAAAGCCCGAGAAGGATGCCGATTGCAAGTCCCACGAGAATGCGCAAAACAAGCGGGGTGCGGGTGTAAAAGCCAAAAATCTTTTTCATAACAAAGCTCCGTGGTGTAGTGATAATTTAGTATAACACAAAAAGGTCCCAAAAGTCAAGATTGGTCTGTGTGATAACAAAATAAAAAGAGAAGCACGGCGAACCCGAATGAATGTGCCGCGCCGCGTCATTCACGGGAATTTTCGTATAGTGGCGCGAAATGTTCATTTTTCAAATGTAAAGTTACGTTTACAAAAAACGGACTGTTCGGAGAAAGCCCCTTTATCGTGGTTTTCTCTTGGACAGCCCGTTTTGTTTGCAGAACCAAAAAGCCGCACCCTTTTGTAAAGGGTGCGGCCTTCTATTGCGCGAAAGAATTATTCGCCTAACACGTAGGCAAGCAAGAGGCGCGCGGTATTTTCGATGCCGTCCAGATGCGCGCGCTCCACGCCGTGGCTGGCGTAAACGCCCATACCGAAGAGGGCGGCGCGCAGGTCATTGCTGCCGCGCATAGCCTGGCTCGCCTCCGAGCCGTAACGGTAAAATACGTCAACCGCATAGTCGCAGCCGATGCGCTCGGCGGTGGCAATCAGCTGATTGGTTAAACCGTAATCGTAGGGCATATGGGCATCCTTGGCGCAAACGGTAACCTTCCGCTCACTGCCGTCGCTGTCGGGCCCGAGAATGGCAATGTCCACTGCCACGTATTCGGAGATATAGCTCGGCACGCAAACGCCGCCAAGCGAAATTTCCTCGTAGAAGGAAAAGGCAAAAACGGTGTTGCAGGCAGGCTTTACGCCGTTTTCCGCCAGATACTTCAGCGCGGCGAAGCAAACGGCCATAGCGGCCTTGTTGTCAATAAAACGGGACTTGATATAACCCTTCTCCGTGACGGTGAAGCGCGGGTCCACGGAAACGTAGTCACCGTGGCGGATGCCCAGCGCCTTGACGCCCTCGGGCGAGCTGACGGGCTCGTCCAACAAAACGCAAACGGTGTTTTCGTTGCGCTCTACGGTTTTGGCATCGTCAAAGGCGTGGCTTGAATGATGCACGCAGGTCAGCATACCCGTATAGGTCTTTCCGCTTCGGGTGTGTACGGTGACGTTCTCCCCCTCGGCGCTGACAAGATTCATACCGCCAAGCAGACGAATGCGGAGGGTGCCGTCACCGTTAACGCCCCGCACCATCAGCCCCAGCGTGTCCGCGTGGGCGGCAACGCATACCGTTTTGGAGGTGTCCTTGCCCGTTACCGTGATATAGGCGGTGGAACGGTTGTCATAGGTCACCGTATAGCCCAATTCGGCGGCAAGCGCCTCTAACAGCGGCTTCATTTTTTCATAGTACCCGACAGGGCTTGGCGTTTCAATCAAGCGCTGCATCGTGTTTAATAGATATGTTACGTCAAGTGTTGCTTTCTGTGTCATTTTTCGTTCTCCTTTGCGTTTAGGCAAGAGAGAATAGTACGAACTCGCTCCCGAGCCTGCATTTTCAGCGCTTTCGGCACTTTTCTCATTTGCCAAGTGGTACTTGGCGGCATTCGCCAAGCACCAAAATCATCTTAAAATACAGGCTCGGGAGTCCTGCGAATTTTAACGAGAGAAAATTTTTCGGGGAACGAGGTTGGATTTCGACGCAATATACAATATTGCGAGAAAGACAACTGACGTGCCTTGGGAAATTTGCCTCGTTAAAACGGGTTCGTACTATTCTCTCTTGCCTACCAAACGATAATTTCGCCGTTCTCGCCGTAGTGCCAGAAGCGCCCCTCGCCCTCGGGCTTTTCCTCGGCGTAATAATATCTGGGCGCGGCGTGCAAAAGGGCGTTGCGGATGACGATGCGAATGCCCTCCCAATCCTCTTGGGTGCCCGTGAAATAGACGGCGCCAAGCTCGCCGTATTCAAACGCGAAGGACTCAATCTCCTTTAGCGTCTTGGGCAGAACAACAGAGCCAATATCAGCGTGGGTAAACGCCGCCCATTCAATCTTCCTGACGCCCTCGGGAATGGCGATATGTCGGGTCTTCACGCCCGAAAAGGCAGACATCGCGATGACCTTGATGCCCTCGCCTGCGGGGATTTGGGCGCCTGCGGTGCCCGCAATCAAAACGCCCTTTTGGGAATTGATTAAGCAACCGCCGAGGCTTTTGAAAACGGGGTTTTCCACGTCAACGGTAATGCTTTGAAGCTTGTCACAGCCCGAAAACGCAGCGTTACCAATCTCCTTTACGCTGGCGGGAATAGAAAGGGAAAGAAGCGCCGCGGCGTTATCAAAGGCGTCGCTGGTAATCTTCACAGTGCCATCGTGAAGCACCACCTCGGTTGCCATAGGGTCAACGCCCACAACGGAGTAATAGGGGTTTCCCTCATATTTTCGATACGAAACGGGGTCCTTAGAGGCGGCAAGCTTTACAATGGAAACGGTTTCCACCTCGTAGCGCTCAGAACGGCTGGAGGACTCGCTCCAAAGCGTTTCGCTGAGCTTGCCGATGCCCTTGCCGCCGGGGATAAAGAAGAGCGCTTCGCCGCGCTTCACGGCAACGAGCTGCGCCTCCCAGACAACGGGAATAACGCCGTCGGCAGTAGCGGGAATGGGCGTCCCTTGACTGACGGAGCGCTCCTTTCCGTATTCATCGTGGTCATAGACCTCGACTCTTTCAATATGAAATTCCCAAAGCGCCAGCTCCTCCTCAATGGCTTTTGCTAACGCAGGGCTTGGCTCTATCCGTTGAAAATCGTATGCAGAATAGTTGTCCTTTCCGTAAGGGTCGCCTTTTATGAGCTTTAATGCCAGCATTGCTTTGTCCTCTTTTCGTTCACTTTTTGTTTGGATGAGAAAAGGATTTCTTTTTTACAGTATACCACACCCCTTTTTTCTTGTCAAGAAGGGCGAAAGGGCGTTTGGGTAATTTTTTGCAACCGCACTTGACGAAGGGGACTTCCTTTGGTATAATATAATAAATATGAATGTGAGAGGAGCCGCACCTATGTCTAAAACTGTACAGGATATTTTAACGCTGATAGAGGAGAAGGGCATCCAGATGGTTGACTTCAAGATGGTTGACATCAACGGTCAGTACCGTCACGTGACCATTCCTGCCCAGAACTTCTCCGAGGAAACGATGAAAAACGGCATCGGCTTTGACGCCTCCAACTATGGCTACGCCGTAGTAGAGAAGAGCGATATGGTCTTTATTCCCGACCCCGATACCGCCGTCTTAGACCCCTTCTGCGCTATTCCCACTCTTTCGATGACGGGTAACGCGATGATTATCGCCAGCCCCGAAAACCGTCCTCTTGCCCAGTACCCCCGTAACATTGTCCGCGCCGCTGAGCAGTATATGAAGGATTCGGGTATTGCCGATACGATGCTCATTCTCCCCGAGTTTGAGTTTTATCTCTTTGACCAGGTGGGCTGGGAGGTGGCTCCCAACAGCATCGGCGTCACCCTGGACACCGAGCAGTCCTATTGGAACAGCGCCGTGGAGGGCAAAGGTGTTGTGGTTGCCAAGCAAAAGGCGTACCATATTGCCAAGCCCTTCGATAAGGCGTATGAGGCGCGCAGTGAGATGTGTCTGCATATGAAGGATGCGGGCATTGAAATCAACTATCACCATCCAGAGGTAGCGGCATCGGGTCAGTTTGAGATTGAGCCTCAGCTTGGCAAGATGTCCGAGATGGCAGACGCCACGATGATGATTAAGTACATCATTCACAACACCGCCCTCAAATACGGCAAAACCGCCACCTTTATGCCCAAGCCCATTTACGGCGAGGCGGGCAGCGGTATGCACGTGCATATGCTTCTTCTCAAGGACGGACAGCCCGTATTCTCCGAGGACGGCGCCTACGCCAACCTAAGCAAAACGGCGCATTACTTTATGGGAGGACTTTTGAAGCATATCGCTTCTCTTTGCGCTCTGACCAACCCCAGCACCAACTCCTTTAAGCGCCTGGTTCCCGGCTTCGAGGCACCCGTGACGGTGGGCTACGCCACCTCCAACCGCAGTGCGGTTATCCGTATCCCTGCATACGCCAAGACCCCCGACAAGCGCCGCTTTGAGCTGCGTAACCCCGACGCCACCTGCAACCCCTATTTCTGCTACGCCGCTATTCTGATGGCAGGTCTTGACGGTGTGAAGAATCAGATTGACCCCCACGAAAACGGCTGGGGTCCCTACGACGTCAACCTCTACCACCTCTCCGACGAGGAAAAGGCAAAGCTGCATCACCTGCCCGTTTCCTTGGAGGAGGCGTTGGACGCCTTGGAGGCAGACCACGAATATCTGACCGCAGGCGGTGTATTCCCCGAGGAGCTGCTGAAAAACTTTATCAAGACCAAGCGGGAGGAATGCCGCGAGCTTGCGAAAATCCCTCACCCTGCCGAGTTTGATAAGTATTATAATCTGTAAGAAAAAACGAAAACGGACTGTCTTTTCCAAGACAGTCCGTTTTTTGCGGTATAAGATGCTATCAGCTACGCAATGCAATTTCAATATATGCTTCATTGGGCGCTTTCCTTCAAGGTGGTAACGGAGGAAACAAGCATACGGCGGAGCTCGATGCATTTCTTTTGAAATTCATCAAAATCCGTC
>JAFTSW010000047.1 GCA_017467085.1 Clostridia bacterium | reverse complement strand
TGCCGTCCCGCGCCGCCTTGAAGGGAATGCGCTCGGCAAACTAGTCGCCTGCCGCTAAGGGCACCCCGCCGTAGCGCGCGCCCTCCTCCGTTTCAATTACCGTGTCGGTGGGCTCCCTGTCGCTTCCCGAAATCACCAGCGCCTCGTAATAGCCGCGGGGAAGCTCCAAAACAAAGGCATTCTCGCGCTTGCCCGTGATGCAGTCGGCAAGCAGCATATCCGCCTTGCCTGTTTCCTCAACCGTCAAGCCCTCGGTGTGTTCAAAGCCGTAGCCAAGGTAGACATCAAAGGGCATAGCGCCGGTGGGGAAGAATATACGGGAGGAAAGAATCATGCCCGTCTCTCCCGACAGGGTCTGCCGCGGCATATAAGAGCCGTAGTCCTTTTGTGCCTTTGTCCTGTCCGTAAAGTCAAACTTATAAGCGGTATGGGCTTCTACACGGAGATTGCCGAAATAGCGGTCACGGATAAAGGCGTCAAGGGTCTTTTGCCAGGCGGTGTCCCCGTCCTCGCCCAAAAAGATTCTGCGCTTGGTGTGGGCGGTATGACAAAGAACGCCTGCTTCGTCCTCGATAGCGGAGGAAAGACGGACTTCGTCTGCCTTGGCGTCCTTCCCTATGAGATAAACGCCGTCCTTTTCCGTTTCAAAGGACAAAATACCCGTCCCTTCGTCATAGGTGAAGGGAATGGCGGCGCCGTTCCTGTAAACCGAAAAGCCCGAAAGCCCAAGAGGGGAAGCGATACGGGCAGCAGAGCCTGCAAGGCTATGAATTTCTATCAGGGAAAGAACGCCATCCTTGACCTCGGCACTCACCTCAAAAGCACCCTTGGCAAGTAGCTTTGTAAAGGAAACGTTACGCCAGGCGGGGTATTCGTTGTAACGGGCGGAATACTCGTGATAGCTTTGCGCGCGGCGGAGCATTCTGTCATATTCAGGGTCGCCGTCGGGCAGAGCGGGGAAGATGCGGATAATCCCCTTTTGGGACTGCAACAGCATCTCGTTCACAGCGGCAAGCATCTCGCCTGTGAACTCCATCATACAAGGGTAGTATAAGGGCTCGCGCAGCTTCAGACAGAAGTTCATAAAGCGCTCGGTTGCCTCCGCCGTCAGACCGTTGGAGCGAAGCATATGGTCCATGCCGCGCTCGTAAAGCAGGCGCAGGGCTCTTTGCCCCTTGCCAAGACGGGAGGAGGCGGCAGAAAGCCAGCTGCCCTGGAAGATACCAATCTCGCAGTTGTCCTCCAAGAAGTTGATGGTGTTGTCCAGAAGCGCCTTTTCCTCCTCGGTGCTTTCCACATCAATTTCAGCAGAGGGGAAGGCAGGCATCAGCATACCGGGATGTCGAATCCAAAGGTTGTCGGGGGCATCGTCCGAGTCCTTAAAGCGCCGTCCGTACTTGCTGTCCTCGCAGGTGGCATAGGGCGAAAGATGAGAAAGCAGGTGGGCAATATCCTTCAAAATAGGGTTGTCATCGCCCAGAATCTCGGCTGCCTCCAGGGTGAAGGAAAGCATATATTTCACCGAAGCTACGGTGGATACCGTGTTGTGGGTCAAGGGCCCCTGCTCGGGGGAAATGTCGGGATAGACAAAATAAAGCCCCGTTTTCTCGTCAAGCTTGAAAAGCCCAAGCGCAAACCTGCAAAGCTCTAAAAAGATAGGATAAGCCTCGTTTTGCAAATAGCTCCTGTCTTGGGAATATTCGTACTGGAACCACAGATATTGAGCGCACCAGGGCCAGACGCAGTAGTATGTGTAGTAGGGGTAGTCAATGGCAAGACCGTCAAGCCCGTGCGTTTCTTGGGCGAAGCGCAGAGCGGAGGGCACGTAGGAAAGAAGCCCATCGGAAAAGACCTTGCCCAGCTCTAAGTGGTTGGAGGAGAACACCCCCGCGAAGGAGGCTTGAATGTTGACGTCCCAGTACCAGAGGCTGCCCCAGATGTTGGGGCGCTTCACATCCCAAAGACCGTTCAGACCGCAGGCGTGATGCTTCATCACCCCATCCTTTCCGCTGCAGCAGTCCAAGGCGTATTGGTTGACGTACCAGACCTTCTCCAAGAATTTGTCGGGTAAAGAAATGTTGGCACGGGAGAAAAACGCCTGCCAGTAGGCGCTGTGCGCCGCCTTTAACCCCTCTATGTCGGCGGCAAGGGCGGCAAGCCTTCCGTCATCGGGAAGCGCCTCGTAGCGAAATTCCGTGAATATGGCGAACACCATTTTGTAGGCATCCTTCTCGGCGTTGCAAAGCGCAAAAGCGCCGTTTTCCTCCTCCTTTTCCAAAGAGAGACGGGCGCCTACCGCCTTCAAGACACAGGCGAAGGAAAAGGGCCTCTCGGTGCTGCTTGGAGTGGCAGGCGGCAGTTTATCCGTCACGCGGAAGGCAAGGGTATCCTCTCCCCGTCGGGAAAAGGCAATCTCGGTAGGACGGGAGGCACGGAAGAGGGGGTGCAGAAGCGATACACCCTTCAGAAGCCCGTGACCGCCCTCCTCCTTGACCTCAATTACAATGGCGTCCTCTCGGGCGCACCAGATGGAAAGGAAAAGCTGCTTTTCTCCCTTTTTCAGCTCGAAGGAAAGCAACGCCTCCTCCACCGAAAGCGTCAAGGTGTGGGCGCCGCCCTGCAAGGCGCCGTCAAAGGCGAATATAAGCTCGGCGGTGGCAGGATGAGAGTGGTGGGGGTGGTTGTTGCCGTAGCCGCCGCCCTTGGCGCCTCTTTTGGTTCTGTAAATCTGAAAGGGCTCTCCCTCAGGCGGTTGATTAAAGTCTGCCATAGCCCGATAGGCATCATGCTGTGCCTTTCCCTCCTCCTTGGAAAGAAGGGGCTGCTTTTCCAGTAGCTCGTCGGGCAGAACCTCGCTTTTCGTATTGTAGTATACCTCGTAATGATTAACGGGCAAATGAAGCGCCCTGTCCTCAAAATACGCCATAGCGCCCATAACGCCGTTGCCGATGGGAAGGGCGTTGCTCCAGTTGTTTTCCGCGTTCTGAAAAGAAAGAAGGTGTGCCATACTCTCTCCTTGCGTTGCTTTTTGTTGTGAAAAATGAAGAAAAAGCCGATTTTTTTTCATTGTAGCATAGACCAAAAGGGAAGCAAATGGAAAAAAACCATATAAAGCAGGAAAAAAACCATTTTTTCTTTATTTTAGCACGGGAAAGGGGAAAAGTAAAGGCGATTTGGGCAAATTTTCAAAAGGAACAGCCCCCACCTGTCGCCAAGGTATTGCATATAAATCCAAAAAACGGGGACAAAAGTGAAAAATATTCAATAAAAAGGAAAAAGTTTTGGCGCAACCCTTGACTTTTATGCTTTTGTCCTGTATAATGAGGGCACTTAATTAATATTTCATTTGGAGGATTTTTGAAATGAAAAAGTTTTTAGCGCTTGCTCTGGTAGCAGCTATGGTGCTTTGCTCTATGGTTGCATTCTCCGCTTGCAACGGCGGAAAGAAGCAGGTAAAGGTTTTCGAGGCGTACGAATTGACCGCCGAGTCCTATGCCTTTGCCGTTGATAAGGAAAACACCGCTCTGAAGGAAGCTGCCAATGAGCTTCTTGCCGACCTGAAGGAAAGCGGCGAGCTGTCCAACATTATCAACTCCTTCTTTGACGGCTCCGCTACCTTCGTGTATGAGAACCCCGTTTCTTCCGTTCCTACGGGTGCTGACAGAGAGAACTACCTGGTGGTTGCCACCAATGCGTATTTCCCTCCCTTCGAGTACTACGAGGGCAACAAGCTGACGGGCGTTGATATGAAGATTGCGTCCCTGTTGGCTGCAAAGCTGAACAAGACTCTCTACATCTACGATATGGAGTTTGACGCCGTTATCACCTCCGTTGACAGCGGCTTGGCTGACATCGGTATGGCAGGTATGACCGTAAACGAGGAGCGTCTGAAGACCATTGACTTCACCTCCGAGTACTACGAGTCCGCGCAGGTTCTTATCACCGCCGCTGATGACACCGTATTTGCTGATTGCGCTTCCGCTGACGATATCGTAGCAAAGCTTGCCGCACAGGATAAGACCTTCATCGTTGGCGCGCAGAACGGTACCACGGGTTATATGTACACCGCAGGTGATGTGGACTTTGGCTATGACGGCTTCGCAAACCTGACCGCTAAGGGCTACAACACGGGCGCTTTGGCAGTGCTTGACCTGGCAAACGGCAAAATCAACGCCGTTATTCTTGACAAGCAGCCCGCCATTATGATTGCAAGGAATAGCAACGGAAAATAATAATGAGTACTGCCTGGAATACTTTTTATAGACAGTTCTTTGAGTTAGAGGGCTATAAAAATTTCCTCGTAGGCCTGGAGCACACCGCTATCATAGCGGTGTGCGGGCTTTTATTGGGGTTAATTGTGGGCTGCCTTTTGGCAACCTGCCAGATGCTCCCCAAAACCAACGGACTGATTAAAGCGCTCTCCAAGGCGGCGGACGTGTATATTGCGCTCTTCCGCGGAACGCCTATGGTTGTGCAGCTTTTGTTGATTCACTTCGTTATTTTTCCTGCCATTGGCATCAATATCGATTCCGTCATTGAGGCGGTTCTAGTCTTTGGCTTGAATTCGGGTGCCTACGTGTCCGAGATTATGCGCGGCGGTATTCTCTCCGTGGATATCGGGCAGACCGAGGCAGGGCGCGCTCTTGGCTTGACCTATGGACAGACGATGCTTCGCATTGTATTGCCCCAGGCAATCAAGAACGTGGTTCCCACCCTTGGCAACGAATTTATTACGCTTTTGAAGGAAACCTCCGTGGTAAGCTTTATTGCCGTTGTGGACCTGACCAAGGCGTTCCAGAATATCGCCAACTCGACCTATGAGTACATTATCCCGTATTTGGTGCTGGCTCTGTCGTACTTAGTCCTCGTTCTTCTGGTAACGGGACTGATACGCCTGGTAGAAAGGAGGCTGCGCGCAAGTGATAAGCGTTAAGAACGTTTATAAGAATTTCGGCCCCAAGGGCGAAATCAAGGTTTTAAGCGGTACCTCCTGCGAAATCAAAAAGGGTGAGCAGGTGGTTATCATCGGCCCCTCGGGAAGCGGAAAAAGCACGATGCTTCGCTGCATGAACCTCTTGGAGGAGCCTACCTATGGCGAGGTTTGGCTGGGTGATAGCCTTCTGACGCCTGCGGACCCCTATTTGCACCCCGAGGTCATAATGGCGTCCAAAACCTTTGAAAAGATGAAAAACGCCGACCCCGACCGTGAGGATGCGGACATCATCGCCGAAATCAAGGCGAAGGATTTGCTGAAGAAGCACGAGGGCAAGGCATATCGGGCAGCATTGAAGGCGATTGAGCTGGAGAGCCGTATCGATATCAACCTGGCAAGACAAAGAATGGGTATGGTGTTTCAGCACTTTAACCTCTTTAACAATCTGACGGTTTTGCAGAATATGCTGCTTGCCCCCGTTAAGCTCAAGATTATGAGCAAGGAGGAGGCAGAGGAGAAGGCATTGGCGCTTTTGGAGCGCATCGGTCTTTTGGATAAGAAGGACGAATATCCTTCTAAGCTTTCGGGCGGTCAGAAGCAGAGAGTTGCCATTATCCGCGCCCTGGTGATGAATCCCGAGGTCATTCTCTTTGACGAGCCGACCAGCGCTCTTGACCCTGAAATGGTTGGAGAGGTTTTGGACTTGATGAAGCAGTTGGCCGAGGAAGGTATGACGATGGTTATCGTGACCCACGAGATGGGCTTTGCCCGTGAGGTTGCCGACCGCGTCCTCTTTATGGCGGACGGCGTCATTGCCGAGGAGGGCCCCCCCGAGGAGCTGTTCACCAATCCCCAAAACCCCCGTTTGCAGCAGTTCCTGCAAAAGGTACTGTAAACCGCAAAAACGCACTGCATCGCAGTGCGTTTTTTGTGTTTTTTCTTGGCTTTTGCCTTGCTTTTTCTTGGCGTCTGTGGTACAATAAAAGAGATAAATTCCGAGGGAAGGAGCAAGCAGTATGAAAATCGAAAAAATGACAGAAGCCCACCGTGCGGCGGTCCTGGCGATGATGCGTGTCTTTTACACCTCGGATGCTGTTTCCACCAATGGCTCGGAGGAAATCTTCGCACGGGATATCGACGCCTGCACGCAGGAAAACCCCTACGCCGAGGGCTTCGTTTTTATAGAGGAGGGCAAGACCGTCGGGTATGCGATGCTCGCCAAGAGCTTTTCCACCGAGTTCGGGCTCCCCTGTGTCTGGATAGAGGATCTCTATTTCCTCGAGGCATATCGGGGACGGGGGTACGGAAGCGCCTTCTTTGCCCACTTGGAAAAGTCCTTTCCCGATTGCATTTTCCGCCTGGAGGTGGAAGAGGAGAATGAGGGCGCCGTTCATACCTATATCAAAAACGGCTTTGATACCCTCCCTTATATGGAAATGAAAAAAATATATATGACCCACAAGGAGAAAAAAGAATGAGCAGCTTTGAAAACCTTCGCATTGTAGACAATTTTTACCAGACCTCTCTGTTTTTCCCAATGCCCACGGTGATTATTAGTACCCTGTGCGAGGACGGAAAAACCAGCCTTGGTCCTTATTCCCTGGTACAGCCCTATTACGTGGCAGGCAAGGACTATTACGCTATGCTGCTCTGCTGTCGCAATTCCTCCAATACGGCGCAGAACATCCTGCGCAACGGCAAATGCACCCTGAACTTTATCGATGACAACCCCAAAACCTTCAAGGAGGCAGTAAAGCTTTCCTGGCCGGGGGACAAGCCCGAGGAGAAAATGCCCCGCTGTCGCTTCCGCCTGGAAAAGAGCCTCTTGGAGGAGGAAACGGGCGAGGCGCGCCCGATGGTGCTGTCCGATGCTATCCAGGCTATCGAATGCACCTGGATGAGAGAGCTTGACGGCGCGGATAAGGACAAGCCCGGCGTTCTTGACGGCTACGAGGGCCCCTATCACGATTTTAACGGCATCACCAGCCAGTTCGGCGCCCACTTTATTCTCCGTGTGGACAAGATTTTAATGAAGAAAAAATATAAGGATGCCATCATCAACGGCGTCAAGGCAAAGGATTTTCCTGCCCTGCCCGTGGATTACGGCTACCGTGACAGCAAAAACTTCTGGTTCCACAGAAAAACGAGAATGCGCGCAGAGCTTTTGCAGATGAGAGAGGCAAGCCTTGCCTCCGTGCGCTACGCCGCCGACCGTGCGGACGATAAAATCAAGTTCACGGACGAGGCGCTGAAAACGGTGCTGGCAGTACCCCGTGTCTTTTTGCCCTTAGTTTTGCGCGGCTGCGTGGATTGGGCAAGAGAAAACGGCGTGGAGCTTATCACCGAGGAGCATATGAAAATCATTCAGGATAAGCGCGCCAAGGAAAAGGCAGCCAAAAACAAAAAATAAGAGGTCTTATGAAATACGCATTGGTAACGGGCGCCGCAGGCGGTATGGGAGAAAAGACGGTAGACGCCCTTATAAAGGCAGGCTATTTCGTCTTTGCCTTAGATAAAAACGCCCCAAGGGAAAAAGAGGGATGCCTTTCTCTTTCCGTGGATATCACCGACAGCGCCGCCTTGGCGCAGGCGTTTGCGCGCGTTTCCTCTCAGACAGGGCAAATAGATGCGCTGGTGCATCTGGCAGGCGTTTATATGCTGGACTCGCTTTTGGAGATGGAGGAGAGCGCCTTTCGGCGGCTCTTCGAGATAAACCTCATCGGCGCTTATTTGGTCAACAAGACCTTCGCCCCTCTTTTGCATCAGGGCGCTTGCGTCCTTTTGGTCACCAGCGAGCTTGCGCCGCTGTCCCCCTTGCCCTTTACGGGCGCCTACGCCGTCAGCAAGGCGGCGCTGGATAAATACGCCTATTCTCTGCGTATGGAGTGGCAGCTGTTAGGGGTTTCGGTGTCGGTTTTGCGCGCGGGGGCAGTCAATACGGGAATGCTCTCCGTTTCCACCGATGCCCTTGCCCGCTTTACCCAAAAAACGGCGCTTTATTCGCCAAATGCCCGCCGCTTTGCCCGTATCGTGGATAGCGTGGAGGCAAAGTGCGTCCCCCCCGAGCGATTGGCAAAACGGGTTGTGGGCATTGTCGGCAAGCGGCGTCGGCGGTTTGTGTATAACCTGAACCGCAATCCGCTATTGCTGCTACTGGAGATATTGCCCCGAGGGCTTCGCTTTTTTATCATACGAAAAATTTTGCAGTAAAGAAATTTTTACGGAGGACACGCTATGAAGTGGGTTTTTACCTATCTGAAGCCGATGCGAAAGCGGCTTGCCGTGGGTATCGGTATCAAAACCGTTGCCACGCTGGCGGAGCTGATGATTCCGTTCCTCTTGACTTATATCATTGATAACGTCATTGGGAAGGGAACAGGCGATAACGTAGGGCGCATCGTGCTTTTCGGTGTTATAATGGCGCTCTTTGCGGCGGCGGCAGCCGTAGGCAACCTGGTTGCCAACCGAATGGCATCTAAAACCACGATGCTGTTTTCCACCCGTATGCGGGAGGATTTGTTCTCTAAAACCCTTTCTCTTTCCGCCAAGCAAACGGACGCCTTCACCGTCCCCTCCTTGGAATCCCGTATTACCTCGGATACCTATAACGTCCATAACTTTGTGGCAACCATTCAGCGTATGGCAATCCGTGCCCCCATCCTTCTCCTTGGCGGCATCAGCATCACCCTTCTGATGGACTGGCGTCTTTCTTTGGTGATGATTGCCACCCTCCCCTTGATTTTTATCATCGTATACACCATCGCCCGTCAGGGCGTTCCCCTTTATAGCAGGGTGCAGCGCTCAGTAGACGGAATGGTGCGTGTGGTCCGTGAGGACGCCCAGGGCATTCGTGTTATCAAGGCGCTCTCCAAGGTGGACTATGAAAACAGACGCTATGACGAGGCAAACCGCGTCCTCTGTAAGGACGAAACCCGCGCAGGCACTGTCATGGGCGCCTCCAACCCCTCTATGACCCTTTTGATGAATCTGGGTATCGTCGGCGTTGTGGCGCTGAGTGCGTATTTAGTGGCAAGGGGGCTTTCCACCGCCGCCACCGTTATCGCCTTTATGCAGTATTTTACCCTGGTTTCTATGGCGATGCTTTCCCTCTCCCGTATCTTCGTTATTTATACCAAAAGCGCCGCCTCTGCCAGACGTATTGCGGCGGTTTTGGAGTGTGAGTCCGACCTGCCTCGGCGGCAGGATGACGGAAAGGGAAGTGCTGACTGTCATATTTCCTTTGAGGGCGTTTCCTTCTCCTATCTTGGAAAAAAGAAAAACCTTGACAATATTTCCTTTTCCCTTAAAAAGAGACAAAGGCTTGGCATCATCGGTGCTACGGGAAGCGGAAAATCCACCGTTATTCGCCTTTTGATGCGGCAGTACGATGCCGATGAGGGCTGTGTCCGCATCAACGGCAAGGACGTGGGCTCCTACACCAAGGAGGAGCTGACAGCTATGATGGGCATTGTCCTGCAAAATGATTTTCTCTACGCCGAAACGGTCTTGGAAAATATCTGCTTCGGACGGGAGCTTTCCACCGAGGCGGTGGAAAAGGCGGCTAAAATTGCCCAGGCGCACGATTTTATATCTGCCTTCCCCGAGGGGTATCTTCACGGTGTTACCACAGGCGGCACCAACATTTCGGGCGGTCAGCGCCAGCGCCTTCTGATTGCAAGGGCGGTTGCCGCCTCTCCCGATATTCTGATACTGGACGATGCCTCCTCGGCGCTGGACTATAAAACGGACGCCGCCTTGCGGCAGGCACTGCGTCTGGCTTTGCCCGACGCCACCGTTGTGACCGTTGCCCAGCGTGTCAGCTCCGTGATGGGGTGCGATTTGATTCTGGTGCTGGATGACGGCAAGCTGATTGGCTGCGGCACCCACGAGGAATTGATAAAGGACTGTGGGGAATACCGTGAAATCAGCGAGTCCCAGATGGGAGGTGCTTTCCTTGACTAATCAGAAAAACGAAAAGCAACCCATTCGCAACAAAAAGGGACTCTTTCTGCGGCTGAGCAAGTACGTTTTGCAGCAATGGCCTATCTTTATTCCCGCCGTGCTTCTGACCCTGCTTTCCAACCAGCTTGCCCTGATGGGACCCCGTTTTTCGGGCGCCGCCATTGATGCCATTGGCGCAAAGGGGGGCGTTGACTTTGCCGCCGTCTGGCCTAACGTCATCAAAATGCTGGTCTGCTACGCCGCCTCGGCAATTCTTTCTTACCTTCTCGCCTTTATGATGGTGCGCCTTTCTCAGCGCATCATTTATAAAATGCGTAAGCAGGTGTTTGAAAAGCTGACCTCCTTGCCCGTTTCCTATTTTGATACCCACGCCACAGGCGACATCATCAGCCATCTTTCCTACGATATCGACACCATCAACGCCACCCTGTCCCACGATTTGATACAGGTGATGACGAGCCTCTATACCGTTATCGGCTCGGCGGTCTTTATGCTGCAAATCTCGCCGCCTATGATGCTGATTTTCTGCTTCACCGTCCCTGCCTCTATCATCATTACACGCTATCGCTCCCGTGTGGTACGCCCCCTTTTCCGCCGCCGTTCCCAGAAATACGGTGAGCTGAACGGCTATGCCGAGGAAATGCTGACGGGCTCCCGTACCATCTCGGCGTACGGCAGGCAAAAGGTCATCGCAGAGCGCTTCAACGTGCATAACGATGAAGCGATGGACGCCTACTATAAGGCGGAATACAACGCCGCTACCCTCTTTCCCACCATCAACTTTATCAACAACTTTTCCCTGGCGCTGGTGGCTGTGTTCGGCGGTATCCTCTATATGTATTCCCAAAGCGGTACTATCGCCGCCGCCTCTGTCTTTTTCATTACCTTAGGCGGCGTTGCCCAGTTCGTGCAGTATTCCCGTAAGTTTGCGGGACCCATCAACGAATTCTCCAACGTCCTGCACGAGTTTCAGTCTGCCTTTTCGGCGGCGGAGCGTGTATTCCGTGTGCTGGACGAGGCGCCCGAAAAGCCCGATGCGGCAGATGCCCTTTCTATGCCGCAGGCAGAGGGCGAGGTCGCTTTACAGGACGTTACCTTCGGCTATACCGAGGAGCGCGTTATTCTGAAGCATCTCTCCGTTTTAGCGGAGAAGGGCAAAACGGTTGCCATCGTCGGCCCCACAGGGGCAGGCAAAACCACCGTTATCAACCTGTTGATGCGCTTCTATGACCCCCAAAGCGGCGTCATCACCGTGGACGGCAACGCCATTGACGCTATCAAGCGGCGGGATTTGCGCCTTGCCTATACAATGGTGCTGCAGGACACCTGGCTTTTCTATGGCAGTATTTACGATAACATTGTGTACGGCAGGGAGGACGCCACCCCCCAGGAGGTGTACGAGGCAGCCAAGGCGGCCCGTATTCACGGCTTTATTGAGGGTCTGCCCAACGGCTACGATACCAAGCTGTCGGATGACGGCGTCAATATCTCCAAGGGGCAGCGACAGCTGATAACCATTGCCCGTGCCTTTCTGTCCCGTGCGCCCGTTCTGATTCTGGACGAGGCGACCTCCAACGTGGACTCCCGTACCGAAATTCAAATACAAAAGGCTATGAATGCGCTGATGAAGAACAAAACCTGCTTTATCATTGCCCACCGCCTCTCCACTATCCAGAATGCCGACGTGATTCTGGTGGTGAAGGACGGAGAAATTATCGAGCAGGGCAACCATAAAGAGCTGCTGGAAAAGGGCGGCTTCTACTCCACCCTTTACAATTCTCAATTCAAATAATTCAAATAAGGAGAAAACTATGCTTTCATTTTTACACGGCTATCTTCCCGGGGTCTGGGAAGCGCAAATCAAGGAGGGCTTGGTGCGGCAGGGCGACGGAATGCGCGTATGCCACAACGTTATGTTAGAGGAGCCCTTGAAGTTCAATAACCTTGCCCGCAAGGACGGCGCCCTCTGGAACGCCGCCAGGGAACTTGGCGGTCCTCTCTATATTGACCGCCTGCAGGGCGGCTGCTATATCGAGGATTATCCCTATGACAGGGCGTTGCTTGACGCCTACCGTGATATGCTGGGAGATAAATTCTGGGGCTTCCAGATGCACGAATGGTTCTCTAACTACGCCTCGGACCTGGCAAGAGTCAAGGATTTGCCCCGTGAAGCCTGGACGGCAGAGGGCATCCGCGACTATATTTTCAAAAAATGCCCCCTGCCCTACCTGTTCCTCGAATGTATGACCGCCGAGGAAATGGCAGAGCTTGGCTATCCCCGGGACTTTTCAGGGCATTACCGCAATATGACTGAGATTTACCGCCGCCGTATGGCGAAGGTCGGCGACCTTATCCCCGCCGATAGCGCTTACCTTGCCTATGCCTTCGAGCTTTCCGTGGGCACCAAGCGCATTATGGCGGAGGTGGGCGCCCAATCCCGTGACGCCCGTATCCAGATTTGCTACGCCGCAGGTATGACCAAGGCAACGAAGCGCGCCTTCGGCGTTTACTACGAGCCCTGGTGGATTACGCCGCGCACCGTCAAGGCACCGGGGGAGGAGCCGCCCTGCACCTGCTGCTCCTATCACCGCACGGGCGCCAACGAATGGGGCATCACCAAGGGCTCTGATTTTCCCTACGAGTCGGCGGGCAGAAACGGCGGAAGCTCCCGTTCCCTGCAAAAGCGCATCTTCCTCTACGCCTACCTGAGCAACGCCGATTTTATCAGCGAGGAATGGGGACTTTGCAACTGCTTCTACGATTGGGACACCTATGCGCTTTCTCCCTACGGGCAGACCAAAAAGGATTTCCTTTCCTTTGTGGATAAGTATAAGGATGTAGGTAAAAAGATAAACCCCATCGCCGTGGTTCTGCCGCAAGAGCTGATGGTGTTAGACCGTGTTAACCTGCCCGATACCTATTGCTCCTGGCCCGTTCACTCTCCCCAGCTGAACGAGCTGAAAAGCAAGCTGTATAGCCTCTTTTCGGGCGAGGAGGACAGAGAAGGGGTTGCCGAATACCGCACCTTTATTGAAAACGAGGTTCCCGATGCCCTGCTTCTGTTGAACGATGGCTTCGGCGGCTTGGAGGACTATGAGTATCTGGTGGATTTGACCTTTGATGAGTCCTTCGCCAAGCGACACTCCAATCTCTGCGCCGTGGAGGACGTGGTGCCTCTGCTTCGGCGCCTTTTGCCCTGCTATGTGGAGGGCAAAATCCATTGGATGGTGAACGAGCGCAAGGGCGGCGGCTACTACCTCACCGTGATGAATCACGCAGGCGTTCTTCGCACCTTAGAGGAGGGAGAAACAACCCGCCCCGAAAAAGCGAAAACAACCAAGCTCACCTTCCAAAAGGGCGCTCCCCCCAAGCTCTTGGAGGGCGCCGCGCGTCTTACTCAGGAAAACGGCGAATGGTTCTTGACCGTCGAACCCGGCGACTTCGCCTTTATTGCATTTTAATACAAAAAACGGGCTATCTCAAACGAGATAGCCCGTCTCATTTTGCGTCCAGAAAGGCGCAAAATGAGGAAATTTTCGAAGAAAATTTGTGCGTTCGTTTCGCTTTTCGTCAAAAGTGAAACGAACAGGAGCAAAAAAGTAGCCGAAAAGGCGCACCTGCTTTATCGCAGGTCGCCGTTTCGGCTCCTTTTTTGTGTCTCACGAAATAGTGAGACAGCCCCTTTTAACTTTGTCAGTAAAAAATGGAATTTACCCTCAGACGTTCATCACGATAAGACCGACGAAGGCACATAGAATGCCCGCAATACACTTGGCGTTGGGCTTTTCTCCGAAAAAGACGGCTGCCATTGCCGTAGAAAGAATTAAGGTGGCGCCCTGGTTTAAGGGGTAAAGCTGGGCGCTGGGCAGAAAGCCTGCCGCCAGGGTTTTGAAATAGGAGGTCAATATCAGCGTCAAGGACATAAAGAGAACGAAAAGAAGCACACGGCGCGGCATGGGCTCGTGGGTCCTCTCCTCCTTGGGACTGCGAAGACGGAAAAAGAGAAAGACAAGGAAAAGGGTTAAAGCGGCGAAGATATAGGTATAAAAGCTGAATACCGTTACCGCTCCCTCGGGCATCGCCTTTACAAACCATTTTTGAGAAAGGTCGGTAACGCCGTTGGCAAGACCGCACAGCGCAAGAAGCAAAAGCCCTTGGTGACACTGGCAAAAAGCGACAGTGTCAAAAACAGATATCCCAGAGAAATGCCTCTTACAGTGTAATAACGGTATGCTCAGTCGCCGCGCGACGGGCGGCAAGACAAAGACGGGCGCTCTCAATGCCCGAGGAGAGAGGGGCAACGCTTTCGCCGCCCTGCATTACGGCAATAAAGCTGTCGGCAAGCACCTCGTCGCCGCCGAAATGCGTTCCCGTCTGCTCGGCGTTGATGTCGTATACGTCCGTTTTGTCCTCAAAGTGGTGGTATACGGTAATGATGCCCGATACCCAGTCAAATTCCAGGGTACCAAGAAAGCCCACCAACCGCGCGCCGCGCTTGCCTGCGCCGCGGCGGACGATAAAGTTCTGGGTGTAGACCACGTGTAAGCCGCTTTCGTATTCCAGAATACAGCTGCCGCTGTCCTCGCAGCCTGTGTCTTCAGCAAAGCAGCAGTATTCACCTGCGGGAACGGTGGCGTAAAAGTCTTGGAGATTTTGGGGCGATTCAAGGCAGGTTGCTGCCTTTTCACAGTCGGCACATTTCTTGCCTGCGGGCTCATTTCCCCGAAAGACCATTTTGCTCTTTGCCGCCATGATGCGTACAGGCTTGTCGTTCTGCAGAAGATGATTGATATAATCCAAATCGTGGGTGGATTTTTGCAGGAAAGTCCCCCCGTCTGGCTCTCGTCACGGTACCATTTGTGATAATAGCCTCTGCCGTAGGGCACGTTGTTGACCGCCTGCACGTGGGCAATCTCGCCTAACACCCCCGAATCCACCAGCGCCTTCACACGGCGATACATCAGCGAGGCACGGAGAGGGAAGGAAACCACCGTCTTTTTTTCCATAGCAGGCAAAAGCGCCGACAGCCGCGGCAGCTCCTCCTCGGAAATGCAAACGGGCTTTTCCAAAAAGAGAGGCAAGCCGTAAGATGCCACAAGCTCCGCCATCTCCGTATGAAGGGGGCAACGGGTGCCAACGGCAACCCCGTCTAACGCTTCGTTCTCTAACATAGCCTTGGCATCGGTGTAAAAGACGGCGTCCTCCACCCCGTTTTCCTTGGCGTGGGCGCGGGCAGACGCCTCGTCAGGGTCGGCTACCGCCGCGACACAAACCTTTCCCGTTGCCAAAAGCGCGCCGACAAAGGTTCTCATACGAACACCGTATCCGATAATTCCTACTTGTAACATATCTTCACCTCAAGAACTCTATTTTTATCATCGACAGTATACCACGCCGCCCAGGTGTTCTCCATAACCTTTTTTGCTTTCAATTTGCACTTTTCTGCTATTGACCTTTTCTTTATTGTATGGTATAATAGCAATAACAATAAAAGAGGAGAAAGAGAATGGTTAAAAGCACCGAGGCGGTTTCAACCGAGTACATTCATTTGAACAGCTGCGGCTGCCAGCATATTTCGGGCAAGGATGCCGCCGTTCTTCGAGCCGGTGGCAGAGTGGATTATCATATTCTCTATATTATAGCAGGCACCTGCTACGTGGTGCTTGGGGGTAGGGAGGTCGCCGTCAAGGAGGGCTCTTTGGTATTCTTCTTTCCCAAGGAAAGGCAGGAATACCGCTTTTGCGGCGATGCGCCTACCGCTTCCTATTACCTGCACTTTTCGGGCGAGGCACCCAAAACCCTCCTGAAGGATATAGAGGAGGGAAAGGAGCGTGTTTTCGAGATTGGCAAAAGCGCAACCCTTGAGGAGCTTTGGCGCCGTACAGCAGAGGAATACCGTCTTTCTCTGCCCGAGTCCCTGGGGGTGACGGGCGGGTATCTTTTGGCTATCCTCTCTCTTTGCGTCCGTAAGGTGTCCTTTGCAGGCGCCGAGGGGACGGACGCCTCCAAAAAAATCACCGCCGTCTGTCGCCATATGCTGGCTTCTCTTTCGAAGGATTTGCCCGTTTCGGAGTATGCGCGGCTTACCCACTTGAGCGAAAGCCGCTTTACCCATCTTTTTCACGAGGTTATGGGAAAAAGCCCCGTGCGGTACGTAGCGGAGCTTCGGGTGCAACGGGCAAAGGAGCTACTGACGGATAGCGCCCTGCCCGTCTTGGAGATTGCCGAGGCGGTGGGCATCAGAAACCCCTATTATTTCAGCCGCTTTTTCAAAAAGCAAACGGGAATGTCGCCAAGCGACTATCGCCGCGCCCATACACAAGCTATATAAAAGGAAGGGAAGCATATGAATTTTACCGAAATTGCCAGAGAGCGGCAGTCCTGCCGAAGCTATAACCCTACCAAGGAGGTCGAAAAAGAGAAGCTCGACGCCATTTTAGAGGCGGCGCGGCTTGCCCCCTCTGCCTGTAACGGTCAGCCCTACCGCATCACCGTATGCCGCGGCAAAAGCGCCCTTGGCGTAGCCAAGGCTGTGGGCGGTATGGGAATGAATACGTTTGCCGCCTCGGCGCCCGTCTTGCTGGTTTTGTCCGAGGCGCCCTACGTGGCAACGGCGGCGCTTGGCGCCCGTGTCAAGAAAAACGATTACCGCTCCATCGACATCGGCATTCTCGCCGCCTATATCACCGCCGAGGCCGCCGCCCAAGGGCTTGGAAGCTGTATAATCGGCTGGCTGGATGACGGCGAAATCCGCAAAATCTGCGGCTTGGACGGGACGGTGCGCCTGGTTATCACCCTTGGCTACCCCAAGGAGGGCGATACGCTTCGTCCCAAAAAGCGCAAGGATATGGAAGCCCTCGTGGGCTATGCAGACTGACAGGCAACGGCATTAGGGTTATCGCTTGTACAGCATTGAAGCCTGTCTTCACGGCACCTTGACAAAAAAAGAACGCAAATTCCCCGAAGGAGGCTTTGCGTTCTTTTTTATGATAACGGGGCTATTCCGCGCCGTACCGACTTAAAAATTCACTGGGGGACATACCGCAAAGCTTTTTGAAGGTTTTGCTGAAATGGTATATGTCCAGAAAATTCAGCTCGCTGGCGATTTCGCCGATGGAATAGGGCTCGTCGGAAAGCAAAAGGCTCTTGGCGCGCTCGATGCGGTGACGCTGGCGGAACTGTATGGGGCTCTCGCCGCTGTATTCCTTGAACAGCCTTCTGAAATAGCAGCCGCTGATGCCGCAGCGCCTGGCAATCTCCTCAATGTCTAATTCGCTGTTCTGCTCTAAAAGCTCAATGCCGTTTATAATACGGGCATACCGCTTTTTTGTCGTCCTTCTTTTTTGGTTTTTACAAATCTCCGCCAGGATTTTATATATCACCGAATTGATTTCGGGGACGCAGACGATGTTCTTGGTGAACTCCTTGGCAAGCATATCAATGGAGGCGGCGGTGGCGGCATCCAAGGACTTCATACAAACGAAGGGGGTAAGAATAGGGGCAATGTCCTCCCCGTCCTTGTCCGTCATCTGAAAATGGATGACAACGGTGTCCTCCTTGCTTTTGCCCGTGTCCTGAAAGAGAATTTCATATTCAATGCCCTTGGCGGTGTAGATGAGCTGATTTTGCGCCGCGTGAAGGACGTTTCCCACCGAATCCGTGATGACGGCGCTGCAATTTTTGAACCAGAGAAGGGTGTGCGAAATTTTGGGCTTTCCCAAGGCGTTGTATACGTTTCCGCGCCCTTGCCAGGATTGCGGCTTAACCAGGGATTCGCTGATAAAAAAATCGGTGGTGTAAAGCTTTTCAAAGGAAATCAGCTTCATCGTCGGACTCCTTTTTTATCGTTTTATCCCATCATACCACAAAAAAAACGGATTTTTCAACCCAAAAACGCAAAAATGAATATCGATTTTTACAAATACTTTCTTTGTTTACATTTACAACCCAAAAAGGGAAGTGCTATAATCGTTTATAAATATAAAAAATTCATACTCACCGAGCTTGAGGATGCGGTAGGAAAGGAAAATTGCTCCATCGGAGCCATTGACAAGGTCTCCCATAGCGTGGACTAATCTTTTGGGCATTGATTTCGGCGGTGGTGCCTCCAAGGCGACCCTGCTTTCCGAGGAAGGCAAGATCGTCGCGGAAAACACCGTCGAATATCCCACCTATTACGCCGCGCAGGTAGGTCTGACGGGACGCACCGTGGCGCCCCCCGTCTATATCGCCGTCGGCATTTCGGGTGCGGTGCATCACGTCGCGGGCATGAGCCGCGCGGGAACCGTCATTGCCATCAACTCCGACAAAAACGCCCCCATTTTTGAATACGCCGACTTTGGCGTTCTCGAAGAATTTTGACAAAGGAGATCACACCTATGTTAGATTACAAAGTAAATATCGGTCTTGTGGCAATGCGCCGCAACGCCACCGACCGTCCGAAGGGCACCTTCCTCACCTGGTACTCCGCCGAGCAAAGAGGCAAGCGCTTCCTCGACTACATCGAGGAACATTTCGCCGACGCGCACGTTTCCTTCGTGGATAACCGCGGCATCGGACACAACGACCTCGTTTTTGACGACGCCTCCGCGGCAGAGGTCATCGAACGCTTCCGCGACGAAAAGGTGGACGCCGTCATGATCATCAACTGCAACTTCGGCAACGAGGAAGCGGCGGCAGACATCGCCAAGGCACTTGGTAAGCCCGTCCTTCTTTGGGCCCCCCTCGACGACGAGTATTACGTAGACGGTATGCGCCCCACCGACTCTCAGTGCGGTCTCTTCGGCATTTCCCGTCAGATGCAGAGATTCCATATCCCCTTCTCCCACATCCCCTCTTGCGAGGTAGAGTCCAAGACCTTCCGCGACGGCTTTGACAGTTTCGTGCGCACCGCTTGCATGGTCAAGAACTTCACGGGTCTTCGCATCGGTCAGATCGGCATCCGTCCCGCTCCCTTTTTCTCGGTCATTTGGAACGAAGGGGAACTCATGGAAAAGTTCGGCCTCAAGATCATTCCCATCAACCTCGCCGTCATCGAGGACAGAATGAAGAAGGCACCCGAGCTGTATCCCGACGAGATCAAGGAATACGAAAAGTACTTCCTCACGAATTACACCCTCGACGATCTCACGCCGCAGTATATCTCCCGCATGGCGACCCTTGCCGCCACCTACCGTCATCTTTTCGAGGAGTTCAACCTTGATATCATCTCGGCAGAGTGCTGGACGGCAACCCCTCTCATGTTTGATATGCTCGCGCCCTGCGCCGTCTACGGCCTCTTAAACGACCTCGGCTATATGGTCTCCTGCGAGAGCGATATGCACGCCGCCCTGACCATGGTGCTTCTCAAGAGTGCCACCCTCGGCGAGGGCAAGCCTCTCTTCGGCGAGTTCACCGTCCGCCACCCCGAGAACGTCAACGGCGAACTGCTTTGGCACTGCGGTCCCTTCCCGCTCTCCGAGAAGGCACCCGATTCCGAGGCACGCCTCGTCAATCAGCGTGAGTGGTTCCGCGCTGTGGATGGCACCTACACCATCGCACGCATCGACAGAGAAACGGGCGGCAACTATAAGCTTCTGCCCCTCGTCGCGCCCACCGTCAAGGGTCCCGCCACCCACGGCACCTATATTTGGGTGGAGTTTGAGGATTTTCCCCGCGTGGAGGCAAAACTGCTCGACGGTCCCTACATCCATCACTTCGTCGAGATCAAGGGCGACTATACCAAGGAGCTTCGTGAGTTCTGCAAGTATTTCCCCACGCTCACCATCGACACTTTGTAATGAAAAAGCGGTGGCCGAGGCTACCGCTTTTTGTTTTATCCTGGTGAATTATACTATCAAGTGCAACACTTTTGAGAAAAAAGAACAATCATATTGAATCCTGTGTTATAATGAAGCTACCGCACACCACATAATAGGAAAGGAAACAATATGAGCTACCACCATTGCATTTAAGATATGCAGGATTTTATATATCACCGAATTGATTTCGGGGACGCAGACGATGTTCTTGGTGAACTCCTTGGCAAGCATATCAATGGAGGCGGCGGTGGCGGCATCCAAGGACTTCATACAAACGAAGG